>JAYVGI010000028.1:0-10670 GCA_043772355.1 Polaromonas sp.
CGGTCATTACCTCTATTGTTGCTCATTAATCTGTAGCGTGCAATAGCTGAGGTCTGCCTAACATCGGCTGCTACCTGTCACTGGGACCTGAGTAGTTACAAAAACAGGCTTCCTGTACCCTGGCTAGCCGCTGTTCGCCGAAAACCAGCCAGACGGGCTTCTTGCAGTGCATTTTGGGTCCGGATGGCACTCACTATTCCATAGCTCTTACCGCTTTATTCTAGGGGGCTACAGGCGGATATCTATCTAAACTAGCGGCGCTCCAAGCAGCAAATTCACGGTTTTCGGCCGATTTTGGATTCCCAGGTGGTTTTCCAAGCGGCCCACTCGCAGGCGTGCGGTGCGCGGCCTGTGCGGGTGACGCTGGGCGTGGCGAGGGTTTTGTGCGCCGCAGACAGCGCGAGGGGTCAGAGCAAAATTTCGTCAGGGCGTTGCGCGCTCCAAACAGAAGGTCTTCCTGAATTTTGATCTGACCTCATCTGCTTTCCCGGTGGCTAGCGCCCTATGGGCTCGGACGCAGCACCAAGTCAGCCCGATCAGGGCGGCGGTGCGCCTTCAGCGTAGCGGCATCAAGGAGGAGTCGCTGGCCCGAGGCCAGCACGGGGGGCAGCCGCGTAGCTGAAGGTTGAAGGTGCACCGTCCTCCTGAGCCAGTGCACAAGCCATGCCCTCCAGGTCCAGCTCGCTACCCGCTAAAAATCACATAGACCCCTAATTTTTAGGGCTAATCAGGCTATAGCCCCATAGAATATTGCGGGAGCAGCTATAAAATAAGTAGTATAAAAATTACAAAAACTACTGCTTTGACAGGCTAGCCAGCCAAATTTATCAACCCATGCCGCATGGCCAACAAGGTCATTTCGGCCTGGTTGGCCAAGCCCAGCTTTTGCTTCACGTTGTACAAGTGCGTGCCTACGGTGGAACTGGAGAGGTTCAGGGCTTCTGAAATTTGCGTCACCGATTGGCCCCGTGCCAGTTGCACAAACACTTCAAACTCCCGGGCTGACAGCTTTTCCATCGGCCCTTTGTCACCGCTGATGTCTTGCACGGCGATGCGTTGGGCGATTTGTGCGTCCAGATAACGCTGGCCTTTGGCAATGGTGCGAATGGCGTCGATCAGCACTTCGGGGGCGCTGCGCTTGGACAAATAGCCCAGCGCACCGGCTTGTAGCGCGCGCTTGGGGTGGCTGGTGTCCTCATGCGCCGACAGTGCCAAAATCTTCAGGCGTGGGTTTTTGGCCAGCAGGCGCTTGATGGCTTCGATACCGCCCATGCCGGCCATGGCAATGTCCATCACCACCACGTCTGGCCCTTCAGCCTCTACCATTTGGCAAGCCGCTTCGCCACTGTCAGCCTCGGCCACCACCTCAATATCGTCAGAGGCCTGTAGCAGCAGCTTAAAACCCATTCGCACCACGGCGTGGTCATCGACCAGCATGACTTTCACAGTACGTCACTCCCTGCTAATGGTTTCATCGGCAAACTGACCCGTATGCGCACGCCCGCAGGCTCCATCTGGTCGATATCAAAACTGCCTCCCGCCGCCTGGGCACGCTCTCGCATGCCCAGCACCCCATAGTGGCCAGGGGCCTGAAATTGCGCCACTTGGCCTGTTCCATTATCAGTCACCAGCAGTTCCAGGCCTTGCGTAGATGCATCCAGTTGCACATCAATGCGGCTGGCGCGCGCGTGGCGCAGCGCGTTGTTGACGGCCTCCTGCACCAGGCGGTAGACGGTAGTAGACAGGTCATCGTCCAGGCCGTCCAGTGGGCCTTTGAGGGTGAGCTGCAAAGTCACATCGGGGTGGTGCACCCGCCGGTCGTCCAGCAGGTCTTGCAGGGCATCGCGCAGGCCAAAGCGATCCAGCGCCAAAGGGCGCAATTGCGCTATCAACCGGTGCACGCCATCGTAGATTTGGTCGGCGCAGTCCATCACCATGCGGGCCGATTGTTCGATCATCGCGTCTTGCCCTGTGGCCTTGCGCGCAATCGCCAGGCCCATGCTTTTGATGGCGGTGACTTGCTGGCCCATCTCGTCGTGCAGCTCGCGCGCAATAGCGCCGCGCTCTTGTTCTATGCGTGCTTGAATGATGTGCGTCAGCTCGCGGTTCTGGGCCAAGGCGTGGGTCGCCTCTTGTGCTTGCTGCCTTGCCATAGCGCTGTCTTGCACCGACTGGGCCATGCCATTGAAGGCCGTGCTGATCTGGCGCCCCTCATGGCCCGACAGGGCTGGCAAGCGCGTGCCGTAGGCCCCTTGCGTGACCTGTCCCAAACCCTGCACCAGCAAGCGCAGGGGCTTGAGCACCCTGCCTATCAGCGGGTACACCAGCAAGTTGGCCACTACAAAGCCGATGAGCACTGCCCACAGCATGGGGCGCAAGTCGTCCCAGCCATCCAGCGTGGCGCGCGATGCGTCGGCTTGCAGCACAATGCGTCCCCTGGGCAGCAAAATTTCTTTGGGTTCCAAAGGCATGGATACCAAGTTGGCATACCACGCTGGTGCTTCGCGGCCGACTTTGTAGGTAGACGGTGGTGAGCGGTACAGCAAAATATTTTGTGCGTCGTACAGGCTGATTTCATTGGCCCGCACACGCCCCACACGGGATAAAAACTCGTTCATGCCTTGCAGCCCGCCCGCATCGTAGACCCAACTGGCCCGGGACAGCAACTGGCTGGCGACCACGTTGGCCCCCATCACTTCTTCGCGGACGCTGCGCCGGGTGTTGTCGATATCCAGCCCGATCACCAGTGATGCAAACAGCCCTAACAAAATACCAATGATCAGGTTGATTTGAAGCCGCAAACTCATGCTGTGCCCGCCTTGGAATAATCGTCGCCCCAGCCCGCAAACTGCTGGTGGGCCGCGTAGTGCGCAATAGCATCGGCCACAGCGCGCGCCATCGCTGGCTCAAACGCGCTGTGGCCGCAGCCGTCCAGCCATTGCAAGCGGCTGCCGGGTAGATTTTGGTGCAGTTCCCACGCTGCTTGCGGCAGGCAAATCCAGTCCAGGCGGCCATGCACGATGGCGGTGGGCACCATGGCCAGCCTGGCGGCGCGTGCTAGAAGAGGTTGATCGCCCCAAAAGCAGCCGTTCATCAGGTAATGGCTTTGCACGCGAAATTTGTCCAGCAGCGCCTGCGCTGCGTCACCCGCTGGCAACGCGGTTGCGGGCGGCGCGCTTTTGCGCTGCGACATGGCGGTTTCCCAAGCATCCCAAGCACTGGCAGCCACCAGTGCCTCTTGCGGCTGGCCACTGCACACGCTGGTGCACAGCCATTGCATCAGGCTGGCGCGCGCCGCTGATGGTGCCTGCTGCGCGAGTGCTGCCCAAGCATCGGGCAATAGCCGCCGGGCCTGCTGAAAAAACCAATCCAAATCGCAAGCCCGCCCCAAAAATACGCCGCGCAGCACCAGCCCCAAGCAGGCCGCCGGGTGCGCCGCCGCATAGGCCAGCGCCAGTCCCGCGCCCCACGAGCCACCCACCACCAGCCAGCTTTCCACACCCAAGTGCTGGCGCAACTGCTCTATGTCGGCTACCAGATGGTCGCTGGTGTTGGCCTGCACGCTGCCCCGGGGCAGGCTGCGGCCACAGCCGCGCTGGTCAAACAGCACCACCCGGAAGCGCTGCAGATCAAACAGCTGCCGGTGCCGCGCCGAAAAACTGCTACCCGGCCCGCCATGCAGCACCACGATGGGCAAACCATTCGGCTGCCCACATTGCTCGTAGTACACGCTGTGCCCATCGCCCACGTCCAGCATGCCGCTGGCATAGGGTTCTTGTGGCGCATGTAGTGCGTCAGGCGGGGCGTCTGGCGAAGCGGTGTGGTTCATGCTGCCATGCTAGCCGTATTCCAGCCTGCGCGTCCTGTCCCTGGTGGGACAACGGACAAACTCATGAAAATCATGAGGTGTGAATCCATATATTGTCGATGCTGCAAACGCTGCAAACCCGCACACTGCAAAGCGTACAGGCAGACATGCTGCGTGTACATTTACCGCGCTGTGCGGTGTCAACACTCAGGAGTAACCGTATGAAATGGGAAAAACCAGCAGCTACCGATATGCGCCTTGGCTTTGAAATCACGATGTACATCGCCAATCGCTGATAGCAGCCAACCCGCCGGGAGGTTCCCGGCGGGTTGTCGCCATTCATCAGAAACTCTCCAGTGTGAAAATCCATGTTCTAGGTTCTGCAGCCGGGGGCGGTTTCCCGCAGTGGAACTGCAATTGCCCCAACTGCAGCGCCTACCGCACCGGCAGCAAACGAGTCACGGCGCGCACCCAATCGTCCATCACCATCAGCGCTGACCTTGAAAACTGGGTGCTGTTCAACGCATCCCCCGACATCCTGCAGCAGATTCGCAGCTTCCCCACCTTGCAGCCCGCCCGCGCCCTGCGCGACACCGCTATCCAAGCGGTGTTTTTAATGGACGCGCAGATCGACCACACCACGGGTCTGTATATGCTGCGCGAGCACCGCCAGTCGCTGGCGCTGTGGTGCCACCCGCTGGTGCGGGACGACTTGATGAGCGGCAACCCTTTGTTCAAAGTGCTGGGCCACTACTGCGGTATTGACTGGCACGAAGTGTTGCTTCGTGCTGAAGGCTTTGCAATGGACAACGTACCTGGCCTGCACTTTACTGCGCTGCCCCTCATCAGCAACGCGCCGCCCTATTCACCCCACCGCGACCAGCCGCAACCCGGCGACAACGTGGGCGTGACCATTACCAATACTGCCTCCGACAAACGCATTTTCTACGCCCCCGGCCTGGGCCAGATGGAGCCGCATGTGTGGGCCGCCATGCAGGCCGCAGACTGCGTGCTGGTCGATGGCACGCTGTGGACCGAGGACGAAATGATCACCCTGGGTGCCTCCAAAAAAACCTCGCGCGCCATGGGCCACATGCCGCAAACCGGCCCGGGCGGCATGCTGGAATGGCTGGACAAACTGCCCACCAGCACCCGCAAGGTACTGATCCACATCAACAACACCAACCCCATCCTCGACGAAGACGGGCCACAGCGGCGTGAGCTGACGCAGCGCGGCATCGAGGTGGCGTATGACGGCATGGAAATCGATTTATGAGCACTAACAACCTAGAGCCGTGGAGCAAAGAAGAGTTTGAAACCCGCCTGCGCGGCAAGAGCACCAGCTACCACATCAACCACCCCTTCCACATCATGATGGCCGAGGGTAAGCTGTCGCGCGAGCAGTTGCAGGGCTGGGTGGCCAACCGCTTTTATTACCAAATCTCCATCCCCCTCAAAGACGCGGCCATTTTGTCCAACTGCAATGACCGCGAGATCCGCCGCGAATGGATTTTGCGCATTCTGGACCACGACGGTATCAACTTGGGCGGCATTCAGGATGCCGGCGGCATTGAGGCCTGGGTGGGCTTGGGCGAGGCCGTGGGCCTGTCGCGCGATGACGTGACATCGCTGCGCTATGTAGTGCCCGCCGCCCGTTTTGCCGTCGATGCGTATGTGAATTTTGCCCGCCGCCAGCCCTGGCAAGAGGCGGTGGCGTCCAGCCTGACCGAGCTGTTTGCACCGCACATCCACCAACAGCGCATTGACACCTGGCCCACACAGTACCCGTGGGTGAATGCCGAGGGCCTGCGCTACTTCAAGCAGCGCCTCACGCAAGCGCGGCGTGATGTGGAGCACGGCCTGCACTTCACGCTGGACTACTTCAGCCAAACCCGCGACCTGCAAGAGCGGGCGCTGGAGATATTGCAGTTCAAGCTGGACGTGCTGTGGGCGCTGGCCGATGCCATCATGCTCAGCCAGTGTGAAGTGGAAATCAAAGGCCCTAAAGCAAAGGCCCCAACGTGAAAGCATCCGCATGACTGAAGCCACCGCCGCTACCGCTACAACCATTGGTCTCGCCCACCAGCCCCGCATGGCCAGCCACTTTCGCCTGCAATGGGAAGAAGTGCAAAAATCTTGGGTGCTGCTGTACCCCGAGGGCATGGTCAAACTCAACGGCAGTGCGGGCGAGATCATGCAGCGCCTGGACGGCGTAAAAACCGTGCAAACCGTGATTGACGATCTGGAAAAGCAGTTTGACGCCACTGGCCTGGCACCCGATGTGCTGGATTTTTTGGCCATTGCACTCAAGCAGGGATGGGTGAAAACATGAGCACCGAGCTAGCCACTACGACCGATAGCGGTTCCCCTAACTCCGTTCACCCTGAGCCTGTCGAAGGGTTCGCGAAGGCTTTCGCGCCCCCCATGCAACCGGGCCCGCCGCTGTGGCTGCTGGCCGAGCTTACCTACCGCTGCCCCTTGCACTGCGTGTTTTGCTACAACCCGGTTAACTTTGCCAAAACCGGGGCCGAGGCCGAGCTGTCCACCGACGACTGGCTGCGCGTGCTGCGCCAGGCGCGCGCCGCAGGCAGCGTGCAGTGCGGCTTCTCGGGTGGCGAGCCGATGCTGCGCGACGACCTGGAAGTGCTGGTAGCCGAAGCGCACCAACTGGGTTTTTACACCAACCTGCTCACCTCTGGCGTGGGCCTGACCGAGGCACGCGCCGCAGCCCTCAAAGCCGCCGGGCTAGACCATATTCAGCTCTCGTTCCAGGACTCTACCAAAGAGCTGAACGACTTTTTGTCCCACACCAAAACCTTTGACCTCAAACGCCGCACCGCGCAGATGATCAAGGCCAACGGCTGGCCGATGGTGCTTAACTGCGTGGTGCACCGGCTCAACATCGACTACATCGAACAGATCATTGACCTGGCCGTGGAACTGGGTGCCGAATACCTGGAGCTGGCCAACACCCAGTACTACTCATGGGCTGAGCTGAACCGCGAGCAGCTGCTGCCATCGCGCGAACAGCTAGAGCGCGCCGAGCGCATCACCAACGCCTGCCGCGAAAAGCTGGGCGACAAACTGCGCATCTTCTTCGTGGTGCCCGACTATTACGAGAACCGCCCCAAGAAATGCACCAACGGCTGGGGCAATATCTTCTTAACCGTCACGCCCGACGGCACCGCGCTGCCCTGCCACACCGCCAAAATGCTCAAGGGCATTGACTTCCCCAATGTGCGCGACATGAGCATTCACGACATTTGGAACAGCTCTCCAGGCTTTAACCACTTCAGAGGTGATAGCTGGATGAAAGAGCCCTGCCGCACCTGCCCCGAGAAAGAAAAAGACCTGGGCGGCTGCCGCTGCCAGGCTTATATGCTCACCGGCGATGCCACCAACGCCGACCCGGTGTGCGACAAGTCACCGCACCACCACGTCATTCAACAAGCCGTGGCCTACGCGCAAGTGCCGGACGCCCAGCGCACGGTGGTCAAGCCCCTGGTGTTTCGCGACCCCAAGAACTCGCGCCAACTGCCCATGCTGTTCACTTAAACCAATTCCGTTCTGGCTGAGCTTGGCCTGTCCTGAGCTTGTCGAAGGGTCGAAGCCTGTCCTGATCCGGTGGCGCTGGCGGGCAGGTTTACCACCACCCAGTGCCAAAAGCTCGCGCCGCCCGTAGGAGCGTCGGGGTCGTGCACCATTACCGCAAAACCTTTGGTGCCCGCAGGCGCGTTTTTCCAGCGTAGCGCGGGCGAGATGTTTTCACCCGTGCAGCCAAAACCGTTGAACACATGCTTCATGGCCACCGGCTTGCCAGCGGGCAGGTCGGCGCTGCTCAGGCTGAACTTTTGCGCACTGGCCGATGCCGCGCCCGTGAGGGCAGCGGCGGCCACTGCCAAAGAGATAAGCGTATGCTTCATAGGTCTTTCTTTCAAGGTAAATAGACTGCCAGCCCAATGGAATATTGCGGGAGCAGCTATTAAATATGCAGCGGTATAGGTTGTGCCAAGCTGTCTATCCAGTGCCTTAAAAACTAGGTTTTCTTAAGCGGCAAGTAGTTCGCCCCACTCACCACCGATTTGCCCAGTCGTACTCTCCAGTTGCTTACGCGCCTGCTTGGCAATACCGCCGCCCTCTTTGGCCGCCACCGCGTTGTCAGGCATGCCCGTGGCATCGGTGGTCTCGGCTATTTGGCGGGTAGACAGCTCGGCCAGGGCGGTGAAGATCTGCTCGGCCTCGCTCACGTGGTTGCGCAGGTTGTGGCTGCTCAGGCCCTTGGCGGTTTTGTGCTCTTTCACGCTCACGCCGCTCCACTCTTGGTGAATGATGTTGGTAAGAATGGCAAACTCTTGGCCCGCCTTGATGTCGTGCTCGCTCCAATAGTCGGTTAGCTTGTTGCGGGTTTCTTGCCCCGTCATGCGCTGCTGGATCCACTTGTCGCTGCGGCCATGCTGCTGCCACGTAGCGCGCGCCTGGTTGAGCGACAGGGCAGGGTCGGCCAGCTCTTGCATGCGCTCGTAGCCCACCTTGGCCAGCCACAGCTTGATCGGCTCGGCCTTGGGGCTGGGGACGGACTGCACCAGGCGCAGCAGGGTTTCGGCGCTGGCTACGTCGGTGAGGTAGTTTTTGCCATCGGCAGCGGGCAATTTCAGTCGGTGACAGTCTGTCACCGACTCGCTGCCCTCCTTGCCCAAGCGTTCTTTGAGCTTGTTCCAGTACTTGCGGGCAGTTTGATAGTCCGCCTGCTGCGTCAGCACCTGCACCACATCCACCACCGAAAACCACCACACCTCAGCGGCCTCGTCATACACCCGGCGAATGGACTGGCCGTCAAACTCGGTGGGCAAGATTTTCATGGCAACTCCTGTGGGCGAAGAAGCTCGAATTCTACCATAAATACTGTATATTAAAACAGTATTACGCAAACAATAAAACTCACCAACTTGAGGTCGCAAATTGCGACCTCAACTATTCATACAGATTTATATATAAAATTCCCATGGAAGACGAAAAACCGTTAGAGTGGACAGGCGCAGCCAAGCGCGACTTGATTGACTTTCCAGACCAAGCGCGCCGCGCAGTAGGTTACGCACTGGGCGTAGCGCAGCTAGGCGCAAAGCACCCCGCAGCGAAACCGTGGAAAGGCGAGGGCACAGGCGTGCTAGAGGTAGTAGAGACCAATGACGGCAACGCCTACCGCGCCGTCTACACCGTGCGCTTTGCCAAGGCCGTATATGTGCTGCACTGCTTTCAGAAAAAGTCTCCCAGCGGCATACGTACTGCTAAAACGGATATCGACTTGGTACACCAGCGGCTCAAAGCCGCCACGCAACATTACGAGGAACACTATGGCTAAACCTACCGCAACCCCCGCCGCCACTGTCCCAGCCATCCCCATCCAGCCCAGCAGCGGCAACGTCTTTGCCGACCTGGGCCTGGCCGAGCCCGAAGAGCTAAAAACCAAGCTCGTGCTGGCCGTGCGCCTGAACGAACGTATCAAAGCCCTGGGCCTGAAACAGGCCGAGCTAGCCAAGCGCCTAGGCATCGCCCAGCCCAACGTGTCCGCCCTGCAAAACTATCGGCTAGACAACTTCTCGTCCGAAAAACTGCTGGAGTTCTTCAACGCCCTAGGCTACGACGTAGACCTGCTCATCCGCCCCGCGCCCAGCACCCGCAGAGGTGCCATGCAGGTGTTGATGGCTGCTTGATTTGCTACATATTCAATAGCTTTTCGCGCAATACTCTATTGGGCTATAGGCCAATACCATTGCTAAACCGTGTTTCAAATATCTCAAACAACTGTCATCTGGAGCTTTGCCGCATACCTACGAGATTCACATGAACCAAAACGCACGCAAAACCCTGGGCATCCAGCGCTACGACAGCGCCGACTACCTGCAAACCCCGGGCGACATGCAGCAGTACTTTCAAGAATGCTTGCAGGCTGGCGACCCCGCCCTGGCGCAGCACGCCTTGGGCGTGATAGCCCGCGCACGCTGCATGGTGCAAAGGCCAAAGACACTGGCCTGAGCCGCGAAGGCCTGTACCGCTCGCTGTCCGCCGACGGCAACCCCGAGTTCGCCACCATCCTGAAAGTGGTCAAGGCGCTGGGGCTGTCGCTGCAAGTGGGCTAGCGCCTCCCGCAGCCAGGCGCAACAACTGCCTTTGAAAAATACCACACCCAGTGCTACACTAATTCATGCCAGAAAGCACCCATAGCCCAGCCAGAGTATTCAAAACCACATGGTTCAGCAAAGCAGCTAAAAAGGCGGCTATTCCCGATAGCGCTTTGCACCGCAGCGCCAAAGGCTACGCAGGCCTTAGCGCCCAGCAAGTGCAGCAACTGATAGACGACCAACATTTTGTGGAGATATGCCATGGCCCCTAAGCTCGTAACTAAGCCCGTAACAAAGCCCGTAACAAAGCCCGTAACCAAACTCAAATTCAAATTCGATGCCTTCCAGGCCATCCACACCTCGGCCAGTGCCCTGCTCAAAATCGGTGCCATCGACAAAACCACCATGCGCGGCTTTGACCAAGGCTGCCTGGCCGTGCCCACCGACATCCAGCCCCAGCAGATCAAACAGCTGCGTGAGCACCACCACGTCAGCCAGCCCATCTTTGCCCGCTACCTCAACACCAGCCAGTCCACCGTGCAAAAGTGGGAGACCGGAGCCAAGCGCCCCAGCGGCATGGCGCTCAAGCTGCTGGCCGTGGTGCAAAAGCATGGGTTGACCGTGCTGGCTTAGGTTTGCTCTAAATTCAGTAGCTGCTCCCGCAATATTCTTCTGGGCTAGAGGCCAATACCATTACCAAACATCACTTCAAACATCTCAAACAGCTCCCGATCTGGCGCTAG
>JAYVGI010000029.1:0-33358 GCA_043772355.1 Polaromonas sp.
CCCCGAAACAGCGGGTTTGTTGTGCCATAACGCCGTTTTGAAAATCGTAAGCTTATGATTTCATTGGGTTTTGTTGTGCCATGTGACAAAGATGGGTTAGGTGCTGATGGGGCTATAGTCAGCTAGAAATATGCGGGAGCAGCTATAGAATGGATAGTCCCTAGATGGCTCAAAATTAGCCGGGTGCAGTCTGTGGGACAGATTTTCGGCAAATGGCGGCTTTATCGCTCACAGAATGCCTGGGTCTTCAAATTATCAGCGTTATCCTGTGTACCCCACTGCCCTGCTTAGACGACGCGCTACGATTTAGAGAGTGCTCAGGCTGCCGCAGATCGAGCGGGCTTGTCAAGCCCTGGCACGGCAGCTGGTGATTTGAACGGCCTGCCCTTTACACCGGGCCGTACCTGCCTTTGGGTGGCTTTCTCCAAGTCTGCCAAAAAACCCTCGTCGCCCAGCGCCCAACTGCGCAGGGTGGTGTTGGTAAGTGCCCGCTCAGTCGCGGCACTAAGGCCCGCTTGGACTAAATCTGCATAGGCCGCCTCGCGGGCAAAAGGCGTATTACCTAAGCTCCAAAAGTACGGGTGGGGCGTGACCAAGGGGTCGGTGCGCAGGCCCGCATAGTGGCCATAGCTGCTCCAGGGATAGTCTTGCGGCTGCGCCACCATGCCCGCGCGCACGGGGTTCAGGTCGATATAGGCCATGCAGGCCAGCAAGTAGCGCTCGGTTTGGATCAGGGTGCTTTTGTAGCGCCCCTCAAACAGGGTGCCGGTGCGTTGGTGGGTTTTGTTAAACAGCCGCACATAACTGCGGCCTACGTGCTGCATCATCAGCGGCAGGCCGACATCGTCTTGCGGCGTGGCCAGCAGGTGCAGGTGGTTGGTCATCAGCACATAGCTGTGGATGGCCACCTTGTGCAGTCGTGCGGCCTCCAGGAATAGCCCGAGCAAGGCCTGGTAGTCTGCCGCGCCGCCAAAGATCGCCTGCCTGTTGTTACCGCGCTGGATGATGTGGTGCGGGTAGTCTGGGACGGTGAGACGGGGTTGACGGGCCATTGGGTCATCATATCGCATGATGATAAGGTTGATCTGACCCCAATTAATCTGTGACCCCAATTAATCTGACCTGACCCCAATTAATCTGACCTGACCCCAATTAAAAAAATGGCCCTGGTTTAAAGATTTCAGCCGAAGCGGCTACTTTGCCCTACCAGGTGTTTGGCCAGCTCGTCCATCAGGCCTTGGTTGACCTGGTTGGCGCTGTAGCGGGTGTTGAGGATTTGAAAGCCGCCTACGTTGCAGACCCGAAAGGCCACCTGGCCTGCGTCGTGCTCGGGGGTGAGTGACAGGCTGCCGAAGCTGGCGGTTTCGTATTCGAAGCGGTACGCTTGCAGCTTGTTGGTATCGGGGTGGCGGATTTCTTTACGCTCGTGGCGCACCTGGCCGGTGCTGACGCGCTGGGACACGCGCTCCAGATCGGGCGGAAAGTTCACCATCACATGGCTCTGTAGCACGGGCCCGGTGGCGGGCAGGATGTTCCAGCCTACGGCCACGTAGTCGAAGGCTTCTTTGCTGCGCAGCATTTTCTTGCGTGCGTCGCAGCGAAAGCTGTTCAGCTTGAGGGATGGCCATGGCGTTTTGCCGTCCAGGCTGTAGCTGCCATGGGCGGGCGGCTGGATGACGTTGAGCTGGGCCGTAAGGTCTTGCAAATACTTCAGCGCCACCTTGCAGGCGATCTCGGTCGCTTCGGTGTTGGCTGCCACGCTATGGGTGTCGCCTTGCTGCTGGTCTTGCAAGGATTGGGCTTGGTTTTTGAGCTCATTGAGGAAACTCATGTGGACTCCGCTGAATGTTGATGTTGGATAGTATGCATTGTATTTTCAAACGGGTTTTAAGCGCTCATGCTCGCGCTGCGCAAAGCGATCCGTCATGCCGGCAATGTAGTCGGCCACGGCACGTGGCTGGTTGGCTTGCGCTGCATAGCTGGCAGGCATGTGCTGGGGCGCTGTGGTGTAGCTGGCAAACAGGTCTTTCACCACCGTTTGCGCCTGCGCGGTGGTGTGCATGACCTGGGGGTGGCGGTACAGGTTGTGGTGCAACCAGCGCTTGATCTCGTTGGTGTGCACGCGCATGGGCTCTGAGAACTGCACCAAAGGGGGCAAGGCGCGCGCTGCGTCTGCGCTGCCTGCCTGGTGCGCCGCTACTGCGGCGCGCGTGGTCTCGATCACGTCGTACACCTGCGCGCTGAGCATGCGGCGTATCACGTCAAACAGCAGTCTGCGCCCGGCGAGCTGCGGGTAGGCGTGCAGCACTTCAGCGCGGTGCTGCGCAAACAAGGCCAAGCCGCTGAGCTGCTCGAAGGTGATCAAACCCGAGCGCACACCGTCGTCCATGTCGTGCGCGTTGTAGGCTATCTCGTCGGCCAGATTGGTCAGTTGCGCCTCCAGGCTGGGCTGGGTGCGCTGCATAAAGCGGCTGGCCACACCGCCGGGCTCTTGCGCTTCGATGCGCGCTGCGTTGATCGCCGAGCAATGTTTGAGAATGCCCTCGCGGGTTTCAAACGTGAGGTTCAGACCGTCAAAGGCCGGGTAGCGCTCTTCCAGCGTGTCTACCACGCGCAGACTTTGCAGGTTATGTTCAAACCCGCCATGGGCTTGCATGCAGGCGTTCAGCGCGTCTTGCCCGGCGTGGCCAAAGGGGGTGTGGCCCAGGTCATGCGCCAGCGCTATGGCCTCGACCAAATCTTCGTTCAAGCCCAGGGCGCGCGCCATGCTGCGGCCTAGCTGCGCCACCTCCAGCGAGTGCGTCATGCGGGTGCGAAACAAATCCCCTTCGTGGTTTAAAAACACCTGGGTTTTGTACACCAACCGGCGAAACGCGCTGGAGTGCACGATGCGGTCACGGTCGCGCTGGAACTCGCTGCGCTGCTCGGCGGCATGCTGCACTTTGGTTTCTGGATGCAACCGGCCGCGGCTGTGCTGCGGATGGCTGGCGTAGGGGGCGAGCGGCATAGGTCCCGAATTTAATAGATGAAAATGGCGATAGCCAGCGAGAACGTTGCGGGAGAAGCTACTTTAGTCATAGCAATTGACAGACCATATGCGATGCAACTCAATGCCTGAAATGCCGCACACCAGTCAGCACCATGGCTACACCGCGCTCGTCAGCTGCAGCAATCACCTCGGGGTCGCGCATGCTGCCGCCGGGCTGGATCACGCAGGTCGCACCTGCATCTACCACTACATCCAGTCCGTCGCGGAAGGGGAAAAATGCGTCGCTGGCGACTGCCGTGCCTTGCAAGGAAAGCTTGGCATGCCCCGCTTTGATGCTGGCGATACGGGCAGAATCCAGGCGGCTCATTTGGCCTGCACCTACGCCCATGGTCATGCCGTCTTTGCAGAACACGATGGCATTGCTCTTGACGAACTTGGCCACCTTCCAGGCAAACAGCAGGTCTTGCAGTTGCTGCGGTGTGGGTTGTAGCTTGCTCACTATTTTCAAGTCACTCAGGTTCAACTCATGGTTGTCTGCGGTTTGGATCAGCACGCCAGAGCCTACGCGCTTGATGTCTTGCGCATTGCGGCCTTGCGCCCAGGCGCCGCTGCCCTGCCCTTTGGCGGGCAATGCAATTTTGAGAATGCGCACATTCACTTTAGATTTAAAAACCTCCAAAGCCTCAGGGGTGAAGTCAGGTGCCATCAGCACTTCGACAAATTGCTTGGATATTTGTAGCGCAGCGCGTTCGTCCAGCGTGCAGTTCAGCGCAATGATGCCGCCAAAAGCTGAGGTTGGGTCGGTCTGGAAGGCTTTGCTGTAAGCCTCTAGCGGGTCAGCGCCCACCGCTACGCCGCAGGGGTTGGCGTGCTTGACGATGACGCAGGCGGCAGCCTGCGCTAGGCTGCCATTGGCTCCTGTATCAAAGCTTTTCACGCACTCCCAGGCCGCGTCGGCATCGGCGATATTGTTGTAGCTCAGCTCTTTGCCTTGCAACTGCACTGCGGTGACCAGCGAGCCCGGTGCGGGGTGCAGATCACGGTAGAAGGCGGCGCTTTGGTGCGGGTTCTCGCCGTAGCGCAGGTCTTGCAGCTTGACGAAGCGGCCATTGGACTGGGCCGGGAAGGCGCTGTGGCTACCGTCTTCCTGAATGGACGACAGATAGTCGCTGATGGCGGCGTCGTAGTTGCTGATGCGGTTGAACGCGGCTACCGACAAAGCAAACCTGGTTTTTTTCGACACGCTGCCTTGTGCCTTGATCTCGGCCACCACGCCCGCATACTGCGAGGCATCGGTCAGCACGGCCACGTCTTGCCAGTTTTTGGCGGCGCTGCGCACCATGGCGGGGCCGCCGATATCGATGTTTTCTATGGCATCTTCCAGGGTGCAACCGGCTTTGGCGACCGTGGCTTCAAAGGGGTAGAGGTTGACGATCAGCAGGTCAATCGTCTCAATGGCGTGCTCTTTGAGTGCGGCCATGTGCTCGGGCACATCGCGGCGTGCCAGCAGGCCGCCGTGCACACGCGGGTGCAGGGTTTTGACGCGGCCGTCCAGCATTTCGGGAAAACCGGTAAGCTCGGCCACCTCGCTGACCTTGAGGCCTGCATCAGCCAACAGCTTGGCCGTGCCACCCGTCGAGATGAGCACAACGCCCAGGGCCGCGAGCTCTTGGGCCAAGGCCACAATGCCGGTTTTGTCGGATACAGAAATCAGTGCGCGCATGGCGGCCTCCTCAACAGGTGGTGAAAATGGTTAAATGAAAACGGTGAGGAAACGGGATTTAAAGCAAGCCGTGCTCCAGCAGTTTTTTGCGCAGCGTGTTGCGGTTCAGGCCCAGCCATTCGGAGGCCTTGGACTGGTTCTGGTTGGCTTGGCGCATCACCACTTCCAGCATGGGTTTTTCCATGGCACCCACCATCATGTCGTATATGCCATGCGGCTCGGTGCCCTTTAAATCTTTAAAGTAGCCGTCCAGGCTTTGGCGCACGCATTCTTCTATGTGTTTTTTACTCATACTAAGCTCTTGCAAGTTTCTTCTTCTGTTGTGTTGTCCGCCAATGCCACAGCGTCGGCGCTGCACACTGGCAAGCGATCCATGGTAGCAGCCAATGCATCCAAATAATCAGCTACGGCCCGCAACTGCAGCGTAGTGTCTTCCAGCAGATTCATGGCTTGGCGAAAGGCCTCACCGCCTGGCAATGCGCGCACATACCAGCCAATATGCTTGCGTGCGGAGCGCACGCCCATCACTTCGCCGTACAGGCTGTAATGCTCCTCCAGGTGCGCCAGCAGCAGGCGGCGCAGCTCGGCGACCAGCGGGGGGGCCAAATGCTCGCCGGTAGCCAAAAAATGGGTGATCTCTCTGAATATCCACGGTCTGCCCTGGGCCGCGCGCCCGACCATGATGGCATCTGCACCTGTAGCGCGCAGCACCTCGCGCGCTTTCTCGGGGCTGGTGATGTCGCCGTTGGCCACGACCGGAATGGTGAGCGCCGCCTTCACTGCCGCAATGGTGTCGTACTCGGCCACGCCTTTGTAGCCCTGCTCGCGCGTGCGGCCATGGATGGTGAGCATCTGGATGCCTGCCGCTTGCGCAGCCAATGCAATGGACAGCGCGTTTTTATGGTCTTGGCTCCAACCTGTGCGCATTTTCAGCGTCACTGGCACGTTGTATTTTGCGCATGTATTGACTACGGCCTGTACGATCTGCATAGCCAATGGCTCGTCTTGCATCAATGCCGATCCAGCCCATTTGTTGCACACTTTTTTGGCCGGGCAGCCCATGTTGATGTCTATGATCTGCGCGCCCCGGTCGATGTTGTAGGCCGCAGCATCGGCCATCATCTGCGCGTCGGTGCCGGCAATTTGCACGGCAATCGGACTGGTCTCGCCCTCATGGTTGGCGCGGCGTGAGGTTTTCAGGCTGCTCCACAAGTCTTTGCGCGAAGTCACCATTTCACTGACCGCATAGCCCGCTCCGAGTGACTTGCACAGCATGCGAAAAGGCCTGTCGGTCACGCCCGCCATGGGTGCAGCAAACACATTGTTAGCCAGCGTGATGGGGCCAATTTGAACCGGAGACAACATGGAGTGGGAGCGGGAATACAGGCTTTGAAATTGCTGAAAAAAGAGGCATGAGTATACTCCCCGCTATGCCTGAATGGATAAACACCCTGCTCGAACTCCTCGCCCTGCCACAGTATGGATTGAGTACGGTGTTTATGGTCTCGTTTATCTCGGCCACTTTACTGCCTTTGGGCTCTGAGCCAGTCGTATTTGGTTTGGTCAAACTCAACCCCGAGTTGTTTTGGCCCGCCATCCTGGTGGCCACAGCGGGCAACACTCTGGGCGGCGCTGTGGACTGGTGGATGGGCTACGGTGCCCGCCAGGTGGTGCACAGGTACCAAGGCCACCCCTTGCATGTCAAAGCCTTGAATTGGCTGGAGCGCTTTGGCGCTAAAGCCTGCCTGCTGGCCTGGTTGCCCGGCATTGGCGACCCACTGTGTGCGGTAGCGGGGTGGTTGAAGTTTCCGTTCTGGCCCTGCGTCTTCTACATGGCTGTGGGTAAATTTCTGCGCTACCTGACGATGACTGCGGGCCTGCTGTGGATTTTTCCGGACAGTTGGCAACACTTGTTTTAACGTGTAAAACTGTGAGGTATAAAAAAGCCCGCATAAAAAAAGCCCGCATAAAAAAAGCCCGAAATCTTGCGACTTCGGGCTTTTTGACTGCTGACAAACCGATTACGGCTTGGTGGCTGTCGGGAAAGGCCATGCGGCCTGCGGGTTCAGAGTAGTCTGAGCCGCGGGAGCAGGGGCAGCAGCGGGTGCTTTCGCGGCTTTCTTTGCAGCGGGTTTCTTCGCGGCTTTTTTGGCTGCAGGCTTCTTAGCTGCTACTTTTTTTTTAGCGGCTGCTTTTTTTGCCGGTGCTTTTTTAGCAGCGGCTTTTTTAGCAGGCTTCGCAGCAGCAGCTTTTTTCACTGCTGGTTTTTTAGCCGCTGGCTTCTTGGCAGCAGCTTTTTTCGCTACTGGTTTTTTAGCCGCAACTTTTTTCACGGCTGCTTTTTTGGCCGGGGCCTTTTTTGCAGCAGCTTTTTTCGCTGGGGCTTTCTTTGCTGCAGCTTTTTTCGCTGGAGCTTTCTTTGCTACGGCTTTTTTTGCCGGTGCTTTTTTCGCAGTTGCCATTTTCATTCTCCTAGATCTAGTTGATACTTCAACTTGGAATGCACTCTGCGCGTGTTGGACGCGCAAAGCGACTCAGCGCGTTGGACAGATGCCCAGCGCGCTGAATGGGGGAACAAACATCCATACCACGCTCTGCGGCGCAGTTTTGGAAGTTTGAGATACTCATCTGACTCATATTTTTAAATGGGATGGGGATGTAAATTGCTTCAATCCCAGGACAACGCGCCACCGGATTGGTATTCAATCACGCGCGTCTCAAAGAAATTACGCTCTTTCTTCAAATCAATCATCTCGCTCATCCAGGGGAAGGGATTCTCTTCATTGGGGAAAAGTTCTTCCAAGCCAATTTGTGTGGCACGACGGTTAGCGATGTAGCGCAAATAGCCTTTGAACATCGACGCATTCAAACCCAACACGCCGCGCGGCATGGTGTCTTCGGCATAGCGATACTCCAGCTCTACGGCCTTCATAAACAGGGCATTGATTTCGGCCTTGAACTCGGCGGTCCACAAATGTGGATTTTCCAGCTTGAGCTGGTTGATCAAATCAATACCAAAATTGCAGTGCATGGACTCGTCGCGCAAAATGTACTGGTACTGCTCGGCAGCGCCTGTCATTTTGTTTTGGCGACCCAAAGCGAGAATTTGTGTAAAACCGACGTAGAAGAACAGGCCTTCCATCAGGCAGGCAAACACGATCAAGGATTTGAGAAGGGTTTGGTCCGCCTCAGGCGTGCCGGTTTTGAAGTGCGGGTCTGAGATGACCTCAATGAATGGGATCAAAAACTGGTCTTTGTCCTTGATGGACTGCACTTCGTTATAGGCGTTGAAGATCTCAGCCTCGTCCAAACCAAGCGACTCAGTGATGTACTGGTAGGCGTGGGTATGGATGGCTTCTTCAAATGCCTGGCGCAGCAGGAACTGGCGGCACTCAGGCGCGGTGATATGGCGGTAGGTGCCCAGCACAATATTGTTGGCAGCCAAAGAGTCGGCCGTAACAAAAAAGCCCAAGTTGCGCTTGATCAAACGGCGCTCGTCATCGGTCAAGCCATTGGGGTCTTTCCACAGCGCAATGTCACGCGTCATGTTGACTTCTTGCGGCATCCAGTGGTTGGCGCAGGTGGCCAGGTATTTCTCCCAAGCCCATTTGTACTTGAAGGGCACCAACTGGTTCACGTCGGTTTGGCCGTTGATGATGCGTTTGTCCGCTGCATTCACGCGGCGTGCTGCGGCGGGCTTGGCTTGACTTGCAGGCGCAGTGGCTTGCCTGGCCACTGCCGACGGCGCAGGCACCGGTGCGCCATCATCGAGCAAACGACGCGCTGGCTGCGAGGCCGCTTGCGAAACAGCAGAAGAAAGCTGATCCACGCGGCCAACTAGTGAGCCGCTGAGTACTGCGGTTTGCAGTGCGGGTGTAACTTCTTCGTCCCAGGTCAACATAGATTTTTCCAATACTTCAATTATGAGAGCAGACACTAAAAAATGCAAAGTGTTTGCACAATGTGGCGCTCTATTGTGTTGCTGTTTTGCATCGCATGAGTGCAGAATGTTTTATTAGCTATGTTTTTTAGAGCTACATAAGCTGCTTCATTTTGCATAGCTAGTGGGAGAACATTCATTTCTACGCTGCACTTACTGGCACGACTCGCAGGTGGGATCATCCACACCGCAGAACCTGATGTCAGTCGCAGGCATGCTACCTAGCTGCTCGCGCGCTGCGGCTGCCGCCGCATCCATCGCACTCACACTGGCACCGGGTGCACTGCTGATACTGCCGCTGCTGCCCGAAGACACCGAGTTCATCTTGCCCGCTTTCACGGTAGATTTCTCGGCATGTGTGGCACCCACGGTACGCAGATAGTAGGTGGTCTTGAGACCGCGCGTCCAGGCCAGTTTGTAGGTGTCGTCAAGTTTTTTACCTGAAGCACCGGCCATGTAAATATTGAGCGACTGGGCTTGGTCAATCCACTTTTGGCGGCGCGCTGCCGCTTCGATCACCCAAGTGGTGTCTACTTCAAACGCGGTAGCGTACAAAGACTTGATTTCTGCGGGCACGCGGTCAATCGGGCGCAGGGAACCGTCGTAGTGCTTCAGGTCCACGACCATCACATCGTCCCACAGTCCCAGGCGCTTGAGGTCGCGCACCAGGTAGCCGTTGATGATGGTGAACTCGCCTGACAGGTTGGACTTGACCGACAAATTGCCAAAACAAGGCTCGATGCAGGCATCCACACCAATGATGTTGGAGATGGTGGCGGTGGGCGCAATGGCAACACAGTTAGAGTTGCGCATGCCGTCTTGAGCGATCTTGGCGCGCAAGGTATTCCAGTCCAGCTTGGCCGAACGGTCAACTTCTACATAGCCGCCACGCTCTTTGGCCAGCATGTCCAGGGTGTCGAGCGGCAAAATGCCGCGATCCCACAGCGAGCCCTTGAAGCTGGAGTATTTGCCGCGCTCTTTGGCCAACTCAGTGGACGCCCAGTAGGCGTAATAGCAAATCGCTTCCATCGACTCGTCGGCGAACTCGACGGCCGCCTGGCTGGCGTAGGGCACGCGCAACTCGTACAGGCTGTCCTGGAACGCCATCAGGCCCAGGCCCACTGGGCGGTGGCGCATATTGGAGTCGCGCGCTTTTTTGACTGCGTAGTAATTGATGTCGATCACGTTGTCCAGCATGCGCATGGCCACGGTGATGGTTTTCTTGAGCTTGTCGTGGTCTAGCTTGCCGTTCTTCAGGTGTTGCACCAGATTGACCGAGCCGAGGTTGCACACTGCCGTTTCGGTGTCGCTGGTGTTGAGGGTAATCTCGGTGCACAGGTTGGACGAATGCACGACACCAATGTGCTGCTGAGGGGAGCGGATGTTACAGGCATCTTTGAAGGTGATCCAAGGATGGCCGGTTTCAAACAGCATGGTCAGCATTTTGCGCCACATATCAGCAGCTTGCACCGTACGGTAGGGCTTGATGTCGCCTTGCGCAGCTTTGGCTTCGTAGGCCACGTAGGCTTTTTCAAAGTCAGCGCCAAACTTGTCGTGCAGATCAGGCACGTTGTTGGGCGAGAACAGGGTCCACTCGCCTTTTTCCATCACCCGGCGCATGAACAGGTCAGGGATCCAGTTGGCCGTGTTCATGTCGTGCGTGCGGCGGCGGTCGTCGCCGGTATTCTTGCGCAGCTCCAGAAACTCTTCCATATCCAGATGCCAGCTCTCCAGATAGGTGCAGACCGCGCCTTTGCGCTTGCCGCCTTGGTTCACCGCCACGGCAGTGTCGTTGACCACTTTGAGGAAGGGCACCACGCCTTGTGATTCGCCATTGGTGCCTTTGATGTGGGCACCCAGGGCGCGCACGCGGGTCCAGTCATTGCCCAGGCCGCCCGCAAATTTGGACAGCAAGGCGTTTTCTTTAATCGACTCGTAGATGCCGTCCAGATCATCCGGCACGGTCGTTAAATAGCAACTGGAAAGCTGCGAACGCAGCGTGCCGCTGTTGAACAAAGTGGGCGTGCTGGACATGAAGTCAAACGAAGAGAGCACTTCGTAGAACTCGATGGCGCGCGCTTCGCGGTTGATCTCGTTGAGTGACAAGCCCATGGCCACTCGCATAAAGAAGGCCTGCGGCATTTCGATACGGGTTTTGCGTACGTGCAAAAAGTAACGGTCATACAGGGTTTGCAAACCAAGGTAGTCAAACTGCAAATCGCGCTCAGGTTTGAGAGCAGCACCCAGCCGATTCAAGTCGAACTGCATCAAGCGTTCGTCGAGCAACTCGTTGTCCACGCCTTTCTTGATGAACGCCGGGAAATACTCAGGGTACTTCTCGCCCATTTGCTCTTGGGTAGCCTCTTCACCCAAAATTTCCCTGCGGATGGTGTGCATCAGCAAGCGCGCGGTGGCGTAGGTGTAATCGGGGTCTTTCTCGATCAGGGTGCGGGCGGCCAAAATGGAGGCCTTGTACACCTCGTCTACCGGCACGCCATCGTACAGGTTGCGCAGGGTCTCGGACAGGATCGGAGCCGGCGTGATGTCTTTGCCCAGGTTGGCGCAGGATGACTCGATCAAGCCTTGCAGCTTGACCATGTCCAGTGCCACACGCTTGCCGCCGTCCATCACATGCATGACCGGTGCAGCCACCGATGCCGCTGGGGCTTGCTTGGCACGCTCTTGGGTGCGGCGCTCACGGTACAGCACATACGCACGGGCGATTTCATGGTGCTCGCTGCGCATCAAACCCAGCTCTACCTGGTCTTGCACATCTTCAATATGGAAGGTACCGCCGCTGGGGCGCGAGCGCATGAGTGCACGTACCACCGCCTGGGTAAGCCCATCCACGGTCTCGCGCACGCTGGCCGAGGCGGCGCCTTGGGTGCCATGCACGGCCAGGAAAGCCTTCATCATGGCCACGGCAATTTTGCCCGGCTCAAAAGGCACTACCGCGCCATTGCGGCGGATGATTTGGTATTGGGCCAGGCTTTGCGTCCCGCCAGCCGATGGGCTGTGGATCACATGGCCTTGGCCATGGTCGCTGGTGACGTTTTGCACTGGAGAATAGGATTGCGTGAGAGATACGGCTTGCATTGTTTCCTCTAACTTAACTTTTTTTGGGATTGATTTTCAATATGCGGAACTGGCCGCTTAAGGGCTGTTGGGGCGGCTTTATGCTACGCACCCGAACCTTGACTCACTACCAGCTACATACTATATCTAGTATGCGGGCAGTTAGCAAGCCACTAAATGTAGTGTATATCCGTGCATGGGGATTTGAGCCATTTCCACGTAAAAATTAGCGGCATGACTTTGCAAAAATATGTATCAAGACTGCTTTTTATCGGATGTGCAGATGGCTTAGCCCTGCAGATACCATGGGAAAGCCCGCCAAAGCTAATCACAAAACGAACGCTCTAATGCGCATGCGCCCTGGCCGGGCATTTGACTGGCTAAGCCGCATGCACCTTCAGTTTTGGTTTTGCAAGCTTTGGGGAAAACCAGTGACAGGCTTAAATTTCGCCAAGTAAAAACGGGAAGGCTTGCGGGTTCCACGCAACACTTGTGGCCAACGCATGCCAGTCAAAGCCCGCACCCGGGTCTTGTTTGCGGCCTGGCGCAATATGCTCGTGACCCGCCACGAAAGTGATCGGGTAGTTTTGCCGCACAGCAAGGCACAGAGCGCTCAGAGCGGCGTATTGCGCCGATTCAAATATGTCGCCTTCAAGGCCCTCCAACTCAACCCCGATAGAGAAATCATTGCAGTTGTCCCGCCCTTGGAATACGGAAGCACCCGCATGCCAGGCCCGGTCCTCACAGCTGACAAACTGCCAGACCACGCCCTCGCGGGTAATGTAGAAATGGCTTGACACCTGCAAACCGCGAATCGACTGGAAATAAGGGTGTGCATCCCAATCCAATTGGTTGGTAAACAAGGCCTGCACCTGCGCGCCGCCATACTGTCCGGGTGGCAAACTGATGGAGTGCAGCACCAGCAAGTCCACCACTGCATCCTTGGGCCGCAGACCGTAATTGGGCGACTCCAGGCGCCGCGCCAAGGCATACCATCCAGCCTGCCACACAGGTTTGTGCGCTGACTTGCCGGGCGCGTGGGAGGCGGGCTTAGCGCGCATAGGCAAACCAGAGCTGCTGCGCCATCACGTCAAGGCGTGGGGCTGGAGGGAATTTGGGCATCAATACCCAAACGCACCATGCGGTAGCGAATTTGGCGCAGGCTGATGCCCAGCCGCGCCGCTGCAGCGGTACGGTTAAAACTGCACTCTGTCAGGGCCTGCAGCAAAATGGCTTTTTCCTGGTTGTCCAGATGGGATTGCAGGTCGCTAGGCATGGCCGTGGGCAGTGCGTCTGCCATTGCATCGCCCCCACCTGTTGCTGGCACCACTTGCAAGGCTTCTTGACCTAACGCCCGCATGTCCTCTTCGATCTCCAGCTCAACACCCTCCGACAATGCCAGTGAACGGTGCAGTATGTTTTCCAGCTCGCGCACATTGCCTGCCAAGGGGCTGCGCTGCAACGTGGCCATCATGGCCGCAGAGACTGTGCGCACCGCCTCGCCGCTGTCAGCGGCGATCCGCGCCAGCAAGGCTTGGGTCAGTTGGGGTAAATCATCGCGCCGCTCACGCAGCGCTGGCAAGGCAATCTCAATCACATTGAGCCGGTAATAAAGGTCTTGGCGAAACAAGCCCCGCGCCGCCTGCGCAGCCAGGTCATGGTGGGTGGCGCTGACAATGCGCGTGTCGACCGACTCTTCCTGGGTGCCGCCCAACGCGCGCACACTGCGCTCCTGGATGGCGCGCAGCAGCTTGGCCTGCATGGCCAATGGCAAGTCGCCAATCTCATCCAAAAACAAAGTACCCCCGTGGGCAGCCTGAAAATAACCTTCGCGGTCTTGGGTAGCGCCCGTATAAGCTCCTTTGCGGGCACCAAAAAACTCTGCCTCCAGCAAAGCCTCGGGAATGGCACCGCAATTGACCGCCACAAAAGGCCCGCTGGCGCGGTGGCTACAGGCATGAATGGCTTGCGCCACCAGCTCTTTGCCTGTGCCCGATTCACCGCGCACCAGCACCGGGGCCATGCTGCGGGCTACTTTTTGCACCCGCTCACGCACGGCGCGCATGGTTTGGGAGTTACCCACCATCCGCGCCAGCGCAGCCGGCTGTGGTTCGGCTGCACTGGCTGTAGAAGGGGCACTGTGCACGACCTGCTGGCCAGTCGGCAGACTGACCAGCGCACCAGCTTGCGCAAAAGCCCGCTCGACGGTGAGCTCTTGACTGCTGTTTTGCAGCACTGGCCTTTGCGCACTGGCTGGCACAACCGGCGCTATCGCTTCTGACTGCGAAGACCGCACCGCTTGGGCCACCACACTGCGAAACTGCTTTAGATCGACAGGCTTGGTCAAATAATCGAAGGCACCGGCCTTCAACGCTTCGACTGCATTTTCAGCCGATCCGTACGCAGTAATCACTACGCAACGTTCGCTGCGTTGCGCTTGGGCCAGAAAACGCAGCACATCCAAACCCAAACCATCTTGCAGCCGCATGTCCGAGATCACTGCATCAAAGCGCTGGCTTTGGAGCGCTTGCAGCGCCTGCGCCAAACTCTCCACAGCATGCACCACATAGCCTTCGCGCACCAGGCTAAACTCATACAAGGTACGCAGATCGGGCTCGTCATCTATCACGAGAACTTTGGGGCGGTCAATATGAGCAGAGGTAGCCATGGATTAGATTTTAGAGCGGTCCAGATAACCGGGGGACAAATTGACAGCGATATCAAACAGCACAAAAAATTCGTTGCCTGCTTGCAGCGGGTTAAAGTCTGAGCTGCCATGCTCGGAGCGCTCGCTGCGTTGGTAGCCTATCACTGCGCCGTGGCGGGCACACAGCTCACGGCAAATATACAGCCCCAGGCCACTGGATCGGCTCTCCGAGCTGAAAAATGGCTCAAACAAATGCCTTTGAACGCCCTGCTCTATGGGCGCGGCATCACTCCACACTGCCAGCCGAACCGTAGACTGGATGCGGGCATCCTCGTTGTTGCGCTGCTCGTGGGGATCGGGTGACTGGATAAACACCTCGATCGCATCGGGCAGCTTGCTGGCATAGCGCAGGGCATTGTCCAACAAGTTAATCAACACCCGGCGCAAATGCTCCTCGTCAAACATGATCGCGTTGCGCGCTTGGCTCTTGGCTATGCGCAACTGGTCACCACATCCGTTTTGCGCACCCCAGTCGCGGCAAATCGCCATGATGGTGCGCTCGGCATCGCTCACTACGTGCCCTGGTGCATTTGAAGGCGTGACCCGGGATACGTCCAGTACGTCATCCACAATCCGCGCCAGGCGCTTGGCATTGTGTTGCACCATCTCGCTGAGCTTTTGGTGCGCGGGCAGCACCAGTTCCTCGGCCAACAAAGCATTGGCCTGCGAAATGGCGGCCAGCGGGTTGCGGATTTCGTGCGCCACGGCTGCCGACATGCGGCCCATGGCGGCCAATTTATCGTTACGCTGGCGCGCCTCCATCTCGCGCAGATCTTCTAAAAACAGCACACACAAGGTGTCGGCATCGTGCGCGCCGCTGTGGCTACCCGCAGCCAACTGGCTACGCACACGCAGCCGGTGGGTAGCGCCAGCGGTGTCGGTAATAGCCACCTCCGCATCCTGTGGGCGCAAACTCGACAGCGTCGCGTTCGCCAAGTCGACCAGGGGCTTCCATGCGGCATGGGATGCCAACATAAACGGCATATTGGGCAACAAGACAATTTGCGCGGTACTGTTGTAGGATCCGGCCGATTGGGTGCGCGGCCCCAGCATGGAACGCGCTGCGGGATTGGCGGTGCGCACCACGCCGTTGGCATCCACCACCAACACCCCTTCGCTCAGCGCATCGACCACCAACTGGTTCACCTGCGTTTGCGCCCTTGCGGCCATGGCGCTGCTTTGGGCAAGGCGCTCTTGCCGCGCCAAGCGCGTGGACAGCAAATTGGCCAGATAAGCCACGACAAACAAGCCGGTGCCAGTCAACGCCGCTTGCAAAAAGCGCGGTGTAGCATCCACTGCGCCGAAAATGGACATCTGCCAAGCCTCCACCAGCAAGGCCAAGGTCACGGCCGCAGCCGTACCTAAAGCCAACAGCAAGGGCCCCAATACCGCCGCCAACAACACTGGCAGCACAAACAATGGCGTAAAGTTGAATCCGCCAATTTGCAAGTACAGCAGCGAGGAGAACACCAACACGTCAGCGCCCACCGTCACCAACCATTGCGGGTCAAACTGTGAGGCCGCGCGCCCTGGCTTGCCCCACAGCCAAACCCACAAGGTCAACACCAAATACGCACCGCACAGTGCCAACGCCGTTGTCGTCGTGGGCGCAGGCATGGTGAACTGCAAATACAGCATCAGCCCCAGCAACACACTGGCCACCAAAATTCGCGCCACCATGAAAGAGCGCCACAGGCGTGGCAAGCCCTCGTCTACACCGAGGGCGGCATCAGAACGGTCTAGCCGTGTGGCTCGCACAGGAAAACGCATTAGCCCTCTCGCTGGCTCAAATGCGCGGCCGTGCAGTAGCTGCCGCGCTTGCCCACCACGGCATCTGTGGCGGGCAGATGCACACCACAAGCAGCGCACTGCAGCATCTGCTGGGGTGGCCCTGCGCGAGGTGCATCGGCCGCAGTAGGCGCGGGTGCCTTGCGCTGCAATTTGGCGTTTTGGCGGTTATTGCGCCAAAACCAAAATGCGACGGCGAACACGGCAATAACAAGTAGATATTTCATGATGCCCGTTGCAAAATAACTTCCAACACAAACCGCGAACCGACGTAGGCCAGCAGCAGCAGACCGGCACCAGCGTACAACATGCGCACCGCACGCTTGCCGCGCCAGCCCCATTGCCAGCGGCCCCACAACAAGAGCGCAAAGGCCAGCCATGACAGCACGGAGAAAATGGTTTTATGGTTCCACTTCCAGGCCACGCCCGCACCGTACAGCGACTCGCTGAACAACCAGCCCACCAGCAGGGTAGCACTGAGCAGCACAAAACCTGCCACCACAAAAGCGAACATCAGGCGCTCCAGCGTCATCAACGGCACGCCCAGTTGGCTGGCATCGCCCGCAACGCCCAAGCGCATTTGGGCTTCGGAGCGCGTCATCAACCAGGCATGCACCACGGCTGCGGCAAACAAGCCATAAGACGCAATGCCCAGCGCCCAGTGCAGCGGCAGCCATAGCGAAGTGCGGGCGTGCAATACATTGCCCGGAAACCACACACCCAGCAGCACCGCGGCCGCGCCCAGCCCCGCCAGCACCGTACGCGACTGCAACTGCGGGTAAAACCGGCTCTCCAGCGCATACACCGTCAACACCAGCCAAGCCGTCATGGACACCGCTGGGCCAAAACCAAAGTGTGGGCCACCTGCATCGGCTTGGCCCAAACCCATCAAAGCCACCGCCAGCAACGCGCCATGCAGCACCCAGGCAGCCAACAGCGCCATGCGGGTAGCTTGCGGGCTCAGCGCGCGCCAAGCCGCAGGCAGGACATAGGCCAAGATGGCCAAAATGCCCAAAATCCACGACCAGGTCGATGCACCAGATAAAATCATGTGCAAAGTGTACCCCGCTCGTGCCTGATTTACCGCACTGGCATACTTGATATGACCCGCTGCAGTGCGCCGCCCCGTCCGCAGCCCACACCTCCCTTGCCCTCACCTGCCCCTCTACACCATGGCCTCTGCTCTTACCGACAAACTCTCGCGCCTTGTTAAAACCCTCAGCGGTCAGGCACGCATCACCGAATCCAACGTGCAAGACATGCTGCGCGAGGTGCGCATGGCCCTCTTGGAGGCCGACGTGGCCCTGCCCGTGGTGCGCGACTTTATCGCCCGCGTGAAAGACAAAGCGCTGGGCCAAGAAGTGATCGGCTCACTCAAACCTGGCCAGGCCTTGGTGGCCGTGGTGCAAAAAGAGCTTACCGCCACCATGGGCGACCTGACCTCGCCCGACGGTATGCACCGCTACGTGGCCGACATCAACCTGGCCGCCCAACCACCCGCCGTGATTTTGATGGCCGGTTTGCAAGGTGCAGGCAAAACCACCACCACCGCCAAACTCGCCAAACACCTGATCACCAAACGCAAAAAGAAGGTGCTGACCGTCTCGGGCGACGTGTACCGCCCGGCCGCTATCGAGCAGCTGAAAACCGTCACCGCGCAGGCCGGAGCCGAGTGGTTTCCCAGCACGCCCGATCAAAAACCAGTCGATATCGCCTTGGCCGCATTGGACTATGCGCGCAAACACTACTTTGACGTGCTGCTGGTAGACACCGCAGGCCGCTTGGCGATTGACGACGCGCTGATGCTGGAAATCAAGCAGTTGCACGCAGCAGTGAACCCGGTGGAGACCCTCTTCGTGGTCGATGCCATGCAGGGCCAGGACGCGATCAACACCGCCAAGGCATTTAAAGACGCGCTGCCACTGACCGGCATCATCCTGACCAAAACCGACGGCGACTCGCGCGGCGGTGCGGCCCTGTCGGTCAAGCAGATCACCGGCGTGCCCATCAAGTTTGCCGGTACCAGCGAGAAGATTGACGGCCTGGAGGTCTTTGACGCGGAGCGCTTTGCCAGCCGCATCTTGGGCATGGGCGATATTTTGGCGCTGGTAGAGCAGGTCACCGCGGGCGTAGACATGGCGGCGGCGCAAAAAATGGCCGCCAAGCTCAAGAGCGGCGCAGGCTTTGATCTGGAAGACTTTTTAGGCCAGCTGCAGCAAATGAAGCAGATGGGCGGTTTGAGCAGCATGCTGGACAAACTGCCCAGCCAAATGGCCGCCAAAGCCACCGAGGCCGATATGGTGCGGGCAGAGAAAGACATTCGCCGCAAAGAAGGCATCATCCAGAGCATGACTCCCAAAGAGCGCCGCCACCCCGACCTGATCAAAGCCACCCGCAAACGCCGCATCGCTGCGGGTGCAGGTGTGCAGGTGCAAGACGTGAACCGCATGCTCAAAGAGTTTGAGCAAATGCAAGGCATGATGAAAAAAATGAAGGGCGGCGGGATGATGAAAATGATGAAGCAACTGGGCAGCATGAAAGGCATGCCCGGCATGGGTGGCGGCATGCCGAAAATGCCGTTTTAATCCAGGGCCACGTTCAGATGAAACTGCGCTGCAGCTTTGCCCAGCATATTGACCTGGGCTGACCAACCGGGCTTGAAGGTGTAGTTCAAACCGACAATGATGACCGGTGCCAGGCCGCCCACATTGGCCACTTCGTTTTTAAACTCGCCTCGGTAGCCGTAAATCAGACCACCCGTCCATTTGAACGCCAACTGGTCTACACCCAAAATCGACTTGTAGATACCACCCCAAGGGTAGACGTAGACACTGGGCTGTCCAAACGAATTGGTAAACAACACAATGCCGTCGAGCTTGCCGTTAGCGTACTCGCGCCCCACACCCACCAGGTACACCTTTCGGTGCGTAGGCTTGGGGTTGAAATGGTGGGTATAGGAGCCCAAGCTCAGGCTCAGTGCAGGGCTTGCGTCTTTGATGTCAGCAGGCTTCGTGTCGGTGGCCGCAGCAGCCGCAGGGCCAGCCGGCGCAGACTGCGCCCGGGCCATGCCAGCAGAATAAGCCACAATCAAAGCTAAGGTAACGCGGATAAACAGGTTCATGGACAACAACTTCAACGTGATCAAACAATGGATGGGCAGTTTAACGGCTGGGCGCGGCACAACTGCCTTGCCAAACCGGTTTAAAGCTGTTTTTACCGCTTTATGCGCATTTTCTCTGCTGCTGACTGTGGTTTCTTCAAGCGGCTGCGCTTGGCTAGACCAAAAACAACGCCGCATCATTTACCGCCCCACTGTGGGCGTGCCGACTGATTTTGCGGGCTTGCGTGCGGGGGATGAGCGGTATTTTCTAGACGTCCCAGCAAGTAGCCTTCACCATGGCCAAGTCCAGCCCTCCCGCACCGACAACGCGCCCCCAGCAAGCGCGCCCGAGCGAATCGAAATGTGGTGGCTCCCCCACACCAACCCACAAGCCCCCACCCTGCTCTACTACCACGGCACCTTTCGCAACCTGTACCAAAACCTGCACAAAATTGAGGCCTTGCGCCGTGCAGGCTTTGCCGTACTGGCGGTGGAATACCGAGGCTGGGGCCAAAGCAGCGCCATCACCCCGTCAGAGCAAAGCATTTTGCAAGACGCACGACTGGCCTTCACCGAGCTGCGCCGCCGCGAGGCCCGCCCCAGCCAGCGCGTGATCTACGGCCACTCCATGGGCAGTGGCGTGGCGGTGGACATAGCCAGCCGCCTGCAAGCCCCCACCGACTACGGCGCCATCATCCTGGAATCCGCCCTCACCAGCTTTACCGACGTGGCCGTAGAAGCCAGTTGGCTGGGCCGCTTGGTCAGCTGGCTGAACAACGAGCGCTTTGCCTCGATAGAAAAAATTTCCCAAGTCAAAGCCCCCTTGCTGATGCTGCACGGCGGCCTGGACACCACCGTTCCGCCCTCGCTGGGCAACAAGCTTTTTGCCGCAGCCAACCCACCCAAGCAATGGCTCGTCATCCAAAACGCCAAGCACAGCGATGTGCATGAGGCCGGCAGCGCAGCCTACCAGGCGGCGCTGCAGGGGTTTATGAATTTGTATGTGGTAGGCCGTTAGCCTGTTCGCTCGGTAGTGTGGGTTTGAGTCGCGCGCTACGGTAGTTTGCGCTCTGGCAATGCGCTCACTCTCTTTACAGTAGCACTCCGTCTATGTAGACCAGTGGGGTACACAGGGTAGAGAGTAAAAATGAAGGTTTTCAGGCTACACCGCCGCTGTAGGCAGAAAATCTGCCCCACAGACCTTCCGCCGACCATGTTCTGTAAAACAGGCACTCCGTATTCCATAGCGGCTCCCGCATGTTTCTTGCTGGCTATAGCGCGATAAGATCTGAAAACAGCGCTCAAAAAGGTCAATTTTCAGTGCCCAGCCGATTCTCAGGCTCCCAGGGCTTCCTGAAGGCTCGACAACAGCGATTTTGAGCTGTTTTTTGTGTCTATCTGCTATTAGCCACGGAAAAATATACCTTGTTCGCTACGCAATACATAGCGATCAGGTTCTCGTGGAGGAGCTGGTAGTCGTGGTGCTGGCGGCCAAGATTTTGTTGCGCGCCGCTGAAGCTGTAAAACAATCAATTTCTGGCCTTATCCTATGGTCCCCACTGGCCTGCTCAGACGGAGCGCTACGCTTTAGTGAGTAGCCATATTCCCAAACCACACGCCAAGCCAGAGTGCGTATATCGACCCGAATGCACCACCAAAACAGCATAGCAATCTTCACAACGAGCGCAACATGACCAAGGCGAATGCATCCAACTTTCGATGGCTGGCACGCCAATATTTAAGCCCCCGTATACACCGACCCGGGCTGGCCAAAAAAGCCTTCCAGCAAGTGGTACACCAGTGCAAAGTTCTTTGACCGCGTGCTGGTGTGCGCTATGCCCGGCATGACGATGAACTGTTTGTCGGCATGCGCCAGTTTGGCAAAGAAGTTGGTCAAGTCCTGGAAGCTGGCAATGCCGTCGTACTGGCCGCGCATGATCAGCGTGGGCACGTTGATTTTTTCGGGGTCGCACACCGGCAGGTTGGCTGACATGTCGATGTAGGTGCCGGTGGGCACTGAGGTGTCCAAGGCCAGCACCGCATCGGCAAAGGCCTCCACAATGGTGAGGTCGCTGGTGCCCGGATGGTCGCGCGTGAATATGCTGCGGATCATGTCGCGGTCAATCGGTCTGCGGTTGGCCGCGCGGTAGGTGGCCAGGCGCTTTCTACGCTCGGCCAAGGTAGGGCTGCCCTCGCCTGTCCAAACAAAAGCGTCCAAGGCCAGGCGGGCTACCCGCTCGGGGTGGCGCTGGGCAAACAAGGCTGCGCGCAGAGCGCCGGAGGACGAGCCGTACATCAGCAGCTTGCCACCGCCCGTGGCCTTCATGATGTACTCACTCACTACCTTGATATCGTCGGCACCGCAGGAAATGTCGGCATTCACAGGGCGGGTTTTGTCCGAGCGGCCATAGCCCTCGCAGTCAAAGCACCAGGTGTCGTAGCCCAGGCGTGCAAACCAGTCCATGGTGGACGACTCGGGCCGCCCGGCAATCTGCAGGTCAAACACCGGCGTGGACGATACAGACGAGCCATGCACAAACACCAGCGCGCCACGGCGCGGTGCGCTGCTTGCGTTCTTGAGCTGCTTGCGCCAGACGAACAGGCGTACGTCCTGGCCATCTGCACGCTTGGTAGTCCAGTGCTCCGTGCCCACAGTGTCCATTGGTTTGGCTGGCGTGGCGGTTTGTGCGGCGGCTTGGGTCGCGGGCACGGTTGCCAATGCGGCTACGGCTGCCGTAGAGAAAAATTCGCGGCGTGAGGGTGCGGCCTGATCGATGCTCGTGTTCGTTTGTGGGTTGTGCATGTGGTCTCCAATTATAAAAATGCTTCTGGAAACATCTTAAAGTTGCGCTATGAAGTTAGCATAGGGCAATACCCTGAGGGCTGTGCGGAAAAGTATGCTTTAGCCAGATAGACCAATGGAATATCGCGGGAGCAGCTACATTATTTATAGCTAACGTCTTGTCTGGAGTAGTCTATAGAGCGCTCCTGGAGACACTTCGCCTAAGCCTTTTGTAGCGCTGACATAGCTGGACGGGGACCTGGACATATTTTTTGAAAACCTCCGCCAAACACGCGACTTTGGTTTTGCAGCACGCCATCTGCTTTAGCGGGCGCATCATGCTCGGCGATGTAGTCGTAAATATCTTGCAAGTCAGTTTTAGCGTCGTCAGTCAACGACCATCAAGTTAATGTAGCAAGACGAAGGTACATCCACACATCTTGCTTACGATTTCCGTTTAAAGATCGAAAAACTGCCGTTAGCCTTCGCCACCAATACCTCGCCGCAATAGACCGAAGATTCGATATTGGCGACCGACTTTCCTCTGTTGACGATCTCACTGGTGCACACTATCAAACCACTGAGCACCGGTTTGAAATAGTTAATTTTTATCTCGATGGTGGCACAAATTTCATCTGCTAAAAGCGTTGGATACAAAGCGGCTCCCATACCGGTATCTGCCAGCGTGAACAGCACGCCGCCATGGACAACACCTGTTGAATTGAGATGGTAATTTTCAACTTCGAGTTTGCATACGCTATTGCCTGCGCGTTGCGCTTCAATACGTAAACCAACGTGCTCAACAAATGGAAGCTTCATAGCCACCATGTCAAACCAAAACCGTATCTTCAGCCATCACCAACTTCCCCCGCAGCGAATACCCCAAGCGTTCCGTCACTTCAATGTCTATCATCTGCCCCACCATGCGCATCGCCTGGCTGCTTGCGGGGAAGTTGACTACGCGGTTGCATTCGGTGCGGCCCATGAGTTCGGGAACCTCTACCGAAGAACGACGTGATGGGCCTTCTACCAGGATGCGCACGGTCGTCCCCACCAGTTCATTGCTGATGCGGTCGGTGCTGTCGTCGATGACTTTTTGCAGGTGTTGCAGTCGTTTGAGTTTGACGTCGTGGGGGGTGTCGTCGTGCAGGTTGGCGGCCGGCGTGCCGGGGCGGGGGCTGTAGATGAAGCTAAAGCTGTTGTCGTAGCCGACATCGTCGATGAGCTTCATCATTTTGTTGAAATCGTCTTCGGTCTCGCCGGGGAAGCCGACGATGAAGTCGCTGCTCATGCGCATGCCAGGGCGGATGGCGCGCAGTTTGCGCACCGTGCTTTTGTATTCGAGTGATGTGTAGCCGCGCTTCATGGCGGCCAGGATTTTGTCGCTGCCGTGCTGCACGGGCAGGTGCAGGTGGTTGACCAGCTGGGGCACTTTGTCGTACACGTCGATCAGGGCTTGGGTGAACTCGTTGGGGTGGCTGGTGGTGTAGCGGATGCGCTCGATGCCGGGGATGTCGGCGACGTATTCGATGAGGGTGGCGAAGTCGCAGATCTCACCCGTGTTGCCCGCGCCAGTCGTGGCGCTCGTCATCCTGCCTCTGTAAGCGTTAACGTTTTGGCCGAGCAAAGAAATTTCTTTCACACCCTGGTCTACCAGGCCTGCTACTTCCACCAGTACGTCTTCCAGCGGACGGTTGATCTCCTCGCCACGGGTGTAGGGCACTACGCAATAGCTACAGTATTTAGAGCAGCCTTCCATGATGCTCACGTAGGCGCTGGCGCCCTCTACGCGGGCCAGGGGCAGGTTGTCGAACTTTTCTATTTCGGGAAAGCTGATGTCTACCTGCGGGCGCTTCTCGCGGTCGCGCTTGGCCAGCAGCTCGGGCAGGCGGTGCAGGGTTTGCGGGCCAAACACCACGTCTACATACGGTGCGCGGGCGATGATGGCCGCGCCCTCCTGGCTGGCGACGCACCCGCCTACGCCAATTTTCACACCCTTTTTCTTCAGGTGTTTGATGCGGCCCAGGTCGCTGAACACCTTCTCCTGCGCTTTTTCGCGTACCGAGCAGGTGTTGAACAAGATCAAGTCCGCCTCTTCGACGTTTTGGGTTTTCTCGTAGCCCTCGGCGGCGCGCAGCACATCGGTCATTTTGTCCGAGTCGTACTCGTTCATCTGGCAGCCGAAGGTTTTGATAAAGACTTTTTTGCTCATGGTGCGATTCCTGGGTACTATGTTTTTTGTAGCTGCTCCCACAATATTTACCATGGCTAACAGCTGATTAAGTATAAAAATAGGGTGCTGGTGACGCTCAAGGGCTGACCACTGCCACACACAAAGGGCCGGCACACGACTGGTGGGCCGACTTACTGCTTGAATTTAGGCAGTTGGTCAAACGGCGTTTTGCCGTCGTCTACTTTGGGCTTGTCGCTTTCGGAGCTGAAGAGAAACGTGCGCTCTGGCGTGGCGCGCTTCATTTTTTGCTTGGCTTCCAAGGCGGTGAGTAGCCACACCTGATGCAGGTTACCGTACGGATCGCGCACAAAGTTCACCACCAGCTCTTGGCCGATGATGGCACCCGTCATGACCAGGTTGTTTTGCGGGCCGCGTATGCGCGCCCCGGGCGATAGGCGCTCGGGCTTGCCATCAATCAGGATGTCCGCGCCCTGCACTACCTGCATCTTGCCGCGCTGCGCAGTGGGGGGAAACTGCCGCCCGGCCTCAGCGCCAATCGTCATCACTTGGTCGGGTACCGACAGCGGAGTGTCGCTCTGCGCATGGGCCGTGAGGGGCGTGCCAGCCAGCAAATTGATAGAAAATAGGGCTACAGCCAGCGAAAATGTTGCGGGAGAAGCTACCTTTTCAGGAGCATCTACAGCCTGAAAGTGCAGGGAAAGAGAAGGAGGGGTGCAGCGGTTCATGGTAAACATCCAGAGGCTGTAGCCGGTGGCGAAGACCTCGCGCACCGAAAATGTGGTGGTGGTAGGTGGATTTGAACCACCGACTTCAGCATTATGAATGCTGCGCTCTAACCAACTGAGCTATACCACCGTAAGGCACATATTATAGCCGCGTTGCGGCAGCTTTCCAGGCAAAGCGATTTTGCGGCCACCGGTGGTTGCACAGGGGCACCGCCCAGCTCAGCATAAACAGCACCGCAATCAGGCCGTGGGGCTTGTACAGCACAAACTGCCAGACAAATGCGCCCAGCGCGACCAGTACAGCGTAGGCGATGCGCGCACTGCGCCGCTGGGGCGTGGTCATGGGGTCAGAAATCATGAAAAAAGCAAACAACAACACGGCTCCATTGCTGATTTGCTGCAGCCACATGGCCGAGCCGGGGTTCCATGCGTAGTCCAAGCCCGCCAGGCGCAAAGCCAGCAATGCGCCCCAAGTGGCTAAAAAAAACAGGCTGACATCCCAGCGCTGAATGCGCTGCGTCACCAAACCGCCCAAAGCCACAAACCACAGCGCGGCCATGCTGCCCGAGCCCCACTGCCCGGGGCTAAGCCAGGCACCAGGCAGCCAAGCCCAGGCGGCAAAGGCAGCCAGATTGGCGGGGTTCAACACATGGCTTTTGCACTGTGCCGGGCCCATGCGGATGAGGTATTTGCTGCTCATCGCCGCGCAGGCCAGCAGCGGGTGCGCCCAGGCGCTGTCGGCGCGCACCAGGATGCAAATGCCAAAGCTGGAAATCAAGGCGCTCAGGTAGCCACCCCAACGCTTTTTGCCCGGTAAATCCAGCGCCCATTGCCAGGCGGCTTGCGTGGCAAGAGCGCTGGTGAAAGTCAGCACCATTTGCACAGGCGTTAAGGCAAAATCACGCGCCAGCGCGCCCAGCCCCAAAAAACTGGCTAAAAACAGGATTTGAAACCAGCGCGCGTCGCACTGGTGCCACAGGCGCTGCGGGTACTGCATGCAGCGCTGCACCCAGCCCTGTAGGCCCAGCGCGGGTAGCGCAATGCGCATGGCGGACACCACGGCATTCATGGCGTGGCCTTGGTGGTTTTGAACAATTGCTCCCACCACGGCTTTCCATGGCTTGGGTGGGGGCCGACCGCCACTCTGGCTGTGTTTCCATCGCCGGCAAACTTGCCCGCTTGGGGCAAGGCATCTATCTCGCTCATCTTCCAGCCGGTCAGCCTGGCCAAGGTCTGCTTTTCCTGGTCGATGCGGCGCGGCAGGTCGGTTTGGTAGTATTTGGCGGCGGCATCGATGCCGCTTTGCTTGGAGGCTACGCAGGCGGCGATGCAGTCGCGTTGCAGCGCGTAAGGGTCTTTGTCGCGGTAGATGGCTTTTTGGCCTTCGTAGCTGGGGGCGTTGAGCACCTGGGACACGCGGGGCTTGCACATCGCCTCGCAGTCCATTTGCGCGACCTTGTCGCTGCACTGCGCTACGCTGCTGTCGTAGGGGTTTTGCACCACATAGCGGGTCTGCCAGTTTTGCCGGTCTTTGGTTTGGGTGAACATCAAGTCTTCGGGGAAAGTGTTGGCGGTGTAGCGCACATGCATGCGGGTGAGCACTACGGGCTGGGCACCGCCGCCCACCCAAAACACACCCGCTTGGCGCAGTTCATCTTTGCTCAGGGGATTGGCGGCACACGGATCGCACCACGCCATGTCCCAGAAGTATTCGGTAAACACCACACGGTGTTCTTCTTTGAGGGACTCGTTGGCAAACAGGGCTTTGTAAAAATCCTGGAACTTGGGCTTGATAAAGTGCGGCAGGTTCATGTTGGCGGGCAGCTTGACGGTGCGGTAGTTGCTGCTTTCCACACGGCCCTCCCTGGTCAGCATGTAGATGATCAAGTCTTGCGGCTTGTCAGGCGGCGCGTTGAGCATGCCCAGGCGCATGGGTAGCATGAATTTTTCGCTTTCAAAAGCAAACTGCAAGGGGCGCAGCGTGGTGTAGCCGGTCTTGATCTGCTCTTTGAGGTTGACCTTGGCCACAAAAAACTTCATGCCCTGGTTGATATACGGTTTGAGTGCGGCGCTGGCCCCTGCGGGGATTTTGTAGCCGTTCTCGCGCAGCCAGGTTTCCAGCCCGTCAGACTGGGTGGCCGAGAGGCTGACGATGTCGTATTCCTCCATGGTGTACTGGGCTTCTACGGTAACGCCGAGGGCTTGGTCGCGGGCTGCGCTGCGGGGCGGAGCAGGCGCGGCCGCTGCAGCGACTGGCATGGGGGCGTAGGCCGCAGGGTAGCGCGGCCGCGCATCCCATCCCCAATTGAAATTCACCTGACACGGGTCGTTGTCATGGTACTGCGCCAGGCGCGGGCTGCTGTAGGCATCGAGCCGTTCAAACGCCAGCTTCTGCGCCACCCGCACTTGGCCTTTTTGCAGCGTGGTGGGCGTGGGCACGACCAAGGCAAATTCACTGAAGGGGCCTTTGTAGTCGTTCAGCATAGAGATGACGGTGCGCTTGCCGTCTCGCGCCATCACCACCTGGCTGGCCTCGTTGAACAAGTTGGCATCTGCCTTGCCCGCATAAAAACCGCAGAACGCACTGGCCACGCTGGCCGCACTGCAATCCATAGTGGCCATTGCAGTTTGTGCCCAAAATTTAAAATGACGTTGCACCATCACACCACCCTTTGCAAAAGCACCGGGCTTGTGCAAGCGATTAGCCGCCAGGCGTGCCCGTGTAGATGCGATGGTAGGGAAGCGGCACCGTTTGGCACATCCCATAAATTTGGGATTTTTGCCAGATGCCGGGGGCTCAGTTGTGAGCGTCAGGTATGGGTGAACTGCGCCTTGCGCTTGCCCACAAACGCGTCCATGCCTTCTTTTTGGTCTTGTGTGGCAAACATCGCGTGGAACAGACGGCGCTCGAACATGATGCCGTCGGACAGCGAGCTTTCGTACGATCGGTTGACCGATTCTTTGGCCGCCATGACGGCGATTTGTGAATATTCGCTGATCATCAGCGCTGCGCCCAGGGCTTCTTCCATCAGTTTGTCCAACGGCACAATGCGGCTGACCAAGCCTGCGCGCTCGGCCTCATTCGCGTCCATCATGCGCCCGGTCAGCGCCATGTCCATGGCTTTGGACTTGCTCACCGCACGCGGCAGGCGCTGCGTGCCGCCCGCGCCGGGGATGATGCCCAGCTTGATCTCGGGCTGGCCAAACTTGGCGTTGTCGGCCGCAATGATGAAGTCGCACATCATCGCCAGCTCGCAGCCGCCGCCCAAGGCAAAGCCGCTGACGGCGGCGATGACGGGTTTGCGGATGCTGCGGATGGTTTCCCAGTTTTTGGTGATGTAGTCGTTTTTGTACACGTCGGCAAAGGTGTAGGTAGCCATCGCGCCAATGTCGGCCCCGGCAGCAAAGGCTTTTTCGCTGCCGGTGATGATGATGCAGCCGATCTCGGGGTCCGCATCAAAGCCCTTGAGCGCCGTGCCCAGCTCTTCCATCAGCGCGCCGCTCAGGGCGTTGAGTTGCTTGGGGCGGTTGAGGGTGATGATGGCGGCTTTGCCTTCGGTTTTGGTGAGGATGTTTTCGTAGGTCATGGGCTTATCTTAGCCTGTCTTGTCCTTGTTTTGTGGTCATCTGGCCGATAGACCAGTGCACAAAGCCAAGAAACGCTCTGTGAATCCCCCTGACTGGATTTTGCGTTCTACTTTGCTAGATATGCAGTTACCGACGCTTGGTTTTAGTCTGCGGTTTAGTTTGCGGTTTAGTTTGCGGTTTAGGTTCTATGTCGGTCATCCGCGCCATCGCCACGTTGTAGACCACGTTACGGTCGCGTTTGCCCACCGCTATTGTCAACAACACCAAGGCTTCATCCTGCACTTGGTACACCAGCCGATATCCCACAGTGCGCAGCTTGATTTTGTAGCAGTCTGTCATCCCCGCAAGCGCCGCCTTGGGCACACGCGGTGCCTCCAGCCGTTTGGTCAGCACCTTGGTAAATTGCAGCTGCACGCCGCCGTCCAGCTTGTCCCACTCCGCTCTAGCATCGGCTAAAAATTTGAGGCAGCATGCCACCGAAAAATCCCTCAACGTGCTGAGGCAGTTTTACTGGAAGCCTGGCGCTTCATCTTGGCTTTGGCATCACGCTCTAACTGAGCAATAGTGACCTCAATCAATTCCTCCGGCTGCGCATTTGCTGCGTCCAGGCGGAGCTGAATCAGCGGTGCCAGCATCAAGTCGTCAAAAATATCCATCATCACTTCATAGGTCTTGGCGGGCACCAAGTAAGCCGAGGCCTTGTTGTGGTGCAGCACTACTACCGTGTTATCCCCTGCTTCGCGGATCACCGCAGACGGGTTTTTCTTCAAATCAGTGATGCCAATGGATGTTTCGGCGAAAAGGGTTTGCATCGTGGCACTCCGTAAAAACATAGACCACAGTCTTCGGAAAATCTTATTCCCTAGGTGGCAGTCAATTTTTTATTAGACCATAAAAATGACCATTTAAGTAGTTTTATATTTCCAGCCTCCTGCTTGCTCAGAGTAAACTTACCCTGTGAATATCAAACCTTTCATTGCGCGCGCTGTTGCAACAGGCCTACTTTTGGCGCAAAGCCATGCAATGGCAGGAATGAACGATGAAACTTAGCTCCTCGGCTGTTCCCCGCGCCGAGCTATGGCCCCTACTCCCCCTTTGTGCCGCTGCGCTGAGTACACCGCCGACCCGCTCGCCACCATGGTGGGCGATCCATCGTATCGCTCCAAACCATACCAAGTGCCAGAGCGAGCACAGCCAAAAATTCACCGACCAATCGGTCAGGCAATTCGAAATTGGTGGTAAATTTCGCAGCAGGAGAGACAAGCCATGGCAGACAACACCACCACCACCGAACCCACCATCCTGTACGAAGAACGCGGCACAGGCAATACGCTGATCGCCCTCATCACCCTCAACCGCCCCGCCGCGCTTAACAGCTTTACCAAGCAAATGCACCGCGAGCTGTGGGCGGCGTTTGACAAGATAGACACCAATAGCAACATCCGCGCGGCAGTCATCACCGGCGCAGGGCGCGGCTTTTGTGCGGGGGCGGATTTGTCGGAATTCGACTTCTCCGAAGGCACGGATGCAAAAGGCCACACGATGGTAGAGCGCGCCAACCCACGCGCCGTCATCAACGACTACTTCAATCCCACCGCCCAACGCTTGCAAGCATTGCGCGTGCCCACCATCGCCGCGGTCAACGGCGTGGCCGCAGGCGCGGGCGCGTCGTATGCGCTGGGCTGCGACATCACCATCGCCGCACCCGCCGCCAGCTTTATCCAGGCCTTCAGCAAAATCGGCCTCATCCCCGACTCCGGCGGTTCATGGATATTGCCCCAGCGGCTGGGCATGGCGCGGGCCATGGCCCTGTGCATGACCGGCGACAAACTGCCGGCCGCGCAGGCCAAAGAATGGGGATTGATCTGGGACGTGGCCGACGACCCGGTAGCCGCCGCCCTGGTCATGGCCGCCAAGCTGGCCACCATGCCCACCAAGGCGATGGTCGTCACACGGCATCTGCTGCGCAATGCGCATACCAACACGTTCGATGCGCAACTGGATTTGGAGCGTGATGAACAAAGCGCACTGGGCAATACGCATGACTACATTGAGGGCGTGAAGGCGTTCCTGGAAAAGCGGCCTGCGAGCTTCAAGGGAAATTAAATTTCGAGAGGAAATTAAATGTCATCTGACCCCATTAAAAAAGAAGCTGCTGATCTTGCGCGCCGGGTGGGTGAGACGATGTGGGCGGTGGACACTGCCAGCAAGGACACCATGGGCATGGACTTGCTGGAATGTGCGCCGGGGCGGGCCAGGGTGCGGATGGAGGTCAAACCTTTGCATTTGAATGGCCACCAAATTTGCCATGGCGGGTTTATTTTTACGCTGGCGGATACGACCTTTGCATTTGCCTGCAATTCGCATAACAAAGTGACGGTGGCGGCGGGCTGTTCGATTGAATTTTTAAAACCAGGCAAGCTGGGCGATGTGCTGACCTGTGAGGGGGTGGAGCAAACATTGACGGGGCGGCATGGCATTTACGATATGCGGGTGACGAACCAGCATGGCGAGGTAATAGCGATGTTTCGCGGCAAGTCGGCGCAGATTGCTGGGGTGATTGTTTAACTAGGTTTTTAAATATCGAACTTCCGAATACCGAACTTCCGGACGCAGAGGACGCTAAGGTTACGCAAAGGACGCAAAAGAAGACAAAAAGAATACCAAATTTGCCTTTAGCTAAAGATCAACACCAATGTAGATTGTCTTAATTTTCTTCAATTTCGATTAAATTTTTTTTGTTATTTAATTTCTTCTTTGGCATTCCTTTTTGCGTCCTTTGCGTAATTTTTGCGTCCTCTGCGTCCGGATGTCCGCATTCAAACATCAGCCCATAGATTAAGGCAGTACAACATGAAGACCTTCCCCCTAGAACCCATAGAAAAAGCCCCCGTAGCCGAGCTGCGCGCCTTGCAACTCAAGCGCCTGCAAACCACGCTGCGTCACGCCTACGCCAACTCACCCGTCTACAAAACCAAGTTTGACACAGCAGGCGTGCACCCCGATCAATGCGAGTCGTTAGCGGATTTAAATAAATTTCCCTTTACCACCAAGCACGACCTGCGGGACAGCTACCCCTTTGGCATGTTTGCCGTACCGCGTGAGCAGTGCGTGCGTATCCACGCCTCCAGCGGCACTACCGGCAAACCTACCGTGGTGGGCTATACGCAAAACGATGTAGACATGTGGAGCAGCATGGTGGCCCGCAGCTTGCGCGCAGCCGGTGCGCAGCCGGGGGACATGGTGCATGTGAGCTATGGCTACGGGCTGTTTACTGGCGGGCTGGGCGCGCACTATGGGGCTGAGAAGCTGGGCCTGACGGTCATTCCGTTTGGGGGCGGGCAGACCGAGCGGCAGGTGCAGCTCATCATGGACTTCAAACCGACCATCATCATGGTCACGCCCAGCTACATGTTGGCGATTGCGGACGAGCTGGAACGGCAAGGCATTGACCCGCGCTCTACCAGCCTGCGCATTGGCGTGTTTGGTGCTGAGCCGTGGACGAACGATATGCGCCGCGCGATTGAGCTGCGCATGAACATCAAGGCGGTGGATATCTACGGCCTCTCCGAGGTGATAGGCCCCGGCGTGGCTAACGAGTGCATTGAAACGCAGGACGGCCCCACGATTTGGGAAGACCATTTTTACCCCGAGATCATCGACCCGAATACGGGGGCGGTGTTGCCCGATGGAGCAATGGGCGAGCTGGTCTTCACCAGTCTGACCAAAGAGGCGCTGCCCATCATCCGCTACCGCACGCGCGACCTCACGCGCCTGCTGCCAGGCACGGCGCGCACCATGCGGCGCATGGAGAAGATTACGGGCCGAAGCGACGACATGATGATTGTGCGCGGGGTGAATGTGTTCCCCTCGCAGATTGAGGAGCTGATACTCAAACAAAGCGCCCTGGCACCGCACTACCAGTGCATTTTGAGCAAAGACGGGCCGATGGATGCGCTGACCGTAGCGGTGGAAGTGCAGAGTGGCGTCGCTATACATTCAGAAGCTGCTCGCGCAGCATCTGCGGCACTGGCGCATGATATTAAGACATTTATCGGCAGTAGCGCGCTGATAGACCTGCGCGCCGGGGGCGGCGTAGAGCGCAGCGTAGGCAAGGCGAAAAGGGTAGTGGATTTGCGGCCCCGTTAAGTGGCCGTTGAAACCCCCAAGAAACCCCTGCGTTCGCGCAGCACCGCCAAGCCCCTTAAAATCGCGGTTTCGCTGCCGCCGCACCTATGGAAAACGCTAGCAACGCGTCGCCTGGGCCTGCGTTAAGGTGGACAGCATTGATATTTTTAAGGACTTAAAGCCCATGAAACGCCGCACCCTCATCCAAGCCGCCGCCAGCGCCGCCGCTTTGCCCAGCCTGCACCTGGGCAGCGCTTTTGCGCAAGACAAGTACCCCAGCAAGCCCATTACCTGGATCGTGGGCTACTCTGCAGGTGGCAACGCCGACAGCCGCTCGCGCCAATTGGCCAAGGTCATGGGCACGCTCATGGGCACCTCCATCATCATCGACAACAAGCCGGGGGCTGGCGCTAATATTGGCACCGCCGCTATCATTAAGGGCGCGCCCGATGGCTACACCCTGGGCATGGGCAACTTTGCGCCCCTGGCCGTGAATCAGGGCTTGTTCAAGTCCTTGCCTAACAACCCCACTGACGCGACACCGATCATGCTGATCGAAAAAGGCCCTTTGATCTTGATGGTGCGTGCGGATTCGCCCTACAAATCCGTGAAAGACATT
>JAYVGI010000030.1:0-22541 GCA_043772355.1 Polaromonas sp.
CATTTCTAAATCATTACTGTCGTTGTTGCGTCGCCTTGCCGTGCTACAGCACTCTCGTAGGCTCCGCGCCTAGACATTAATGATGTAGAAATGGAATTAAGCGAACAGTATTGGTTACGTGGCTGTCCCCCGTGCTGGCCCCGGGGCCCGCCACTCCTCCTTGATTCCGCTACGCTGAAGTGGCACCGCCGCCCTGATCGGGCTGGCTTGGTGCTGCGTCCGAGCCCATAGAGCCAGCGCGGTGTTGCGTTTTAGAAGCGGCGAGAGCACTTCGTAGCGCGCCTGCGAGTGGGCCGCTTGGAAAACCAATTACTCACTAAACAGTAGCACTCCGTCTAAGCAGCCCATTGGGGTACACAGGGTAACGCCCATATTTTGTTGCGCGGTACGGTTTGGAGCCGTTGCGAAGCCTCTGGCGACTTTTTATTTGGCCGAAAATCGTGAATTTGCTGCTTGGAGTGCCGCTAGTTTAGATAGATATCCGCCTGTAGTCCTCTAGAATAATGCGGCAACAGCTATGGAATAGATAGTATCATCCGGTTCCAAAATGCGCTGCAAGAAGCCTTTCTGGCTGGTTTTCGGCAAACAGCGGCTAGCCAAGGTACAGGGTGCCTGTTTTTAGTATCTATCAGCTGTTATTCCATTTCAAAATCACTACTGTCGTTGTTGCCTCGCCTTGCCGTGCTAAAGCACTCTCGTAGGCTCCGCGCCTAGACATTAATGATGTAGAAACGAAATTAGCCAGCAAGAAATGTACCTTAGACGCTACGCAATGCATAGCGTTAAGATTCTCGTGGGGCGCGGGTGGTCGTGCCTCGGGCGGCTAAAGCGCCGTTCAGTGCCGCTAAAGCTGTAAAACCATCAATTATTGGCCTTATCCTGTGTACCCCACTGGCCTGCTTAGACGGAGTGCTACGGTTTAATGAGTAATGACTTGAAAGTGGAATAAGGCCTCAGGAGGCCGTTGGCTTGGCTGCCACCATTGCAATCACCCGTTGCAGGTCTTCTATGCGCAGCGGTTTGGTGATGTAGTAGTCCATGCCAGCGGCGATGCCGCGTTCGCGGTATTCGGTGATGGCGTGGGCGCTGGCACCGCAGATGTACAGGGGGGCGCGCTGTTGGCTTTGCTCCCACTCACGAATGCGCTGGGTGGCGGTGTAGCCGTCCATGCGGGGCATTTCGCAGTCCATGAAGATCAGGTCAAACCGGTGCAATGCAGAGCGCACCAGTTCCAGAGCCTGTTCGCCGTCGTTGGCGGTGATGGCCACCAGGCCTAAATGCTTGAGCTGGGCGCAGATTACCACCTGGTTGACCAGGTTGTCATCGGCCACCAGCACCCGCACATCGCCAAAATGCGGTTTGAGGGCCACCTCGTGGCCCACCGGGTCTGGCGCGCTCACGGGCTCTGGCACCACGCCCATGGGCAAGGTAAACCAAAACACCGAGCCCTTGCCGGGCTGGCTGCGCACACCGATCTCGCCGTGCATCAGCTGAACCAGCTGGTAGCAGATGTTCAGGCCCAAACCGGTCCCGCCGTAGATGCGGGAGGTGGATGGGTCAGCCTGAAAATACGCCTTGAAAAGCTGGGCCTGCTGCTCGGCGGCCATGCCGATACCGGTATCTTCCACCTCAAAGAGCAGCGTGGCGGCATGCGCCCCCTTGGGTGTGGACGTTACGCGCACCACAATCTTGCCTGCAGAGGTGAACTTGAACGCGTTGCCCAGCAGATTGATCAGCACCTGGCGCACCCGCAGCGGGTCACCCACCACGGTACGGGGCAACTGCTCGTGCTCTATGCTCAGCGCCACCCCTGCCTGGCGTGCGCGGTGCAAGAACAAGGCGTGGCTTTCGTCGAGCAAGGCGCGCAGCTTGAAGGGCAGGGTTTCAATCGTCAGGCCGCCGGCCTCGATTTTGGTGTAGTCCAAAATATCGTTCAGCACCTGCAGTGTGGCCTCGCCCGACTGGTTGATGGTTTTGACAAAGCTGCGCTGCTCTTCGTCCAGCTCGGTTTGCGCCAGTAGTTGCGACAGGCCAATGACCCCGTTCATCGGCGTGCGGATCTCGTGGCTCATGGTGGCCAGAAAGTTCCCTTTGGCCTGGGCCATCTGCTCGGCCACGGTGCGGGCCTTGACTTCGTCTTGCAGCTTGCGGGTGTAGTGCTCCAATTCAATAAAGATTTCGCGCACATAGACGTAGCCCAGCATGGGGATGGCGCTAAGGTAGAACAGGCGGCTGATGGGGGTGAAGGTGGTTTCGTACACCTCGCCCAAGGCCATGTCAGGAATTTTCAGAAAGTCAGCGATGAAGAAAAACACAAACGCGGTGACGACGGTATTGCGCAACCATCCCGTGGTTTTTAAGCCCAGGATCACGGCGGCCAGCAAAAGCCAAAAGCTGGAATTGATGTGAAACACCCAGTCGCACCAGGTTTGCCCAAACTTGGACGTGGGATTGGCATTGATGTACTCCACCCACCACCAAAAAGTTGCCAGATAGCACAGCACAGTGGCAGCGATGGAAAAGTGCATATAGCGGCGGGTCAGCGCCTTATCGTCGAGCAGGTATTGCATAAAAGCCCCTGCCACAACGATCAGCGAGATGGCGCGCAGCGCATGCTCCAGCGGGGGAAAAATCTCGTGCAGATCAACCGGGTTGACCCACTTCAAAGCTTGCATGGTGGCCAGTGCCAGCAAGAATATTTCGCGGGCGAAGCCCAGACCAAAGCCCCACAACAGCAGTTGCTCGCGTGGGCTGCGGGTAAGCTGGTACTTTTTTCCTGCAACAGCCAACAGAAAACCAAACAAAGCTGCTGCCACGACAAAATGAACGATGCCAAAGCTGATGCCGCCTCGGCCACCGGTGATCTGCGCCAGCAGCCCCAACAGGATTTGAAATGAATCTGTCATAGCTTGAAGTAGAAATTTATTGTTAGATTTTTAATTGTAAAAGCTCCATAGCCCAAATTCTGCACGCGTACCGTTCATATTTTTGCAAACTAAAGTATTGAGTTGCGGGCGCATCCACCGCTTGCTTTCTTGTATTTCATGACGACATTGCATGCTGCCATGGCCTGGCAGGGCCACTGCAAGGCGACGGAAATTGGGCTTCGTGCGCCGCGTCGGCAGGACATCAGCTACAGATGAATGGGGCCTGCAAAAAGCCCCTGAAGCGAGCCCGTCCGCCGCGTACGGGCTCGCTTGTGAGCCGGTAGCCGGGAAAACGCTGCACAAAGCGGCCAATGGCAATGCGCCCCTCCAACCGCGCCAGGCTCAGCCCCGCGCATTGGTGAATGCCGAAACCGAAGGCCAGGTGCTTGTTGGGGGTGCGTTCAATGTTCAAAACGTCGGGCTGCTCGAACACGGCGGGGTCGCGGTTGGCAGCGGCGATGCACAGGGTGATGAGGCTGCCTGCGGGCAGGTCTACACCGCCCACGGTGCAGCCTTGCCGCGCTCGGCGGTTGCCTAGCTGGTTGCTGGGCTCAAAACGCAGAAATTCATCGACATTTTGGGTCAAATAGGCCTCTAGCCCTGAAAAATGTTGCGCAAGCAGCTTTGTATTTGATAGCATGCCCTGGAGCTGATCGGGCCATTGCTGTAGCGCCACCAAGGCGTTGCCGATCAAGTTGGTGGTGGTTTCGTGCCCGGCGTTGAGGATGAAGATGCAGTTGTGCAGCAGCTCTTGCTCGCTTAGTGGCTCAGTGCCGCCTTCGCCTTGGATGAGGCGGGTCAGCACGTCGTGATCCGGGTTGCCGGGATGCTGGCGGCGCTGGGCTACCAGTCTTTGGAGGTAGACGCTAAAGTCGGTGACCGCACGGTTGCCGCGCACCTCTTGCTCGGGTGTGAGCCTGGGCTCTAGCGCGCCCAGAATGGCCAGCGACCAGGCGCGCAGCGGCGCACGGTCGCCATGCGGGATGTTCAGCAGGTTGCCTATCACTTCGATAGGGATGGCGCTGGCAAAGTCTTCAATCAAGTCGCCGCCGCCTTGGGCCGCTATCTTGTCGAGCAAGCGGTCTACCAGTGTGGTCAAACTGCCCTCCATCTCAGCGATGGCGCGGCGGGTGAGTGCGCCCATGATGAGCTTGCGCACGCGGGTGTGCAGTGGCGGGTCGTTGAACACCAAACTGGTGGTGTGGTGGGCTAGCAGGGGCGCGTCGGCACCGCAGCCGTAAGGAGCGGTATTGAATTTGGGTGTGAACTCGGCTACTTTGTCCGAGCTGAACGTGGCGCCATCGCGGTACACGGCCAGCAGGTCGGCATAGCGGGTGATGAAGTACGACCCATCGGGCATGCGCTTGACAGGCTCGTTCTCGCGTAGCGCAGCGTAGACCGGGTAGGGGTTGGCCAGGAAGTCGGCGGGCAAGGTGCGCAGGTCGAAGCTGGCGGCGATCTCGCGGGCGCGCTCTGGGGTCATGAGTTTCAGGTTTCAGGTTTCAGGTTTTAGGCGGTAGGGAACAGGGAGCGGGCTAGGGTTTTAAAAAATCTTGCAGCGCGCACAGGGTCGCATCGGGGGCTTCGGTCATGATGGAGTGGCCCGCTTCTACGGTGACCACTTTGGCCTCCTTTGCTGCGTTGATCAAGGCTTGCGCAGCCTTGGGCGGTGTCATCTGGTCCTGCTTTCCTACTATAAAAAGCGTAGCTGCTTGCGCAGTATTCCAGCTGGCCAATGCCTCCAAACCGGTTGTATAGTCGTTGCAGGCGTTAAAACCGATGTGGAACACGTTCTCGCGTGGGTTGCTTTGCAGCACGCGGCGCATCAAGGCCCTGGAGCTTCCATACAGCCAGGTGCCGGGGCCCAGGCTGGACGGTGGTGGGGCGAGGGTGCTGTGGCTGAAGGTGTTGACCATGTCGATGGCTTGCATGGGCTTGTTCAAGGCCGCGTCTAGCAAGGCAGGCGACACCTTCATGGGGAAAGCGGTGGCCAGCATGGCCAGGTGCGTTATGCGCGCGGGCACCAAGCTAGCCGCGTGCAGGGCAATGAGCGAGCCCCAGCTGTGGCCTACCAGCGCGGTTTTGGCTATACCCGCTGCATCGAGCAAGGCGATGGCGAAAGCAGCGGCTTCTTCCACCGACTTGGGGCAACTCCCCGCGCTTTTGCCGTGGCCCGGCAAGTCGATTGCCAGCACGTTGTAGCCGTGGTTGGCCAAGTAGCGGCTTTGCAAAATCCACACGCTGTGGTCGTTTAACACGCCGTGGATGAAGACGATGCTGGGTTTGGCAGCGTCCAAGGTTTTGCCTCTGGTGTAGCAGTAGGTGGCGTGGCCGTTAACTGTGATGTACATACAATCTCCTGAGGTGGCAGGGTGCAAATATAAGTGCGGGGCGTTGCGCTTGTTGGGTCACGCGGTTGATGTTGGCAATCACACCATCGCAGTCATGCGCCTTGCCTTCGCCCTCACACAGGCCACGCTGCATGTCGATGACCAGTATTGCGGTTTTCATAGGTGTTTCCTTTTTCAAAAGTAGTGACGGTGGCGGAACAGTCGGTGAGTGTGATAAATCCAGTCAAGCGAGCGGTGAACGTGGTTGTGATGAAAAAATTGGAGAAAGGCGCGCGGTACACAAGCTAGCTTGTTCATATCTAACTTCGCGCGTGTTTTCGTAAATTTTTTGCAGCACAACTTCTTCACCGTTCGCTAGCCAACCCACTGAGAACGTAATCTTCAAAAGCATAAAACATCAAACCTTCTCCGCCGCCTTCAAAGCCCGCTTCAAATCGTCAATCAAATCGTCCGCATCTTCCAGCCCAATCGATAAACGAATCGTCCCTTGCGTGATACCAGCAGCAAGCAAAGCCTCATCCGTCATGCGAAAGTGCGTGGTACTGGCCGGGTGAATCACCAAGCTGCGGCAGTCACCCACGTTGGCCAGATGGCTGAACACCTTGAGGGTTTCGATAAACTTTTTGCCCTGCTCACGCGCACCTTTCATGTCAAAGCTGAACACGCTGCCCGCGCCGCGCGGCAACAGCTTTTGCGCCAGCGTGTGGCTGGGATGCGACTCCAGCATCGGGTGGCCCACACGCGAGACAAACGGGTGCGCTGCCAAAAACTCCACCACCTTTTGCGTGTTGCGCATGTGCTGCGCCATGCGCAGCGGCAATGTTTCTATGCCCTGCAAAATCAGCCAGGCACTGTGCGGGCTGAGGCAGGCCCCAAAGTCGCGCAGGCCTTCGCGGCGGGCGCGCAGCAAGAAGGCCCCTACGGTGCTCTCGTCGGTAAACACCATGTTGTGAAAGCCTGCATAGGCCTCGGTCAATTCTGCAAACTTGCCATTTGACTGAGGCCCATCCCAGGCAAAGCTACCGCCATCCACCACCACACCGCCAATCACCGTGCCATGGCCCGACAAAAACTTGGTGGCTGAGTGGTAGACCAGGTCGGCCCCATGGTCAAAGGGCTTCATCAGCCAGGGCGAGGTGAGGGTGCTGTCTACCAGCAGGGGCACTCCGGCTTCGTGGGCAATCTGCGAGACAGTGGGGATGTCCAGCACGTCCAGCCCCGGATTGCCCACGGTTTCGCCAAAAAACAGCTTGGTGTTGGGTTGTACCGCATTGCGCCAGCCTTCGATGTCGCCGGGTTTCACAAAGGTGGTGTCAATGCCAAAACGCCGCAAGGTGTAGTGCAGCAGATTTTGCGAGCCGCCGTACAGCGCCGTAGAGGCAACGATGTGGGAGCCCGCGCCCATCAAGGTGGCAATGGACAGGTGCAGCGCCGCCTGGCCCGAGGCGGTCGTAATCGCCCCAATGCCCCCTTCCAGCGCCGAGATGCGTTGCTCCAGCACGGCGTTGGTCGGGTTGCTGATGCGGCTGTACACATGGCCTGCACGCTCCAGATTAAATAGCGCAGCGGCGTGGTCGCTGGACTCGAACACGAAGGACGTGGTCAGGTGGATGGGCACGGCGCGCGCGCCGGTAGCGGGGTCGGGCGCGGCACCTGCGTGCAGGGCCAGGGTGTCAAAACCGGGGTCAGCGTAGCCGCTCATGGCACGGTCTCCTTTTGTTTTCGCCCTTTGATCCTATGGGCTGTTAAAAAAAGCATTTGTGGGCTATATTGTGAGCATAAATTTGAGGAGTTAGGCTATGAAAGTAAGTGATATTCTGAAATCTAAGGGCAATACGCTCTACACCACCACTCCTGAAAACAGTTTGCACCATGCCATGCAACTCATGGCCGAAAAAGACATCGGCTCTCTGGTGGTCATGTCCAACAGCATGGTGGTGGGCATGTTGACCTTTCGTGAGGTTTTTTTGACCATCAACGCCAACGGCGGCTCGGTGGGCACCACTACGGTGTACCGCGCGATGGACAAAGGCCCGCTGACCTGCACGCCCGAGACCGAGCTGGACGAGGTGCGCCGCATGATGCTGCAGCGTCACGCCCGCTACATGCCCATCATCGACAACCGCATGCTGATGGGCGTGATCAGCTTCTACGACGTGGCCAAAGCCGTGGTGGACAGCCAAAACTTTGAGAACAAGATGCTCAAAGCCTACATCCGCGACTGGCCGGAGGAACAGGGTTAGTCCTTTCCAGGATCGGGCTATAATGGTGGGCTTCGCTGGTTCTGACTGGCGCAGAGAGCACGTCGCGGGTAATTCCACTCGCGTACGCAAGTGTCCATTCAAGCACGCAGGTGATTGAATTTAAAGGAAATTTTGATATGTTGACTGCAACCAAAGCAGAAGTCGTCAAGGCTAACGCCCGTAAAGCCGGTGACACCGGTAGCCCAGAAGTGCAAGTTGCACTCCTGACCGCCCGTATTAACGAGCTGGCCCCCCATTTTAAAGAGCACGCTAAAGACCACCACGGTCGCCGCGGTCTGCTGCGCATGGTGAACACGCGCAAAAGCCTGCTCGCGTACTTGAAGAGCAAAGACGCTGATCGTTACACTGCGCTGATCGCCAAACTAGGCCTGCGTAAGTAAGCACCAGCACCAGATAAAAACGCCTGAGTTAGTTCACTAGCTCAGGCGTTTTTTACTTCGGAGAAGATACAAGCAGAACTGAAGCTGTGTCATTCCAAAGGTAGTTTGCGTGCAAACTGGCTCTGGGATGGCATCGTGTTCTGGCTGAAACGCTCTGGCCCCACCGTACAGGGTATGTACGTTGTAAATGGTATCTGCCTCTAGCCCAATAAAATATTGCGCGAGCAGCTACTTAAATAATAGCAAGGAACAAAGATGTCGATATTTAACAAAGTAACCAAGACCTTCCAGTGGGGCAAGCACACCGTCAAAATGGAAACGGGTGAGATCGCTCGCCAAGCGGGCGGCGCTGTGCTGCTGGACATGGACGGCACCGTGGTGCTGGCCACCGTGGTGGGCTCCAAAACCGCCAAAGCCGGGCAAGACTTCTTCCCGCTGACCGTGGACTACCTCGAGAAAACCTATGCTGCAGGCAAAATCCCCGGCAGCTTTTTCAAGCGCGAAGCCAAACCCAGCGAATTTGAAACCCTCACCAGCCGTTTGATCGACCGCCCGATCCGCCCGCTGTTTCCCGAAGGTTTTTACAACGAAGTGCAGGTGGTGATCCACACCGTGTCGCTCAACCCTGACGTGCTGGGCGACATCCCCGCGCTGATCGCTACCAGCGCTGCGCTGGCTATCAGCGGTATCCCGTTTGCAGGCCCGATGGGCGCTGCCCGCGTGGCCTATATCAATGGCGAATACGTGCTGAACCCAAGCAACACCCAGTTGCTGGACAGCCAAATGGACTTGATCGTGGCAGGCACCGAAGCGGCTGTGTTGATGGTCGAGTCCGAAGCCAAGCAGCTGGGTGAAGACATTATGTTGGGCGGCATTGTGTTTGGCCATGAGCAGAGCAAAGTGGCTATCAACGCCATCCACGAACTGGTGCGTGACGCAGGCAAGCCGGCCTGGGACTGGAAAGCCCCAGCCAAAGACGAGCCATTGATCGCCAAAGTGGGCGGTTTTGCCCAAGCCAAATTGGCCGCTGCCTACCAACTGCGCAACAAGCAAGCCCGTACCCACGCATGCCGCACAGCTTACGCTGAAGTCATGGCCGATTTGAAAGCCTCAGGCACCGAGTTTGACAGTGTCAAAGTCGAGAGCATGTTGTTCGACATCGAAGCCGGTTTAGTGCGTAGCCAAATCTTGGCAGGCGAGCCCCGCATCGATGGCCGCGACACGCGCACCGTGCGCCCCATCGAAATTCGCAACTCGGTGCTGCCACGCACCCACGGCTCGGCACTGTTCACGCGCGGCGAGACGCAGGCCTTGGTGGTCACCACCTTGGGTACCGACCGTGACGCGCAGCGCATTGACGCACTGAGCGGCGAGTTCCACGACAACTTCATCTTCCACTACAACATGCCTCCGTTCGCCACTGGCGAAACCGGCCGTGTAGGTACACCCAAGCGCCGCGAAATCGGCCACGGTCGTTTGGCCAAGCGCGCACTCGTTGCTGTGCTGCCGACCAAAGAAGAGTTTCCGTACACGCTGCGCGTGGTGTCTGAAATCACCGAGTCCAACGGCTCGTCGTCCATGGCATCCGTCTGTGGCGGCTGCCTGTCGATGATGGACGCTGGCGTGCCCCTGAAGGCGCACGTAGCCGGTATCGCCATGGGCCTGATCAAAGACGGCCCACGCTTTGCGGTGCTGACCGACATCTTGGGTGATGAAGACCACCTGGGCGATATGGACTTCAAAGTGGCCGGTACGACCAACGGCATTACCGCGCTCCAGATGGACATCAAAATCCAGGGCATCACCAAAGAGATCATGCAAGTGGCATTGGCCCAGGCCAAAGAAGCACGCATGCACATTCTGGAAAAAATGCAGTCTGCCATGGGTGAAGCCAAAACCGAAGTGTCCAACTTTGCACCCAAGCTGTACACCATGAAGATCAACCCCGAGAAGATCCGTGATGTGATCGGCAAAGGCGGCGCGGTCATTCGCGCGCTGACCGAAGAGACCGGCACGCAGATCAACATCAGCGACGAAGGCATCATCACCATCGCCAGCACCGACGGTGCCAAGGCCGATGAAGCCAAGCGCCGCATTTTGATGATCACCGCCGACGTGGAAATTGGCAAAGTGTACGAAGGCGCTATCACCAAGATTCTCGACTTCGGTGCATTGGTCAATTTGCTGCCAGGCACAGACGGCCTGCTGCACATCAGCCAGATCAGCAACGAGCGCATCAACAAGGTGACCGACGTGCTTGCCGAAGGCCAGATCGTGCGCGTCAAGGTGATGGAGCTGGACGAAAAAGGCCGCGTCAAACTGTCGATGCGCGCCCTGCTGGATCGCCCTGCACAAGACCAGCAGCAACAGTAATGTGCTGTGTTGATGTAGTGAAAGTAGTGCTCTAGTTACTACCAGAACAATAGCTGCTCCCGCAATATTCTATTGGGGTGGCGGCTATTTTGATGATGAAATTATAGATACTAAACACCATGCAAGCTGTAGAAATCACCTCTTTTGGCGCACCTGAAGTACTGCAACTGGGCACACGGCCCGATGCCGTTGCGGGCGCGGGCGAGGTGCTGATCAAGGTCAGCGCTTCGGGCATTAACCGTCCTGACGTGCTGCAACGCACCGGCAACTACCCCGTGCCACCTGGCGCGTCGGATTTGCCGGGGCTGGAAGTGGCGGGCACCATCGTGGGTGGCGACGCCGCGGCTATGCAGGCAGCGGGCTTCAAGCTGGGTGACCGCGTGTGTGCCTTGGTGGCAGGTGGTGGTTATGCCCAATTGTGCCCCGCACCCGTAGGCCAGTGCCTGCCCGTGCCCAAGGGCATGACGGATTTAGAAGCCGCGACCTTGCCCGAGACATTTTTTACCGTCTGGAGCAATGTGTTTGACCGTGCGCGTTTGCAAGCGGGGGAGACCTTTATGATCCAAGGCGGCACCAGCGGCATCGGCGTAACGGCAATCCAAATGGCCAAGGCGCTCGGTGCCAAGGTGATTGCCACCGCTGGCAGCGACGAGAAATGCGCCGCTTGCGTAGCATTGGGCGCTGACCATGCCATCAACTACAAAACGCAAGATTTTGTGGCCGAAGTCAAACGCATTACCTCTGGCGTCGCTTCCAATGAAGCAGGGCAGGGCGGCTTGCTCTCGAATGCACCTGTCACGGGCGTGAACGTAATTTTGGACATGGTGGCAGGCAGCTACGTGGCCCGTGAGGTCGAATGCCTGGCCGAAGACGGCCGCTTGGTCATCATCGCCGTCCAGGGTGGTGTGAAGGCCGACTTCAACGCGGGCATGGTACTGCGGCGCCGTTTACAGATCACCGGTTCCACGCTGCGCCCGCGTTCGATTGAATTCAAAGCCCAGATCGCACAGTCGTTGCTCAAAAAAGTCTGGCCGCTGATCGAAGCAGGCAAAATTAAAACCGTCATCCACAGCGTGTTTGCCCCGCAAGACGCAGCCAAAGCGCATGCGCTGATGGAGACCAACCAGCATATCGGCAAGATCGTGTTGGACTGGACTAAAGCATGAAAAACCCCGGCATGAAAAAGCTCATTGCTGGCAACTGGAAGATGAACGGCAGCCTGGCTGCCAACCAGGCCTTGCTGGAGGCCTTGATCGCTGGTATGGGCGAGCCTGGCTGCGAGGTGGCGGTGTGCGTGCCCACAGCTTATCTAGACCAAGTTTCTACGCTATTTGGCGCTCTAGCCATGAAGAATGTTGCGGGAGTAGCTATTAGTTTGGGAGCGCAAGACATCTCCATGCACAGCAGTGGCGCGTACACCGGAGAGGTCTCGGCTGCGATGCTGAAAGAATTTAACGTGCGCTATTGCCTGGTCGGCCACTCCGAGCGCCGCCAATACCATGGCGAGACAGACCAAACCGTGTCGCTCAAGGCCAAAGCGGCTTTGGCCAGCGGCATTACGCCCATTGTGTGCGTGGGCGAAACCTTGGCCGAGCGCGAAGCAGGCAAAACCGAAGAAGTGGTCAAGCGCCAACTGGCCGCCGTCATCCACGACAACGGCCACTGCATCAGCGAGATTGTGCTGGCCTACGAGCCAGTGTGGGCGATAGGTACCGGCAAAACCGCCACGCCACAGATGGCGCAGGCGGTGCATGCGGTGCTGCGCGCGCAGATCAAAGCTGCCAGTACCCACCCCGAGCGGGTGAAAATTTTGTACGGCGGCAGCATGAATGCAGCCAACGCAGCAGAGTTGTTGGCGCAAACAGATATCGATGGCGGCTTGATAGGCGGTGCCTCGCTCAAAGCCCCTGATTTTCTAAAGATTATGGCTGCAGCTCAATAAAATACTGCGCGAGCAGCTATTAAAAAGATAGTAATTAGTTTTCAAGTATTGTTTTTAAGTATTGTTTAGGAGTAGAAGATGCAAGTTTTAACCACCGTTTTATTGGCTTTCCAGATGCTGTCAGCTCTCATCATGATCGGCCTGATCCTGGTGCAGCACGGCAAGGGCGCTGACATGGGCGCAGCCTTTGGCTCGGGCGGTTCGGGCAGCCTGTTTGGTGCCAGCGGCAGTGCCAACTTCATGTCGCGCGCCACTGGCATTTTGGCCACGGTGTTTTTTGTCTGCACTTTGGCGCTGGCCTACTTCAGCGGTGTGCGTCCCGTGGGCTCTACTTCGGTGCTAGATCGTCCTGCGGTCACCTCCCCGGCTGGTGCCGCCTCTGGAGCGGCGCCGATTCCTACCGGTGCGAGCCCCGCGCCGGCCCTGGTGCCTGGTGTACCTGCTGCCACCGGTGCAGCGCCCGCAGCCGCCAACGCGGCATCAGCGCCCACAGGCTCAGCGCCAATCCCCACCAAGTAATCTCCCTGAACCCCTTGGAAAAGCCGCGCTACAGAGCGCAAGCAGGGCTTTTTCAGGGTAAACTCTAGGGCTGTTCAGGCAGGCGATTCCTCATGCGCTTGAACAGTAAAAAAATAGCCGTCGTGGTGGAATTGGTAGACACGCTATCTTGAGGTGGTAGTGGCGAAAGCTGTGCGAGTTCGAGTCTCGCCGTCGGCACCAATCTAGGGCTACCTGCATGTGTGGGTAGCCCTGCAACCAATGAGAGCCTCTCCGCTATATTGCGGGTGGGTAGTAAGACATTAGCCAGATGCCATGAACCTCGAGCAATACCTACCGATACTGTTGTTTATTTTGGTCGGCATCGGTGTCGGTATTGTTCCCCAGGTGCTGGGCTACATCCTTGGCCCCCGCCGGGCCGACGCGGCCAAAGACTCCCCCTACGAATGCGGCTTCGAAGCCTTTGAAGATGCCCGCATGAAGTTTGATGTGCGCTACTACCTCGTGGCCATTTTGTTTATTCTTTTTGACCTCGAAATCGCCTTCCTCTTTCCGTGGGGCGCTGCCATCAAAGACATTGGCATTGTCGGTTTCTGGTCGGTCATGATTTTCCTGGGCATTCTGGTTGTAGGCTTTATCTACGAGTGGAAAAAAGGCGCGTTGGACTGGGAATGACTATGACCCCCACGCTTGTCGCTTCGCGTACTGCGCTGCCCCCCAAGGGGGCTAATTTTCCTTGGGGCGGCCCGGCGGAAAATTGTGTCCCACGCTTGTCGCTGCGTGTCCTGACGAATAAGGATTGCTGTAATGATTGAAGGTGTATTCAAAGAAGGTTTTGCCACCACCAGCTATGACACGGTGGTGAACTGGGCCAAAACCGGCTCGCTCTGGCCCATGAGCTTTGGCCTGGCCTGCTGCGCGGTAGAGATGATGCATGCCGGTGCAGCCCGCTACGATCTGGACCGTTTCGGCATCGTGTTCCGTCCCAGCCCGCGCCAGTCTGATTTGATGATTGTGGCCGGCACGCTGTGCAACAAGATGGCCCCCGCACTGCGCAAGGTGTACGACCAGATGGCCGAGCCGCGCTGGGTGCTGTCGATGGGCTCGTGCGCCAACGGCGGCGGCTACTACCACTACAGCTACTCGGTGGTGCGCGGTTGCGACCGCATCGTGCCGGTAGACGTGTATGTGCCCGGCTGCCCGCCTACGGCAGAGGCTTTGCTGTACGGCATCATCCAATTGCAGCAAAAAATTCGTCGCACGCAGACGATTGCCAGGGCTTGAGCACCACATGACCGCATTTGCTGTACATCCTGAGACCACCAAAGCCGCCGTTGAAGCAGCATTGGGCACCCGCGCCAAGCGTGTTTCTGTTGATTTGGGCGAAGTCAAAGTGCTCGTCTCAGCGGCTGATTATCTAGAATCCGCCACTATTTTGCGTGATGCAGAGGGTTGCAGGTTTGAGCAGCTGATCGACCTGTGCGGCATCGACTACTCCGAATACAAAGACGGTGCCTATGACGGTCCGCGCTACTGCGTGGTGACGCATTTGCTGTCCGTGTCACTGAACCAGCGTGTGCGGCTGAAGGTGTTTGCCGCAGATGACGACTTGCCTATGGTGGCATCCATTAACGGTGTGTGGGGTGCGGCCAACTGGTTTGAGCGCGAATGCTTCGATTTGTTTGGCATCGTCTTTGAGGGCCACGCCGACCTGCGCCGCATCTTGACGGACTACGGTTTTATCGGCCACCCTTTCCGCAAAGACTTTCCCACCCACGGCCATGTCGAAATGCGCTACGACGCAGAGAAAAAACGCGTGATCTACCAACCCGTAACGATTGAGCTGCGCGAGATCACCCCGCGCGTGATCCGTGAAGACAGCTACGGAGGGATCAAGCCATGAACCGCCAAGCCTTTGTTTCGAGCGTAGCTTTAGGCCAGAACACCGCAGAACTGGCTTCGCCAGGCTGCTTCGGGGGGGAGCAATAGCATGGCAGAAATTAAAAACTACACGCTGAACTTTGGCCCACAACATCCTGCTGCACACGGCGTGCTGCGCTTGGTGCTCGAGTTGGACGGCGAAGTCATCCAGCGCGCCGACCCCCATATCGGCCTGTTGCACCGCGCCACTGAAAAACTCGCCGAGAGCAAAACCTACATCCAGTCGCTACCCTACATGGACCGCCTGGACTATGTCTCGATGATGTGCAATGAGCATGCCTACTGCCTGGCCATCGAGAAGATGATGGGCATCGAAGTGCCCGAGCGCGCGCAGTACATCCGCGTGATGTTCAGCGAGATCACCCGCCTGCTCAACCACCTGCTGTGGCTCGGTGCCCACGGCCTGGACTGTGGCGCGATGACGATCTTTTTGTACGCTTTCCGCGAGCGCGAAGATCTGTTCGATTTGTACGAAGCCGTCTCCGGCGCACGCATGCACGCAGCCTACTTCCGCCCAGGGGGCGTGTACCGTGACCTGCCGGACAGCATGCCGCAGTACAAGGTGAGCAAGATCAAAAACGCCAAAGCGTTGGCCAAGCTCAACGAAGGTCGCAGCGGTAGCATGCTCGACTTTATCGACGACTTCACCAAACGCTTCCCAAAGAATTTAGCCGAATACCATACCCTGCTCACTGACAACCGCATCTGGAAGCAGCGCACCGTCGGCATTGGCGTGGTGACCCCCGAGCGCGCCTTGAATATGGGCTTTACCGGCCCCATGCTGCGCGGCTCTGGCATCGCCTGGGACTTGCGCAAGCAGCAGCCCTACGACGTGTACGCCAAGATGGACTTTGACATCCCTGTGGGCAAAACCGGCGACTGCTATGACCGCTACCTGGTGCGTATGGAAGAGATGGCCCAGAGCAACCGCATCATCAAGCAATGCGTGGACTGGCTGCGCGTCAACCCCGGCCCAGTGATCACCGACAACCATAAAGTCGCCGCCCCATCGCGCGAAGGCATGAAGACCAATATGGAAGACTTGATCCACCACTTCAAGCTCTTCACCGAAGGCTTCCACGTACCGCAGGGCGAGGCCTATGCTGCAGTAGAGCACCCCAAGGGTGAGTTTGGCATTTACATGGTGAGCGATGGGGCCAACAAGCCCTACCGCTTGAAGATCCGCGCCCCCGGCTTCTCGCACCTGGCCGCGCTGGACGAGATGGCACGCGGCCACATGATTGCCGACGCGGTGGCCATTATTGGCACCATGGATATTGTTTTCGGAGAGATTGACCGATGAGCGCCGTTGCAACCCATGCGAGTCCATCCTACGTGTTGTCTGACGCAACGCGCACGCGTTTTGCCAAAGAAGTCGCCAAGTACCCTCCTGACCAAAAAGTCTCGGCTGTGATGGCCTGCCTGGCCATTGTGCAGCAAGAGCAGGGCTGGGTCAGTGCCGCGTCGGAGCAAGTGGTAGGTGACTACCTGGGCATGCCCGCGATTGCGGTGAAAGAAGTCACCACCTTCTACAACATGTACAACCAGCAGCCGATGGGCAAGTACAAGCTCAACGTTTGCACCAACTTGCCCTGCCAATTGCGCGACGGTCAAAAAGCGCTCAACCATTTGTGCAGCAAGCTCGGCGTAGAGATGGGCGGCACCACCAAAGACGGCCTGTTTACCGTGCAGCAAAGCGAATGCCTGGGTGCCTGCGCCGACGCACCCGTGATGCTGGTGAACGACCGCAGCATGTGCAGCTTTATGAGCAACGACAAACTCGACCAACTGATCGACGGCCTTCGGAGCGCCAAATAAATGAACGAGAACCAAGTCCTCGCCCAGTTCCAGGCCACGGGCGTACAAACCTGTTTCCATGACCGCCATATCGAGCCGCAAATTTTCAAAGATCTGAACGGTAGCAACTGGCGTTTGAAAGACTACGTGGCCCGTGGTGGCTACGCAGCGCTGAAGAAAATTTTGGGCAAAGACGGTGCGCCTGTTGCTGAGGGCGCTGTAGCGGGCCTCACACAAGACCACGTGATTGCCACCGTCAAAGAGTCCGCCTTGCGTGGCCGTGGCGGCGCAGGCTTTCCTACGGGCCTCAAGTGGAGCTTCATGCCCCGCCAGTTCCCCGGTCAAAAGTATTTGGTGTGCAACTCCGACGAAGGCGAGCCGGGTACCTGCAAAGACCGTGACATTCTGGAGTTCAACCCGCACATCGTCATTGAAGGCATGGCCATAGCCGCCTACGCCATGGGCATCACCGTAGGCTACAACTACATCCACGGCGAAATCTTCAAAACCTATGACCGCTTTGAAGAAGCGCTGGAAGAAGCCCGCGCTGCGGGCTTGTTGGGCGACAAGATTTGCGGCAGCAACTTCAGCTTCCAGCTGCACGCCTTCCATGGCTTTGGCGCCTACATCTGCGGTGAAGAAACAGCCTTGCTCGAATCGCTCGAAGGCAAAAAAGGCCAGCCACGCTTTAAACCGCCATTTCCCGCCAGTTTCGGCATGTACGGCAAGCCCACGACGATCAACAACACCGAGACCTTCGCGGCTGTACCATGGATTATCAATCACGGTGGTGCTGCGTACCTTGCCATTGGCAAACCCAACAACGGTGGCACCAAGATTTATTCAGTCTCCGGTGACGTAGAGTTGCCCGGCAACTACGAGGTGCCGTTGGGTACCCCATTTAGCAAACTGCTGGAACTCGCTGGCGGCGTGCGCAAAGGCCGCACCCTGAAGGCCGTGATCCCCGGCGGTTCATCCTCCCCCGTGCTGCCTGCCGACATCATGATGCAATGCACGATGGACTACGACTCGATAGCCAAAGCAGGCTCCATGCTCGGCTCGGGCGCGGTCATCGTGATGGACGATACGCGCTGCATGGTTGAGAGTTTGAAGCGTCTGAGCTACTTTTACATGCACGAGTCCTGCGGCCAATGCACGCCTTGCCGCGAAGGCACAGGCTGGCTCTGGCGCATGGTGGACCGCATCCACACGGGGCAGGGCAAACCCAGCGATTTGGATTTGCTCAACTCCGTGGCCGACAACATCCAGGGCCGCACCATCTGCGCCCTGGGCGACGCAGCCGCCATGCCGGTGCGGGCGATGATCAAGCATTTCCGGCACGAGTTTGAGGCCATGATCAATGCCGCGCAGACCAAGCAAGCTGTGCAGCCTGCGCCCCATTCAGCGGCCCACACCGTAGCAGCGTAAGCCAAGAGAACAATATGGTTGAAATTGAACTAGACGGTAAAAAAGTAGAAGCCCTGGAAGGCAGCATGATCATTCAGGCTGCGGAGAAAGTGGGCACCTATATTCCGCATTTTTGCTACCACAAGAAACTCAGCGTGGCGGCCAACTGCCGCATGTGCTTGGTCGATGTGGAGAAGATGCCCAAACCCATGCCCGCCTGCGCCACGCCGGTGAGCCAGGGCATGATTGTGCGTACCAAGAGCGACAAGGCCATCAAGGCGCAGCAGTCGGTGATGGAGTTTTTGCTGATTAACCACCCGCTGGATTGCCCGATTTGCGACCAGGGCGGTGAATGCCAGTTGCAAGACCTGGCCGTGGGCTATGGCGGTAGTAGCTCGCGTTACGAAGAAGAAAAGCGCGTGGTGGCCGTCAAAGACGTAGGCCCCTTGATCAGCATGCAAGAGATGACGCGCTGCATCCACTGCACGCGCTGCGTTCGCTTTGGCCAAGAAGTATCTGGCATCATGGAACTGGGCATGCTGCACCGGGGTGAGCATGCCGAGATCACCACCGTGGTGGGTGACACCGTGGACTCCGAGCTGTCGGGCAATATGATCGACATTTGCCCGGTGGGCGCGCTGACTAGCAAGCCCTTCCGCTACAGCGCCCGCACTTGGGAGCTGGGCCGCCGCAAGTCGGTCAGCCCGCATGACTCCACGGGTGCGAACCTGATCGTGCAAGTCAAAGCCAACCAAGTGATGCGCGTCGTACCGCTAGAGAACGAAGAGGTGAATGAATGCTGGATAGCCGACCGCGACCGCTTCAGCTACGAGGCTTTGAACGGTCCTGAGCGTTTGACTAAGCCTATGCTCAAGCAGGGCGGTGTGTGGAAAGAAGTCGATTGGCAAGCCGCGCTCGAATACGTAGCCAATGGTTTGAAGCAAATCAAAGCTGACCACAGCGCCGCCTCCATCGGCGTGTTGGCGAGCCCGCACAGCACGGTCGAAGAACTGTACCTGGCAGGCGCACTGGTGCGCGGCTTGGGTAGCGACAACATTGACTACCGTATGCGCAACGCAGAGTTCCCCGGTACCGAAGGCGTGCGTTATTTGGGCATGCCGATTGCGGCCCTGTCCAACTTGCAGCGTGTGCTGGTAGTGGGCAGCAATTTGCGCAAAGACCATCCTTTGTTTGCACAGCGGATTCGCCAAGCTGTCCGCAAAGGCGCGGCGCTAGCAGCTATTAATTCTGTAGTGCATGACTGGGCCATGCCAGTGGCGCATAGCGTTACCGTGCCCGCTGTCCAATGGGCGCAGGCCTTGGCCGATGTGGCCGCTGCGATTGCAGCTGAGAAGGGCGTAAGCGCCCCCGCTGCGGGTAGCGCAACCGATGCCGCTAAAGCGATTGCCAAATCCTTGCTCGGTGGTGATCGCAAAGCGGTGCTCTTGGGCAACGCTGCAGCACACCACGCCAATGCATCGTCCTTGCTGGCTTTGGCCAGCTGGATCGGCGAACAAACCGGCGCCAGCGTAGGCTACCTGACAGAAGCAGCCAACACCGTGGGTGCGCAACTGGCAGGTGCCGCGCCGCAACAGGGCGGCAAGAACGCCGCGCAAATGTTGGCCGGCGGATTGCGTGCTGCCATCTTGCTCAATACCGAGCCCAAGTTTGACAGTGCAGCGCGCGCAGACATCAAGGCCGACATGGTCGTGACGCTCAGCCCGTTCAAAGCCAATATGGATTGCAGCGATGTGTTGCTGCCCATCGCACCGTTCACGGAGACTGCCGGTACGTTTATCAACGCCGAAGGCCGGGTACAGAGTTTCCATGGCGTGGTCAAACCTTTGGGTGACACGCGCCCCGCATGGAAAGTGCTGCGTGTGCTTGGCAATATGCTGGGCGTGCCAGGCTTTGAGTTTGAATCGTCGCAAGACGTGCTGGCTAAAGTGGTGAAGGCGGATGCAGTTTTTGTACCTGCAGACAAACTGAACAACGCCACCCAAGCTGCTGTCCGTTTGGACGTAGCAGCCGCAGAGCCTGCCAGCGCGGCCATCTATCAGCTTGACAGCATCGTGCGCCGCGCACCCGCGCTACAACTGACGGCAGATGCCAAAGCTGCGGCAGCCTCCAGCGCGCCAGCAGCCCCAGCAGCCGCGCCCGTCACTCAAGGAGTGCCGGCATGATCGACACCTTGCACGGCTTCGGCCAAGGCCTGATTGCTGCCCCTTGGTGGGGCACGATGGCTTGGCCCGTGATCTGGAACCTGATCAAAATTATCTTGGTGGTGCTGCCCATCATGGGCCTGGTGGCCTACCTCACGCTGTGGGAGCGCAAAGCCATTGGCTGGATGCAAATCCGCATTGGCCCCAACCGCGTAGGCCCGCTGGGTTTATTGCAGCCGATTGCCGATGCGCTCAAACTGCTAACCAAAGAAATCATTGTGCCGGCAGCGGCTAACAAAAGCCTTTTCTTTATCGGCCCCATCATGACTATCATGCCCGCGCTGGCTGCTTGGGCGGTCGTGCCGTTTGGCCCCGAGGTGGCGCTGGCCAACATCAACGCCGGTTTGCTGTTCATCATGGCCATCACGTCGATGGAAGTCTACGGCGTGATCATTGCGGGCTGGGCATCCAACTCCAAATACGCCTTCCTCGGTGCGCTGCGCGCCTCAGCGCAAATGGTCAGCTATGAGATTGCCATGGGTTTCTGTTTGGTCGTGGTGCTGATGGTGTCGGCCTCGCTCAATATGACCGACATCGTGGTGGGCCAAGCTACCGGTATGGCAGCCAGCAAGGGCTTTAACTTCCTGTCGTGGAACTGGCTGCCCCTGCTGCCGATCTTCGTGGTCTACATCATCTCGGGCATTGCCGAGACCAACCGCCACCCGTTTGACGTGGTCGAGGGCGAGTCCGAGATTGTCGCGGGCCACATGGTCGAATACTCGGGCATGGCCTTTGCCATGTTCTTCTTGGCCGAATACGCCAACATGATTTTGATCTCCTGCATGGCGGCCATCATGTTCCTGGGCGGCTGGATTCCACCGATAGACAGCGCCGTGTTCAACTGGATTCCCGGTTGGATCTGGCTCGGTCTGAAAACCTTTGTCGTCGTCACCCTGTTCATCTGGGTGCGCGCTACTTTTCCGCGCTTTCGCTATGACCAGATCATGCGTTTGGGTTGGAAGATTTTTATCCCCGTCACCTTGGTGTGGCTGGTCGTGGTGGCTGCCTGGATGCAGACCTCGTGGAATATTTGGAAATAAAGAGCGCTTGCTATGACTACACTGGCCTCTCCCGCCTTCTCGTTGAAAGACTTCCTCGGCAGCTTCATGTTGTTTGAGCTGTTCAAAGGCTTTGCGCTCACAGGCAAGCACGCCTTTCGCCGCAAAATCACGGTGCAGTTCCCGGAAGAAAAAACACCGCAGTCGCCACGCTTTCGCGGTCTGCATGCCCTGCGCCGTTATGACAACGGCGAAGAGCGCTGCATCGCCTGCAAGCTGTGTGAGGCCGTGTGCCCCGCGATGGCGATTACGATTGAGAGCGAAGTGCGCGACGACGGCAGCCGCCGCACCACCCGCTACGATATTGATTTGACCAAATGCATCTTCTGCGGCTTTTGCGAAGAAAGCTGTCCGGTGGACTCCATCGTCGAGACGCATATTCTGGAATACCACGGCGAAAAGCGCGGCGACCTGTACTTCACCAAAGACATGCTGCTGGCGGTAGGCGACCGCTACGAAAAAGAAATTGCCGCCAACTTGGAGGCCGACGCCCGCTACCGCTGAGCCCGCTGCATCTGGCTTGGCGCTGCCAGACCGCGAGGTCAGGCGCAGCGGCGTTGGAAAAAAAACATGAACACGATGACCGCGCTCTTCTACGCCTTTTCGGCAGTGCTTCTGTTTGCGGCGTTCCGCGTTATCACCGCACGCACGCCGGTGTATGCCGCGCTGTACCTGGTGCTCGCCTTCTTCTCGGCCGCGTGCGTGTGGATTTTGCTGCGCGCCGAGTTTCTGGCCATCTCGCTGGTGCTGGTTTACGTGGGCGCGGTGATGGTGCTGTTCCTGTTCGTCGTGATGATGCTGGACATCAATGTCGATTCCCTGCGTGAGGGCTTCTGGACCCATTTTCCAGTGGCCGGGCTGGTGGGCGTGGTCATCGCACTCGAAATGGCGGCGGTGTTGCTGGGCGGCTTCCGCCTGACCGATGTTCCGGTCGCTGACGCCGCCGCGCTGAAGCTGGGCAACACCAAGCTGCTGGGGATCGAGGTGTACACCCACTATCTGTACCCGCTGCAGATTGCGGCGGTGCTGTTGCTGGTGGCAATCATCGCGGCCATTGCGCTGACCTTGCGCAAGCGCAAGGACTCGAAGTACGTGAACCCTGCCGACCAGGTGCGGGTGCGCGCGGCCGACCGGGTGCGCATCGTCAAGATGGCCCCCACGGTTGAAGGCCGGGCGGGAGACAAACCATGACGGCATTCGCGTTGGGCCCGATCACGCTGGGTCACTACCTGTCGCTGGGCGCGATTCTGTTTGCGCTGTCGGTGATCGGCATCTTCCTGAACCGCAAGAACCTGATCGTGCTGCTGATGGCGATCGAGCTGATGCTGTTGGCGGTGAACCTGAATTTCGTGGCGTTCTCGCACTACCTGGGCGACATGGC
>JAYVGI010000031.1:0-3032 GCA_043772355.1 Polaromonas sp.
TTAAAGGCAAAAATAAAGATGCCAGCAAGGGCACCAGCCATGCATCAGGCCAAACCATGGTGCTCACCATCTCCAACCCGACGCTGCGCAATGCCCTCAGCCCAACCATGTACGCGGCTGGCGTGGAGGCGCTGAACTTTGCCGACAGCAGTGACGAAATACGCAGCGTGGTGATTACCGGCGAAGGCAGTATCTTTTGCGCGGGCGGCAACTTGCAGCGCCTGCTGGGCAACCGCAGCCACGCACCGCAAGTGCAAGCCCAGAGCATCGATGGCCTGCACAGCTGGATTGAGGCGATCCGCAGTTGCCGCAAACCAGTGATCGCCGCCGTAGAAGGCCCCGCTGCCGGCGCAGGCTTTTCGCTGTGCCTGGCCTGCGACCTGATCGTGGCCGCGCGCGACGCGGTGTTTGTCATGGCCTACAGCAGCGTAGGCCTGTCGCCCGATGGCGGCGCTACTTGGCACTTAAGCCACATGCTACCGCGCCAACTGGCCAGCGAATTGCTGTTATGCGGCGAGCGCATCCGTGCCGAGCGCCTGCACACGCTGGGGGTGGTCAACCGCGTCGTGGACACTGGCAATGCGCTCAGCGAAGCCCTGCTGATGGCCGATAAGCTCAACGCCCGCGCGCCCAATGCGCTGGCCAGCACCAAAGAGCTGCTCAACGACGCACCACAGCGCTCGCTCAGCGAGCATCTGAACGCCGAACGCGATGCCTTTGTGGCCAATCTGCACCATGCCAATGGCGGTGAGGGTATCAGCGCTTTTTTAGGCAAACGCCCTGCCATATACCGCTAGCCATCCGTCATACTATTATTTCAATAGCTTCTCCCGCATATGTTTAAAGCGTTAGGCACGGTTTTACGTTGGATAGTCACGCCCTTCATCGCGCTATTTTTATTATTTGAAGAATGGGGTTGGGAACCTCTGGCAGCCTTGCTGCATCGCCTGGCCCGGCTACCTTTGTGGGCTTGGTGCGAGCAAAAGATCTCCCAACTCTCGCCTTGGCAGGCCTTGCCCGTGCTGCTGGTGCCCGCCGTGGCTTTGTTCCCCATCAAACTACTGGCGCTTTTTTTGATCAAAAGCGGGCACTACGCACTGGGTCTAGGCGTGTTGATCACCGCCAAGCTGGTGGGCACGGCCTTGGTAGCCCGCTTGTTCCAGCTCACCCTGCCAGCGCTCATGCAGTTTACCTGGTTCGCGCGCTGGTACCCCCGCTGGAAGGCCTGGAAAGACAGCCTCATGGACTACATGCGCGCGTCAGCAGTGTGGCAAATGGGCAAACGCCTCAAAACCGTGGCGAAAGATGGTTTGCACCGGGCACGCAGCGCGTGGCGCAAGCTCAGGGATGGCGCTTAGCGGGTAAGCGTTTGGCGGTTACCCGCTTGGCGCTGATGGCTTGCCTGCGCACGGCGGCCACCATAGTGCGCCACATGGCAGCAGCCTGTTCACCACCTGCGCGCTGGGTTAATGCATCCAGCACCTCAAACCCCATCAAAGCACTGAGCTGATGCGCGACCGACTGCACATCTGGGCGAATCGCTTCCAGAGGATTGCGACCATGCTGGCGCTGCAATAACCAGGCAATGCCCAGGTCTTTGCGCGCATCGCGCTGGCGCATGACTGCATCAAAATCTGGGTCCATCGAGGCCATGCCGCGCAAATGCCGCATGACCGCAGCGTGGTTCTGGTAGAAAAGTGCAAAGCGCTGTACATAGCGTGCCCAGGCAGCCTCCACATCGGGGGCATTCAAAATATCCGTCACATCATCAAGCTGCCCACTGCTGGACAGCGCGTCATACACAGCAACCAGCAAAGTACGCTTGTCGCCAAACATATTGAATACTGTCATCCGGGAAATCCCCGCCGTGATGGCCACCGCGTCCATGCTGAACTTGGCGGTACTGGCACCACTTAGCAAATCAATCGCCGCGCGCACGGTAGCTATGCGCGTCATGTCGGCAGTGACTTTGCGCATTTGCTGGGTGTAAGGACGCTCAAAATTCATCGGGTAGTTGCTGATCACAAATTGGCTTGTTTCGCGAGCATGCACATGTGCAGCCCAAGCGCTCTTGGTGGCGCATGGGCTTGCTCGTCATGGGCTCGGGGTTACCGTTTGGTCTGCTGGTGATGACGGGTGCGCGCTACGCCCCGGTGTCCCATATGGCAGCGCTGTTGCCTGGCCTCATGCCGTTATTGGTCATTGCGGGTACGAGTGCTTTATCACGCCAGTTGCCTGCGCGCATGCAGATGCTGGCTGCTGCGGCAGTGTTTGCAGGCGTCAGCTTGGTGAGTGGCATGTGGAGCACGGTGGGCAGTTCACAGTCTTGGTTGGGCGACGTGCTTTTCGTATGTGCCGCCGTGCTGTGGAGCGTCTACAGTTTGGTTTTTCGCGGCTTGGGGTTTACAGGCTGGCAAAGCGCCGCTTTGGTCAGTTTTTGGTCGGCACTGGCAGTAATTCCCTGGTGGCTTTGGCAAGCTGGTACACAGCTATGGACGGTCAGCACGAACGCATTGCTACTGCAAATTGCATGGCAAGGCGTATTGGCAGGCACCCTTGGCATTGCCGCCTACGGCTACGCCATGCGGGTGCTTGGCCCCGCGCGTCCTGCGGTAGTAGGTGCCTTGGTACCCGTCGTGTCGTCTATTGGCGGTGTCTGGCTGCTGGGCGAGAAGATGGACACCGCTGCTTGGTGTGGCGTGGTGCTGGTGACCTTCGGCATTGTCGCTATCACTTTGAGCAACTTCGAGCGCCCTGCCGAGCGATAAATACCTTGAGATAGATTGCTATTCGCTATGCATTACGTAGCTGCTCCCGCAATATTCTATTGGGCTAATGACCTAAACAGCATTCAACTATAACGGCCCGAGTCATTGACTTCTCGGCTGCTAATTCCATTTCTACATCATTAATGTCTAGGCGCGGAGCCTACGAGAGTGCTGTAGCACGGCAAGGCGACGCAACAACGACAGTAATGATTTGGAAATGGAATAAGTTGTTCGCGAATCAGTTCAACATCAAGCCACCGCCAG
>JAYVGI010000032.1:0-4179 GCA_043772355.1 Polaromonas sp.
AAAAAAATTGTTTAGCATGGTGGTAGATTGTGAGGGAAGCTATAGTGTGCCTTAAAATCAGCATACCGCAAGGAGCGTTGCAGCAATTGCATGAAAAGGATTAACCCACTGTTTAACCCTTCCATATGTGCAGTTTGTCAGGCTTGGGGTCATGAATAGCAACGACGCTCACCCGTTAGTAATGATAAATTCTACACAGGTGCGTCATGTCCTCTACCCCTACTGCCGGTTCTGCGCCCGTCTTTAACTCCTCTGTGCCCGCCATGAAGCTCTCGGGCCTGGAGCCCGTGCTCATCGGCCAAGGCACGCTGTTCGTCAACATTGGCGAGCGCACCAACGTCACAGGCTCCAAAGCCTTCGCCCGCATGATATTGAACGGCGAGTACGAGGCGGCATTGGCCGTCGCCCGCCAGCAGGTGGAAAACGGCGCGCAGGTGATCGACATCAATATGGACGAGGCCATGCTCGACAGCAAGGCCGCCATGGTGCGGTTTTTAAACCTGATAGCCTCCGAGCCGGACATCTCCCGCGTGCCCATCATGATCGACAGCTCCAAATGGGAGGTGATCGAGGCGGGTCTGCGCTGCGTGCAGGGCAAAGCCATTGTCAACTCCATCAGCATGAAAGAGGGCCTGGAGCCCTTCAAGCACCAGGCCAAGCTCTTGCGCCGCTATGGCGCTGCCGCCGTGGTGATGGCCTTTGACGAAAAAGGCCAGGCCGACACCTACGCGCGCAAAACCGAGATTTGCGCGCGCGCCTACAAGGTGCTGGTGGACGAGGTGGGCTTTCCGCCCGAAGACATTATTTTTGACCCCAACATCTTCGCCATCGCCACCGGCATTGAAGAGCATAACAACTACGCGGTGGACTTTATCAACGCCACCCGCTGGATCAAAGACAACTTGCCCGGTGCCAAGGTCAGCGGCGGCGTGAGCAACGTGAGCTTCAGCTTTCGCGGCAACGACCCCGTGCGCGAGGCCATCCACACCGTGTTTTTGTACCACGCTATCTCTGCAGGTATGGACATGGGCATTGTCAACGCCGGCATGATGGGCGTATATTCAGAGCTGGAGCCCACGCTGCGCGAGCGGGTGGAAGACGTGGTGCTGAACCGCCGCCCCGACGCTGGCGAGCGCTTGGTTGAAGTGGCCGAAAACGCCAAAGGCGCAGCCAAAGACGACAGTAAAAAGAACGAGTGGCGAGCGCTCCCTGTGAACGAGCGCCTGTCGCACGCCCTGGTGCGCGGCATCACCGACTTCATCGTAGAAGACACCGAAGAGGTCTACCAAATCATCCTGGCCAAAGGCGGCCGCCCGCTGCATGTCATCGAAGGCCCGCTGATGGACGGCATGAACATCGTGGGCGATTTGTTTGGCCAAGGCAAAATGTTTTTGCCCCAGGTAGTCAAAAGCGCCCGCGTGATGAAGCAGGCCGTAGCGCATTTAATTCCCTATATCGAGGAAGAAAAAAGGCAGCACGCCGCTGCCGGCATGGACGTGAAAGCCAAAGGCAAAATTGTGATTGCCACGGTCAAAGGCGATGTGCACGACATTGGCAAAAACATCGTCACCGTGGTCTTGCAATGCAATAACTTTGAGGTGGTGAACATGGGCGTGATGGTGCCCTGCCACGAAATTTTGGCACGCGCCAAAATTGAGGGCGCAGACATTATTGGCCTCTCCGGTTTGATCACCCCCAGCCTGGAAGAGATGCAGTACGTGGCCGCCGAGATGCAAAAAGACCCGCATTTCCGCATGGCCAAAATCCCGCTGCTTATCGGCGGCGCTACCACCAGCCGCGTGCACACTGCCGTCAAAATCGCGCCGCACTACGAAGGCCCAGTGGTATATGTGCCCGATGCCTCCCGCAGCGTGAGTGTGGCGCAAAGCTTGCTGTCGGATCAAGCTGCCAAATACATTGACGAGATCAATGCCGATTACGTCAAGGTGCGCCACCAGCATGCCAACAAAAAGCAAACGCCCATGTGGGCGCTGGACAAGGCGCGGGCCAATAAGTGGCTGCCTACGCCAAAGGGTACGGAGCTAGTCGAAGCGATTAAAAACGCCGCCCCGCAAGAGCGCGCGGCATTGGCCTGGGCTGACACTACGCCGCCGATCCCCAAATTCATCGGCCGCCGGGTGTTCAAAAACTTCGATCTGGCCGAGCTGGCCAAATTCATCGACTGGGGCCCCTTCTTTCAGACCTGGGATTTGGCAGGCCCCTTCCCCGCTATTTTGAAAGACGAGGTGGTAGGCACCGAGGCCGTGCGCGTGTATGCCGACGGCCAGCGCATGCTCAAGCGCCTGGTAGAGGGCCGCTGGCTCACCGCCAACGCCGTGCTGGCTTTTTATCCCGCCAATAGCGTGAACGACGACGACATCGAAATCTACACCGACGAGACCCGCAGCCAGGTGGCCATGACCTGGTATGGCATGCGCCAGCAAACCGAAAAGCAGGCCGTGGAGGGCGTGATGCGGCCCAGCCGCTGCCTGGCAGACTTTATCGCCCCCAAGTTAAACGCTACACAAATAGGAGCTGCTCCCGCAATATTACAGGGGGCTACAGGCCAAGATACCTTGCAAAAGCAGGACTATATCGGCCTTTTCGCCGTGACCGCAGGCATTGGCGTAGACAAAAAAGAGAAATACTTCACCGACGACCATGACGACTACAGCGCCATCATGCTCAAGGCGCTGGCTGACCGACTGGCCGAAGCCTTTGCTGAAGCCCTGCACGCCCGCGTGCGCCAAGACCTGTGGGGCTACGCCGCCCAAGAGGGCTTGAGCAACGAAGACATGATTGCCGAAAAATACCAAGGCATCCGCCCCGCGCCCGGCTACCCGGCCTGTCCTGACCACAGCGTGAAAGCAGCGATGTTTGAGCTGCTCAAATGCGAAGAGATCGGCATGGGCATCACCGAGAGCATGGCCATGACCCCAGCGGCCAGCGTGAGCGGTTTTTACTTCAGCCACCCGGATGCCACCTACTTCAACGTCGGCAAAATCAGCGACGACCAGGTCAAAGACATGGCCGAGCGGCGTGGCGAGACCGAGGCCCTGATGGCCCGACTGTTGGCGCCTAATTTGTCCTGAGGCATAGGCTAATTCGCGGTTGCCAGCGCCCCGCAGCCTGCGTGCTGCGGGACCGCGCTGCTATGGCATGCCGTAACACCCCAACGAAACCGCAGACTGCAACCGCACCACGCTATGACCACGACTGAAATTTATCTGATCGCCATGGCGATCATCTTCACCCTGCCGTACCTGATCTGGCGCTTGGGCCATACCGACTACTACGCCCCGCTGGTGGTGGTGCAGATCATTGCGGGCGTGCTGCTGGGCCCGGGCATTCTGGGCAAGATGTTTCCCGACTATTACAGCTTTGTGTTTAACCCCTCGGTCATCACGGCCTTGAACGGCATAGCCTGGTGGGGCGTGATGATTTTTGTCTGGATTGCAGGCATTGAGCTGGATTTGAAAAAAGCTTGGGAGCACCGGCGCGAGAGCGGCATTACCGCAGGCCTCGCGCTGGGCACGCCGCTGCTGCTGGGCAGCTTGGTGGCCATCGGCATGCTGGGTTTTGCCGGTTGGATCGGCCCCAAGGCCACGCCCTGGCAGTTTGTTCTAGGCGTGGGCATGGCCTGCGCGGTCACAGCGCTGCCGATTTTAATTTTGCTGATGGAAAAGCTGGTCATCCTGCGCCAGCCTATAGGCCAGCGCATCTTGCGCTACGCCAGCATCGACGACATCGCCATCTGGGGTGTTCTGGCGCTGATATTGATGGACTGGGAGCGGGTGGGCAAGCAGCTGGCCTTCTTGGCCACGTTTGCGGTGTGTAGCTATTTGCTGCGCAAGCTCATGCGCTGGTTGCCGGAGAAAGACCGCTGGTACGCAGGCCTGATGTGGTTGATCGTGTGCGCCCTAGGCGCGGACTGGTCGGGCCTGCACTTTATGGTGGGCGCGTTCATTGCAGGCGCGGTGCTGGACACCGAGTGGTTTAACCAAGAGCAGATGGATATGCTGCGGCACAACGTGCTCTTGGTGCTGATGCCGGTGTTCTTTTTAAGCACGGGCTTGCGCACCAACTGGGCGCTGGGTGGGCAGGCGGTGTTCATTGCTGCAGCGGTGCTGCTGGTGGCCTCGGTGGTGGGCAAGCTGTGGGGCATCCAGCTGGCCGGTA
>JAYVGI010000033.1:0-3907 GCA_043772355.1 Polaromonas sp.
CACTGGTGGGTGCCACAGGTGCGCAGGGCCCGCAGGGCATTCAAGGTATTCAGGGGGCCACCGGGGCGGCTGGCCAGAGCATTATCAGTGGTGGCACTACCCCCGCTGCCGGTACCGGTAACGTGGGTGATTTTTACATCAACACCACGACTAGCACCCTGTTTGGCCCCAAAGCGGCAGGCGGCTGGCCTGTTGGCGTGTCACTGGTGGGTGCAGCCGGAGCAGCTGGCACCAACGGCAACACGGTGCTCAACGGCCCCGCCAACCCGACCTCCGCACAGGGCGTGAACGGTGACTTCTACATCAACACCGCCACACAAACCTTGTTTGGGCCCAAAGCCGCAGGCGCATGGCTCGCAGGAGTGTCTCTGGTGGGATCTCAAGGTGTTCAAGGCATTCAAGGCCCCGCTGGTGCTACCGGAGCCACCGGCCCAACGGGTGCCACTGGTGCCACCGGCGCAGCCAGTACAGTAGCGGGCCCCGCTGGTGCTACTGGAGCCACCGGTCCAACGGGTGCCACTGGTGCTACAGGCGCTACCGGTGCAGCCAGTACCGTAGCGGGCCCTGCTGGTGCTACCGGCGCCACCGGTCTAACGGGTGCCACTGGTGCTACAGGCGCTACCGGTGCAGCCAGTACCGTAGCGGGCCCTGCTGGTGCTACCGGCGCCACCGGTCTAACGGGCCCCGCTGGTGCTACCGGCGCCACCGGTCCAACGGGTGCTACCGGCGCTACCGGAGCCACTGGTGCTACCGGCGCGGCGGGCGCTGGCGCGGCCGGTGCCATTTTCCTGAATAGGACGGTCAATCCATTGAACGCAGGAACGACCTTTCAAATCATTTCTGGGACACTTGGTAACGTCGCCTACGCCCCCGTATCCACCGTCATGCCCGTGGCCTGCACCTTCAGCGCCATTTCAGTACACGGCACCATCACTAACACACCTGCTGCTGCTACCATCTCCATGTTCATCGTCAAGAACGGTATCGTTTCCTCCATGGGCACGACCATCGCGTTTACTGGCGCTGCAGTTGTTGGTACGGTGGCGCAGTCGACCAGCACCGCTAACCCGGTGAGCGTGGTGGCCGGGGACACCGTTGCGCTGCAGTTCACCACGAGCAATGGCACGCCTGCGGTGCAGATAAACACCGCGACGTCCTGCCAGTAGAGTGCGCCTGCGGCGGGAAGGGCTCGACCATTCGCAAGCCCTTCCAGGCAACATCCATCAGTGCGCTTAGACTGCGTTAACACTGTGGAGACTGATGACCGATAGAGTTTTTATGCCTCTTGCCCCTTGTGCGAGTCTGCCCAGATGGTGGACTTCAAGATGGGTCACTGCGCGCACCACCCGTCCTACCACGCCGCATTGAGCCCGCAGATGCTGTGGAAGCAATGCCAAGAATGGGCATGGCCGCGTTTTGCGCAGACCTGAGCCAATTGACGCTGACCCAGCCCTGCGATGTGATCAGCATGGCCGATGTGTTGGAGCACATACCCTACCCGCAAACAGCCCTGGCAGCGGCGGGCCGCTTGCTGCACACCGGTGGTGCATTGCTGGTGTCCATGCCCAACACAGAAAATGCAGTGTGGCAAACGATGGACAGCCAAAACGCCAACCCCTACTGGGGTGAGATGGAGCACTACCACAACTTCAGCCGCACCCGCCTGTATGCGCTGCCGCAGAGCCACGGGTTTGAGCCGGTGCGCTATGGTATCAGCGAGCGCTACCGGGTGTGTATGGAGGTGGTAGCCGTCAAACGCTAGTACCCACCAGCAGATAGCCCTGGCCCAGGTCGTGCCCAAGAGCAGTCCACCGCGCATGGAAGACCTCGTATTCATCGCAAAAAGTAGTACTACGGACTGGTTTTTTGCGGTAATTAATTGTATTTTTACTACAAAATTCGTAGCCAATCCCGCATAATTTTGTTGATCGCATCCAGCTTGACGTACCCGTGCGCGTAGTTGCGGTGTGAGCCAAGGTGCGGGAGTGAATCTATCGTTTTTATTGCGGGGTAACCTGTTTGGGCCATGGTGTGTCGCAAGAGGGCATAAAGTGCAAAGATTGCAAAACATTTCCTGCTTTGCTCGCTGGCGGCGCGGATTTACAAACCGGCGATGTGGGTTGCCGGTGATAAATGGGGTCAGATCACAGTTAATTTTCTGGCCCTCATTGGTGCCGTGGTCACTCTTTGTTGCATAGCCGCCATATTCCACAGCCGCCTATTGATCCGGTTCGATGAAGTCTAAGACCTCTGTTCGGACTGAGCTTGTCGAAGTCCTTCTGACCCCTTCGACCCTTCGACAAGCTCAGGACAGGCCAAGTTCAGGGCGAGCGGTTTCTGCTTCAAAGGGCCGGATCTATAGGCCTATTTTTAGATGGCTGCAGCATTGCCATCGTTGACTGCTGTTCCTGAAAACAACTTCTCGCCATTGCTCCCTAGTAGGTCGTTAGGTTCGTGAAGGCTTGCGCCCTCGGGCAAGTTCAGGACAGCCCAGACTGGGCCCGAACGGAGTCGAATGCGCTCAAACACGCTCGAACGGCGTGCATAGACTCGGGAGCACCTGCGCACAGCGACATACCCAATTCAGAACGCTACACATACAGTAGCTGCTCTCGCACCATTCTAAAGGGCTGCAGCCTTATGGCCATTCTAAAAAGAGCGTCAAACCCGGCATTTTCAGGTTTTGTACCGGCCCGCAGGCCATTTGCACTGGCGAGGCGGGCGTTAAATTATGCGAATTTGCTAAATACGCATAATTGCGCAAGAAAAAATCGCCGAAATGCCTTATTTTCGTTAAATAATGCACGAATAAAGCCAAAAATCAGGCCAAATTTGTGGAGGTACATAGATTCGCATAATTTAAGGACTTTCCAAAGCCTGCAAAACTCGGGCTGAACCAGAAAACGCTGCCGAATTGCCCATTTGGAGCCTTTTTTAAGATACTAACAGGGCTGTAGCCCTATAGAATAATGCGGGAGCAGCTACGGTATATGTAGCGCATGCCAATTGGCATGCAGGCGCTTGGTGGCCCATCCCACAGATAAACGCCCACCGATCCACTGCGTTGGGGCTGCGCTTGGCCTGTTCTGAGCTTGGCCTGTGCTGAGCTTGGCCTAGGGTTGACGCCTTTGCGAACCCAAGGACTAACTCAGGGTGAACGGGGTTGATCGGCATGCAGGTGCCTCCAAGGGCCTATAGGAACCTACAAGGGCCATTTGGGCGTGTGCGGACACATCCTGCGCGCTACAAGCCCACTGCAAATCACATAGCCCCCTTTTGATATACCACCTCGTTACGCATTACACTTTTATGCTGCACAAAAATCCTAAATTAAGTGCATAATTAGTGCATATATAAATCGCATAAGGTGATGTATGAGCTTAGCAATACAGCAAAACAGTCCCGCATTTGGCGGGCAGTTCATGGGTTTGATGGATTTTTTGCGAGATGAGGCAAGCGCCGCTCCGATACTCTCGCCCAAGCGGTTTTCTCAGGCCATGCATATTGACCTGCAAACTCTGGCGGGGCAGGCGCATGTGCACCGCAACACGATTAACCGGGCACCAGAGTCTGAGAGCGTGCAGCGCTTTTTGCGCGAGGCAGTGCGCGTGCTGCGCGCAGCGACGGACGTTAACAAAGACCTTGCATTGGCTATCTTTTGGTACCGCAACGAGCCCCTGCCCACCTTTGCCTACAAGACAGCCGAGCAACTGGTGGTGGATGGCCGCAGTGAAGATGTGCTGCGCTATGTGGCATCGCTAGAGGCGGGCGCTGCAGGATGATATTGACCGCGTTAAACGCGGTGGTCGCTTAGGGAGGCAGAAAAAGCCAATATCCCATTTTTGGCCGCCCTTGCGGGCGCATTGCGGCGTTGCTCCTCGCTTGTGTGGCTCGCCACACGGCGCTC
>JAYVGI010000034.1:0-6913 GCA_043772355.1 Polaromonas sp.
ACTCCGTCTAAGCGGGACAGTGGGGTACACAGGGGGAGACTGAAAATTAGAGTTTTGTTCCGCATGCAGCCGCTGTGCACCGAAAATCTGCCCCACAGACCGTCCACCGACCCTCTTCGGCAAAACAGTCACTCTCTATTCCATAGCGTCTCCCGCACGCTTCTTGCTGGCTACTGCCCGATAAGATCTAAAAACAGTACTCAAACAGGCAAATTTGCAGGTTCCAGCCGACTCTCAGGGTCCCAAGGCCTCCCGGGCGCTCAAAAACGGCGATTTTGAGCTATTGTTGGTACCTATCAGCTGGTAGCCATGGGAAAATGTAACTAAGCCGCTACGCAATGCATAGCGGGCAGGTTCTCGTCGGGATCTGGTGGTCGGGGTTCTGGCGGCAAAAACGCTGTTCAGCGCCGCTGAAGCTGTAAACCCATCAATTATTGGATTTATCCTGTGTACCCCACTGGCCTGCTTAGACGGAGTGCTACGGTAAAGAGAGTGAGCAGCTTGCCGCAGTGCAAACCAGCGTAGCGCCTGATGAGTTGGTGCTGGGGGACATCTTCAAGCCGGGCCAGAGAAGCACCGCGATGCGGCTTAAGCGGCTGCGCGGCTGTGCCCCGCCCTTCGGGCTCCTCCTTGATGCCGCTACGCCGTCCACACCGCCGACCAGCACCGTACAAGAAAAGCCCAGACCAGTCAGGCGCAACTACTGCAACAAGCCCAAGGCCTCAATCCGGTTTTTGTGCGCCGACAGCGAGCGTGCAGCCACTGGCCACAGCTTCTCGGGCACATCGTCATACGCCAGTGGCACCAGCTCTTGTACCGTCGCGCCAGGCTTGGCGCGCATGGCGGCTATCACCTTGGCTTCGCGCTTTAAACGGTGCGCTTTGAGCGCGAGGATCGCGCGCTTGGCCCCACCCGTGTGGTCTGTGCCCTGGCACTGGGTCAGCACATAGCCGTGGGCGGGCAGGATGAAGTCGATGTGGTGGGTATCGCAGGCCTGCGCCAGGGTGTCCAGCGAGTCGAGGTAGGCGGTCATGTCGCCATCGGGCGGGTCGATCACGGTGGTGCTGCCGTTCAGGATGTGGTCACCGCTGATCAGCAGGCCGTCTTCTTGCAGCACCAGGCACAGGTGGTTGGCCGCATGGCCCGGTGTGTGGACCACTTCGAGCGTGATTTTTTCAGATTTTTTCCCCTTTAGCCCTCTAAAGTATGGTGAGAGAAGCTCATTATTTTGTAGCGCAATATCGGGGTCAAAAAACGCTGAATCACGGGCCGTCGGCGCACTGGGGATGCCCAAAATAGGGCAAATATGGCGCGCATACTCGCCCATCAAATCACCGGGCACGGTGTTGCTGGCCTCCACCACCGCCGCTTGCAGGGGCTGCGCTGCGGGGGAATGGTCGGCATGGGAATGGGTGCACACAATGGCGTTGATATCGCCTTGCGTAGCCTGCAAAATGCGCTGAATATGGCCTTTGTCGTTGGGGCCCGGATCCACCACGATGTAGCCGGTATCGGTCGTGCCGATGATGTAGGTGTTGGTGCCTGGCCCGGTCATCATGCCGGGGTTCGGGGCTGTCAGGCGCATCACATGCTGTAGCAGCGGCACCGGCTGCGCGTGCTGCCAGTCTAGCGGGTGCACGATGTGCCCATCCGGGCAGACCATGGCCAGCTCGCCAAAGGCGCTCTCATGCTCCATAAAGCGCACCTCTTTGCCGCCTAGCAAGCCCGCGCGCGGGCAGCTGGTCCACAGCGGCTGCTCGCTGGCGCACTCTTGCAGCACGGCATCTACCGTGTCAAAAGCTTGCAGGCGCTCCAGCGTCCGGATGGTGGGGAAGATGATGAAAAAATCGTTCGCGGCATGGCGCGCCAGCGCATCGGCCGGGCGTATCCACTCGGGTGCAAACTGCTCGGTCTCATCGGCCACAGGGCTTTGGCCCTCGGGCATGCGCGCCACTAAAAATGGCACATCAAAACGGCGGGTCAGGTCGCGGTCGGTGATCCAATGGGCCAGCACATACACCGAATCGGCGGCCAAAGTGTAAGCGCGCGCCTGCATTTGGGCGTAGAAAGGGGCGCTGCGGCCCAGCGCATCGACCTCAGCCTGGTTGCACCAGGCACCGTCAGGTTTGCGGGCCAGCAAGATGCCCAGCTCTTCGAAGCTCTCGCGTATTGCCGCCAGTGCCTCGGTGCAGTGCAGATCGCTTTGTGTGCCGCGCCGTGCTACTAATTGCGTAGCCTCTCCCGTAGTATTTAAGCTGGCTAACGCGTGCTGACGGTCTAAATCGTCAATGCCTCCACCCGGAAACACATAGGCCCCCGGTGCAAAGCTGGCCGTCGTGGAGCGGCGCGTCATCAGCACCTCTATGCCGCGTGCTGTATCGCGCAAAAGCAGTACCGTGGCGGCAGGGCGCAGCGGGACGGGCATGCGCGGTTCGTGAAGTTGTAAGTGAGGTCTGACCATAGCTAGAGGTTACATCATGTGGCAGCTAAGTGACTAATTTCACCTTGACTATTAAAGTCTGCGTACCTAATATCAGACACAAATAGTAAATTATGAGTACTTGCAAAAACCTTGGTGTATACGTTTTAACAATAATTACAACAAATATCAGGAAAGGACACTGTAATGACGAAGCAAATTTTGGTGGCCGATGACCACGCCATGATGCGCGAGGGCATTGCCCTGATGGTGCAGACCGAGTGGCCTGGCTCGGTTTGCCATTTTGCGCAGGACTATGCCAGTGTCATTGCCACCATCAGCACCCGTGCCAAAGCCAGCGCCTACGACGCGGTGGTGCTGGACCTGCGCATGCCCGGTATGCGCGGGGCCGACAGCGTGGCAGAGATCACCCGCCGCGCTGCTGGCAGCCCTGTGCTGGTGTGCACCGCCCTGGATGACCCCAGCCTGCTGGAGCGGCTAAGCGCTACTGGCGTGTTCGCTGTGGTCAATAAAGCCGCTGGATCGCAAGAGTTTTTAAGCTGTCTGCGCCTGGCGCTAGAACAGCCACGCCCGCATGCGCACCATGGGGCCGCGGCCACCGCCTCGCGCCCGATGGCCCTGTTTGCCCACAGCGACCTCACCGCCCCACCAGAGCCCGGCGGCAGCGCCATGCTCACTGGCCGCCAGCGCGACATTTTGAAGCTGCTGCACCAAGGCAAGCCCAGCAAAGTGATTGCCGCCCACATGGGGATTGGCCTGGGTACCGTTAAAACCCATTTGCATGCGCTGTACACCTTGATGGGGGCCAGCAGCCGAGCCGAGGCTATTGTCAAGTCGCAAAGCTGGATGCTGTAGTCCTCGTCCACGCATTCCTTTGCCAACCGTGGCCACTGCCCCCAGCCTGATCGACAACCCGCGCCTGCGCGCCGAAGTCGTAGCCACTTTGCTGCGCGGCGTGCTGGTCAGCCCCATCGTCATCAGCTTGGCCACAGCGGTGGTGTGGTGGCAGTTTCGCTCGGGGCCGCACAGCGGGGCGCTGGGCGTGGCATTGGCCTGCTGGTGGGTCAACAGCCTGGTGTATGTGGGCTTGTATGCTGTGCACCGAGCGCAGAGTGCTGCGGTGCAAGCCAGCCCCGAGGCCACCTGGCGCTACCTGCACCGCCTGCTGATCAGCCGCTACGCAGACTACCTGCTGGTGGGCCTGGGCTCGTGGTGGATGTTTCGCATGCAGCCAGGCTCGGTGCTCATCATCGTGCTGGGCGTCATCATGTACATGTACGTCTCGTTCATGAAAAACGCACCCTACGCACCACTCACCCGGTGGCAATCGGTGTGCATGCTGGCACCGCTTACGCTGGAATTTGCCACCAGCGGACAGGCCCAGTTGGTGGGTATCGCGGGCTACTTTGTCATCAACACCATCGCCCTGTATCTTTATGGCCGCCACTATGCCGACATGGTGCAACTGCAAATCACCCAGCGTTTCAAGTTGGAGAATTTGGCTCAAGAGCTCCAGCGTGAGCGCGACCGTGCCGACGCTGCCAACGCCGCCAAGACCCGTTTTTTTACCGCCGCCAGCCACGACGCCCGCCAGCCCTTGCAGGCCATGGCCCTGCTGTTCCAGAGCTTTCAAAAGTCCGCCCAGGCCAGCCAGGCCGACCAGCACACCTTGACCAAAATTGACCTTAACTTGCAAACCATCCACAAGCTGTTTGACGGTGTGCTGGACATCTCGCGTATCGACTCGGGCACCATCACAGCGCAGCTTGAATCCGTCAATGTGCAAGCGCTGTTTGACAAGCTGGATGCCCAGTTTGGCTCCCTGGCCGCAGCGCGTGGCCTGTGGTTGCGCTTTGCGCCCACCCAGGCCTGCGTGCAGCACGACCCCCAGCTCTTGGAGCGCATGGTGTCCAACCTGGTGCACAACGCCCTCAAATACACCCCGCGCGGCGGCGTGTGGGTAGGCTGGCGGGCCGCCCGCAGCCAGCTAGAGGTGCGCGACAGCGGCCTGGGCATCAGCCTGGCAGACCAAACCGTTATCTTTCAAGAGTTTGCGCAGCTCGGCAATCACGAGCGCAGCGACAAGGCCGGGCTGGGCCTGGGCCTGTCCATCGTCAAACGCTTGGCCGACCTCACCCACACCCCGCTGGGCCTGCGCTCCGCGCCCGGGCGGGGCAGCACCTTTTGGCTCAAGCTGCCGCTGGCCGCGCCCATGGCAGGCACAGTGCCAGCTACAGCTGCATAAAGCCGCGAGCCGAGCGGGGCGGCGCTCGCTTGTCTTTTACTCTTCACTAAGTTACACTAAGAGAAACTTAATGTTGAATCATGCAGCCTATCCGTCGTTTAACCCAAGGCCTGGCCGCTCTGGCAGACGCGCAGCATTGCCTGTTTGCGCCGCAAGACTTGCGCGCGTTGCTGCCAGACTTATCTGACGGCGCTTTTAAAACCCTGCTCACCCGTGCCGTGCAAGAGGGGCATTTAGAGCGGGTATGCAGGGGCCTGTATGTGCAGAGCAAGGTGCTACTAGCTGATGGCTTGCTGCTGTACCACGCCGCTGCGCGCCTGCGTGCCGATGGGCTCAACTACATCAGCCTGGAGACGGCTTTAAGCGCAGCAGGCGTCATCTCCCAAGTGCCCATCAACTGGATCAGCATCATGTCGTCAGGCCGCAGCAACGCCATAGCCTGCGGCCGCTGGGGCACCATAGAGTTTGTGCACACCCGCCAGCAACCGGATGCCGTGGCCGCCCACTTGCATTACGACGCACCGTGCAAGCTATGGCGCGCCAGCGTAGCGCTGGCGCTGCGCGACATGCGGGCCACGCACCGTAGCTTGGATTTGATAGATTGGAGTGCCACCCATGAGTCTGTTTGACCAACTCGTCAACCAAGCCCTTACCAACCAAAAAGACCTCGCACCGCTGCGCATGGTGGTGGAGAAAGAGCTGCTCCAGCAAGACATCTTGCGCGAGCTCAGCGGCGCGGGCTTACTGTCCCGGCTCACCTTTATAGGCGGCACTTGCCTGCGCGCCTGTTACGGCTCGCAGCGATTGAGCGAAGACCTGGACTTCACTGGCGGGGCGGACTTTACCCGTGACGCGTTATCCGATGTATCGGCCGTGCTGGTAGGCAGCTTGCACGCCAAATATGGCTTGCATATCGAGGTGAGCGAGCCCACCCGCGAGACGGGCAATGTAGACACCTGGAAGCTCAAGGTGCAAACCCGCCCCGGCTCCAAAGACATGCCCGCTCAGCGCATCCATATCGATGTGTGCGCCATCCCCAGCTACCAGAGCCGCCCCATGGTGCTGCTCAATTCCTATGGCGTAGAGATGGGCACCAGCGGCTTGATCGTACAGGCACAAAGCCGCGCCGAGATATTTGCCGACAAACTGGTAGCCTTTGCCCTGCGGCCCAACCGTATCAAAAACCGCGACCTCTGGGACATTGCCTGGCTGCACCAGCAGGCTGTGCAGCCCCAGCTTGACTTGATTCCAAGCAAGCTCCACGACCACCGCTGCACGTCACAGCGCTTTGCCCAGTTGCTCACCCAGCGTTGCCAACTGCTGGCGTCGCAACCCCAACTGGCGTTGGACTTCAGGCAAGAAATGCGCCGCTTTCTGCCCGCGCAGCTCGTAGCGCAAACGGTAGACCAAGCGGTGTATTGGCGTTTTTTAACCCAACTGATGCAAGACCTTTGCGGGCAGACGTTGCGGGCTGCGCGCGAATAGGCGCGATTCGGTCGGCTCATAGAAAATACACGCTATGGTTTACGTAGCTGCTCCCGCATCATTCTAATGGCCTGCAGCTTCATTAGTATCTCAAAAAGGCCTCAAAACAGCAGATTTTGAAGCTTTTTCAAGCTCTGTCGACGGTCAGCAAGGGTTCAACATGCAATAATTCGCATAATTTTATGTTCCTAAGCAATTTAATCGATTTTTATATTAATATTTGCGCATTATTTAACGAAAATAACGATAAATAAATAATAAATGTAATAAATAATTATTTCTATAGATGTCGCAGCCTGCTACACGGATGCGAACTACTTGGGACATTGCGCCAGCCGTAGTGCGCAAGCTGTAGCCAAGTTCACCAACCCATACATGCCGAGCCAAATGCGCTCGCTCAGGGAGAACGGACAGATTGTTTGTAGAGCAGCCAGATCTGGGTTGCAGCCTGCCAAGTTGACCCGAGTAGTTACTAAAAAAGCCTCCAAACGATAGCCCTGGTTGGTGAACCTGGCCTTTGTACTGAACCAGGTCGGTAGCGTTGCTGCATCTATACCTAACGATAAATGCCTAAAAGCATCTGTTGAAAAGCCGCCATAAAAACTACCATGGACTCACCACAACAGCCCAAGCGGGTGTTTGGGCATTTCATTTTTTTCAAGGAGTTCGCATGAAACATCGTACTTTTCACTCACTCAAAGCCATCACATTGATGATGGGCACCGTAGCCGTGCTCAGCGCAT
>JAYVGI010000035.1:0-8622 GCA_043772355.1 Polaromonas sp.
GCCCTCCAAGCTGGGAATCGGGCTGCCCTCCAGCTTGGACAGCGTCAGCAAATCACTCACCAGCGCCTGCATCCGCTGCGACTGCTGCGCCATCAGGCCCAAGTAGCGGCTGCGTTGTGACTCATTCAGCGGCAGGTTTTGGAGTGTCTCTACGAAGCCGCTCAGTACCGTCAGCGGTGTACGGATTTCGTGCGACACATTGGCGACGAAATCACGCCGCTGCGCCTCGGCCTGTTCAATGGCCGTGACATCACGCGTTAGCATCAGCTTGCGGCCCTCGCCATAGGGGTGCAACTGGGCCGAAATTCTGACCGGCCTGGCTGCTGTGCTGTGCGCTGCAGCGAACAATACCTCGTGGTCAAAACTGGCTGCATTTAAATATGCCGCAAAGTCTGGCTGGCGCACCAGGTTGCCGACTTGCTGCAAGAGATCGCGCTGCGCGTCCAGGCCCAGTTGCTGGGCTGCCGTCTGGTTACACCATTCGATGCGGTTAAGCGGGTCTAAAAGTAACACGCCAGTGGGTGATGCCTGAATGGCTGACAAGAATTCCGTCATGCGCCGCTCGCTGGCGGCAAGCTGCTGGTGATTGTTGCGCAGCATACGGCGCACACGGTTCAAGCGCCCACCCCACCAACCCGCAAGTGTGGGCAAGCTGTCTCCCGTCTGTGCCAAACGCAAAGCTGCATCAAAAGCACTGGCACGCCAACCATCCCATACCAGCCACAGTGCCGCACCCAGTAACCCGCCCCATGGCGCTAGATACGCAGGAAAAAGACCATAGACAGCTAAGTAACCGGCAACAGAAGCTATTGCAAATAGCAAGAAACGCTGCAACATGCCGTTCAATGCGCAGCTTGCACTGCTTGCACTGCTTGCACTGCTTGCGCAGGCACCGCGATAGCAGACGTAATACGGTACCCTGCACCGCGCACTGTCTCCACCATCGCACCCGCATCTCCCAAGGCCTCACGCAAGCGTTTGATATGCACATCTACCGTGCGTTCTTCAATAAACACATGGTCACCCCAAATTTTGTCCAGCAATTGGGCACGGCTGTGCACCCGCTCTGGGTAAGTCATCAGGTAGTTCAGCAGCTTAAATTCTGTGGGGCCAAGCTTGAGCTCCAGGCTGTTGAAAGCCACGCGGTGTGTCGCGCCATCCAAGCTGAGCGCGCCAATTTGCAGTTGTCCCTTGACCTGCTCAGGCGCACGGCGACGCAATACTGCGCGTATGCGGGCCATCAGCTCTTGGGTAGAAAACGGCTTGGTAACGTAATCGTCAGCGCCCGCATCCAGGCCCTGGATTTTGTCCGGCTCATCGCTGCGCGCCGTCAACATCAATATCGGCACTGGACGCGTACGCGCATCACTGCGCCATTTGCGTGCCAAAGCCAATCCGCTGGTGGTAGGCAGCATCCAGTCCAGCAATATGACGTCAGGTAGTACGGCATCCAGCTCGCGCTGCGCCTGCTCACCATCACCAGCAATGATGGGCTCGAAGCCGTGGTGGCGCAAGTTGATGGCGATCAGCTCGGCAATCGCTGGCTCGTCTTCCACAATCAGAACGCGAGAGGGTTTCATTTAATTGACCGCCGACTCTATGTCTTCCATCGAAGTGTGCCGCACATCGGTGCCCTTGACCACGTAGATGATGGATTCGGCAATGTTTTTGGCATGGTCACCTATGCGCTCAATCGCCTTGGCTACAAACAGCAGATCCAGGCTGGGTGAAATCATGCGTGGGTCTTCCATCATGTAGGTCACCAGCTTGCGTACAAAGCCACCAAACTCGCGGTCAATCAGGTCGTCTTCTTTCAAAATATCTACGGCGGCTTTGGTATCCAAACGCGCGAAGGCATCTAGTGATTTGCGCAGCAGACCAGCGGCCAGCTCCACAGCCACATGCAATTCACTCACAGGCAAGGCCCGGGCAGAGCCACTGGCGATCATGCTCTTGACCATACGGGCAATTTTTTGCGCCTCGTCTCCGGCGCGCTCTAAATTGGCCGTCATACGCGATATCGCCATCAGCAAACGCAAGTCGCGTGCCGTAGGCTGTCTGCGGCCAATGATGGAGCTCAGTTCTCGGTCAATCTGCACTTCCATCGCATTGACGCGATTTTCGGTGGCGATTACACGGTCCGCCACCTCCGTATTGAAGTGTGTCAGGGCCTCAATTGCACCGCGAGTTTGCGATTCGACTAAACCGGCCATTTCCATCAAACGGGCTGACAAGGCATTCAAATCAGCGTCGAATTGGGTTGAAAGATGTTTATCTGGCATAGTGAGTCCTTTATCCAAAACGGCCGGTAATGTAGTCTTCAGTTTCCTTGCGGCTGGGTTTGAAAAACAATTGCTCTGTCTCACCAAACTCCATCAAATCGCCCAAATACATATACGCCGTGTAGTCGCTGCACCTGGCTGCCTGCTGCATGTTGTGGGTCACGATCACTACCGTGTATTCACTTTTGAGCTCTGCTATCAGCTCTTCAATCTTGGCAGTAGAGATGGGGTCCAGCGCTGAGCAAGGTTCATCCAATAGCAGTACCTCGGGCTTGATAGCAATGCCGCGCGCTATACACAAGCGCTGCTGTTGTCCACCCGACAAACCGGCCCCACTTTGGTTAAGCTTGTCTTTCACCTCACCCCACAAAGCGGCTTTGCGCAACGCCCACTCTACGCGGTCATCCATATCGCTGCTGTTCAAACTTTCAAACAGCTTGACCCCAAAAGCCACGTTGTCGTAGATAGACATGGGGAACGGCGTAGGTTTTTGGAAGACCATGCCCACCTTGGCCCGGATCAACGCAACATCAGATTTACTGGTGAGTAAATTTTCACCGTCCATTGAAATGCTGCCCGTGGCGCGCTGCTCGGGGTACAGTTCAAACATGCGGTTGAACGTGCGCAGCAAGGTGGATTTACCACAACCCGATGGCCCGATGAATGCCGTCACCTTTTTCTCTGGGATCGTCAAATTGATATTCTTCAGCGCATGAAACTTGCCGTAGTAAAAGTTCAAGTCACGCACTGTGAGCTTGGGGACTTCTTGTGCAAGTCCGGGCTTTAATATAGTAGTGTTCATTAGTCTCTATTCCTTGTGAGAACGCGTGCCAAAATATTCAATCCCAGCACCATCATTGTGATAATCAGTACACCTGCCCAGGCAAGGTTTTGCCAATTCTCATACGGACTCATGGCGAATTTAAAAATAGTCACGGGCAAGCTGGCCATTGGCTCGCTCAAGTTGGAGGTCCAAAACTGGTTACTCAATGCGGTAAACAGCAAAGGTGCCGTCTCACCAGCGATACGTGCGATTGCAAGCAATATGCCAGTCACCACGCCCGCGCGTGAGGCACGCAACGTGATGCTCATAATGACCTTCCACTTGGGCGACCCCAGCGCGTACGCCGCTTCGCGCAAGCCGGCCGGCACCAGTGCCAACATGTTCTCGGTGGTGCGAATAACCACCGGAATCACGATCAGCGCCAGAGCCAACACACCCGCGATACCACTGAATGACTTGAACCGCGTGACCACGACCGCATAGACAAACAAACCGATCACAATACTGGGCGCAGAAAGCAAGATATCGTTGACAAATCGGGTGATCGATGCAAGGCGGCTTTTGCTACCGTACTCCGCCAGATAGATGCCCGCCATGATACCGATAGGCGTACCGATGAAGGTTGCCAAACCGACCATGATAAAAGAGCCAAAAAGTGCATTGGCCAACCCGCCCACTTCATTGGGCGGAGGTGTCATCTGCGTAAATACGGCCACGCTCAGGCCGCTCAGGCCCAGACGCAGCGTCTCCCATAATATCCATGCCAACCAAAACAAGCCAAACAGCATCGCGGCCAATGATAAAACCAGTGCCACTTGGTTGGTCAGCTTACGGCGTGCAAAGATGGCCTGGCGCGCGCGCAGCGCATCATGGGACTTTACCAAGGTGGCTGAGGTTTGGCTGATTACGGCACTCATGACTTGGTACCTTCCGACTTTGCAAGCTGCGCCAACAACACCTTGGACAACGATAGCACCACGAAAGTAATGAAGAACAACACCAGTCCTAAATAGATCAATGACGCTTGGTGCAAACCTTCCCCGGCTTCGGCAAACTCGTTGGCCAGGGCTGAGGTAATGCTGTTCGCCGCCTGGAACACGCTGAGCGAATCCAGCTGGTTCATATTACCGATCACAAAAGTGACCGCCATGGTCTCACCAATCGCGCGGCCCAGGCCCAACATGATGCCTCCCACCACCCCAGCTTTCGTGTAAGGTAGCACGACTTGCCACATCACCTCCCAGGTGGTGGAGCCCAAACCATAGGCCGACTCCTTGAGCAAAGTAGGCGTGACTTCAAACACATCGCGCATGACCGAGGCAATGAAGGGAATGATCATGATGGCCAAAATAATGCCAGCGCTCAAAATACCAATACCGACTGGCGGACCAGAGACAAATGCGCCAATGTAGGGAACATCTGCAAAAGCCGTTTGCAAGGGTTGCTGCACATAAGTAGCCAAGATAGGGCCAAACACCAGCAGGCCCCACATGCCGTAGACAATAGACGGCACAGCGGCCAATAGCTCAATAGCGGTACCCAAGGGGCGCTTGAGCCATGCTGGCGACAACTCAGTTAGAAACAAGGCAATGCCAAAACTGACAGGCACCGCGATCAACAATGCGATGAAGGATGTGGCCAGCGTGCCATAGATCATCACCAAGCCGCCGTAGTCGTTTTTGACCGGATCCCAGACACTGCGCGTCAGGAAACTAAAACCGTATTTCTCAATGGCGGGCCAGGCGCCAAAAACCAACGACAAAAGGATGCCCGCTAGCAGCGCTAAGGTGATGAGCGCTGCGCCTTTAGCGGCCCACGCAAACAACCGATCCAACGGAATCCATGTTTGCTTTCTAGAACTGGCTATTGTTGACATATTTATCAAGCCCCAAAAACTTCACCTAATCCATACAAACTGCAAGTGTGCAGCTTGTATGGGAGTAAACAACTACTTAAACGCTACGGCTTTGCCTGAGGTATCTTTGATGTCGGCCCAGGATTTTTCAATCGCACCGATCACGCTGTCAGGCATGGGAACATAGTCCAAATCATCCGCCATTTTGTCGCCGTTAGCATAAGCCCATGTAAAGAACTTCAAAGTAGCTGTGGCGTTCGCTGGCTTGTCTTGCGATTTTTGCAGCAGGATAAATGTGGCACCACTGATGGGCCAAGCATCTTTACCAGGCTGGTTGGTCAAAATTTGGTAGAAAGACTTGTTCCAGTCAGCCCCAGCGGCAGCGGCCTTGAACGCCGTGTCGTTGGGAGATACATAGTTGCCATCGGCATTTTGCAATACCGCATAGGTCATTTTATTTTGCTTCACATAGGCATACTCTACGTAGCCAATCGAGTTAGGCAGGCGGTTCACAAAAGCAGCTACGCCCTCGTTGCCCTTGCCACCGGCACCCGTAGGCCAGTTCACGGCTGTGCCCTCACCCACTTTACTCTTCCACTCAGCGTTCACTTTGGAAAGATAGTTAGTGAAAATAAAACTGGTACCCGAGCCATCGGCCCGGCGTACTTGCGAAATCGCCGCATCGGGTAAAGGCAATGTAGGGTTCAAGGCTTTGATGGCCGGATCGCTCCACTTGGAGATTTTGCCCAGGTAGATATCGCCCAACACCTGGCCGTTGAGCTTGAGTTGACCCGCATTGATGCCTTTGATGTTGACCACAGCCACTACGCCGCCAATCACAGTAGGGAACTGCACCAGATTCTTCGCCTTCAGTTCCTCGTCTTTCAGGGGCTGGTCAGATGCGCCGAAATCCACTGTTTTGGCTTCGATCTGGCGCAAACCTGCGCCTGAACCGACGGACTGGTAGTTAATTTTGACGCCGGTCGCTTTGTTGTACTCAGCGGCCCATTTGGCGTACAGGGGTGCAGGGAATGTAGCCCCTGCGCCAGTAACATCTTGTGCAAAAGCTGAGGCAGCAGCCACCAGGCCAGCGGCACCGGCCAACACGAGCTTCATCGCGACTTGTTTCATACATACACCTTTTCAAAAAGAGTTAAGCCAAGTGGCTGGGTTGTATGCATCGAATGTAGAGCCTTAATATGACAAATGCGTGACAAAACTCAGCAAACGGGTCTGAATTTCCGTCATTTTAGTGTCATATTTTTGTCACGATAGTTTCACGCGCAACCCTTAAATTCCCACCGTTGTCGTTGATTTTCCAAAAATTACTCCTCTCCCCATTTCTTAAAGGTGAAACTATGAATCCTATCCCTTCTGCATACCGCCATGTACTAACCACCGTGGCTACGGCAGCCGTACTGGTGCTCAGTGCCTGCGCAAGCATCCCCAGCCCACAGCCTGTGGCAGCCACCATTGCCGCCACACCGGAGCTGAGCACCTTAAGCAGCCTCATTAGCAAAGCGGGAATGACTGCCTCCTTGAACGGGACTGGCAGCTACACCGTATTTGCGCCTAGCAATGAGGCCTTCAAAGCCGTCCCCGCCAAAACCATGGATGAGTTGGCTGCTAACCCGGCGCGCTTAACTGAAGTGCTCACCTACCACGTATTGGCAAGCAAAGCGATGTCCCAAGATGTCAAAGACGGCCCAGCGAAAACTGTGCAAGGTGGAAATTTAGCCTTGGCCAAATCCGGCGCGTTTGTTACCGTAGAAGACGCTGTAGTACAAACTGCAGACATCAGCGCCACCAATGGCGTGGTGCATATCGTTGACCGCGTACTGATGCCACCCGTGCGTAAATAGCACTCTGAATACGCATAATTCGGCTAGACCCATAAGATACTGCGGTAGCAGCTATGAATAATATAGTTAACAAGATTCTTCAAACAACAAAAAAACTTTGGTTAGATGATGCAAAGGTGAACAAGTCTGAGGTCAACCGCAGACAGTTTATGGGCAACGGGCGTGGTTTGGCATGCATATTGCCCCTGGTGCTTTCACCCATGGCATTGCACGTCAAGGACGCGCTTGCGCAACCTAGCCGGGTCTCCAGCCTGGGTGCCATCACTGTGGCTCAATTGGTGGACATGTCGTATTTACAGCAAGATGTTGCCAAGGATTTCCTCATCGGCAGTCGTGCCGCTTGGCAAGACATCAATTTGCGCGGCGGCCTACGTGGCCGACCGGTCAAGCACTGGGTGCTAGAGACTGACGGTAGCGAACAAAGTGCCCGGCTTGCGTGGGCGCAAGCGCGTGAAAACCCAAGCTGCATTGCGCTGTCAGGAACTGCCGCCGATCCGCTGACCCATCAACTCAACGCACTGCTACGTATTGACAATGCAGGTTTGGCACATGTAGCGCCTTGGCTGCAAAACGCCAGTATTGAATTGGATGCCCATACCTTCGCGATTTTCTCTTCCCGAGATGAGCAGATATCCCACGCCCTCGCATCCTTATCGGCACTTGGCGCAACCAGCTTGGGGGTGGTTTTTGCTTCTGCATTAGAGCGTCAGCAAAACATAACGGATGTGCGGCGCATATCTCAAAAACTGGGGCTTGCTTTGCAAGAGCAGGCCTTGACGAGCAACCTGAGTGATGCAGGCCAAAAGCTCAGTGCCACTACCGCTGCCGTCATTCTATTTATTGGTGGCACGCCAGAGCTCGCACACTTTACGCAAGGGTTGGAAAAACAAGCCCGGCAACGATATGTTGTGGCATTGGCGGATGTCAATTTGCAAACTCTGAGGTACATGGGAGCCGCAAAAAGCATCCCCATCATCGCTACCCAAGCAGTACCCTTGGTCAATTCGGCCCTGCCTATCGTGCGCAGCTATCGCCAAGTATTGGCGAAACTGTACGACGAACCACCGACACCGCTCAGCCTGGCCGGGTTTATAGCCGCCCGCTATACCTATGAAGTGCTCCAGGGTATCGAAGGCCCCGTCACTCGCGCCAGTACCCTGCAAGCCTTTAGCCGCCGCCAAAACTATGACCTGGATGGATTCCGTGTAGCGTACACCGAGCAAAGACGTAGCTCAGCGTACGTCACTCAGAGCATGCTGGGTACGGACGGCAAATTGGTGGGCTAATTTCAACTTTCTGTTCAAAATTCGCTGCTACTACATTCGCGCACGGTACGGATGCTATGCTTGGCAAACTCTTTGACAAGCAACTATGCAAAACGGTACTCTACTCGCCGCCATTGATCTGGGCTCCAACAGCTTCAGGCTGGAAATTGGCCGCCTAGACCATGGCCATGTGCAGCGGGTCGAGTACCTCAAAGAAACGGTGCGCCAAGGCAACGGCTTGGACAGCGAGCGTAATTTATCCCCCGAAGCAATGCAGCGCGGCTGGGACTGCCTGGCCCGCTTTTCGGAACGTTTGGGGGGGTTCAAACGCAGCCAAGTGCGAGCAGTTGCCACTCAAACCTTGCGTGAGGCACGCAACCGCGACGATTTTCTGCAGCAAGCCACCAAAATTCTGGGGTTTCCCATCGACGTGGTCTCGGGCCGAGAGGAAGCGCGCTTGATCTACATGGGTGTCGCGCATTTGCTGCCCCAATCGGACGAACGGCGCTTGGTGATCGACATTGGCGGCAGGTCCACTGAGCTGATATTAGGCCAAGGCTACCAATCGCAACGC
>JAYVGI010000036.1:0-6080 GCA_043772355.1 Polaromonas sp.
CCCCCCCCCCCCCCCCAGCGCCCAACTCATCAGACGCTACTCTGGAGTGCACTGCGTGAACCCGATTACTCTCTTTACCGTAGCACTCCGTCTAAGCAGGACAGTGGGGTACACAGGATAAGCCCAATAATTGCTCGGTTTACAGCTTCAGCGGCGCTGAACAGCGTTTTTGCTGCCAGAACCACGACCGCCAGATCCTCGCGAGAATCTGCCCGCTATGCATTACGTAGCTACCAAGGCATATTTCTTGCTGGCTAACAGCTAATAGATGCAAAAAAACAGCTCAAAATAATCGTTTTTTAGTACTCAGAAAGCCCTGGGAGCCTGCACAGCTGCTAAAAACTGAAATTTGCCTGTTTGAGCGCTTTTTTTAGATCTTATCGCGCTATAGCCAGCAAAAAACATGCGGGAGCCGCTATTAAAAGTGGAGCGACTGTTTTGCCGAACAGGGTCGGTGGATGTTCTGCGGGGCAGATTCTTTGCACATAGCAGCTCTGTAGCCTGAATACCCTCATATTTTCTCATTTCTACCCTCTACCCCATGTACCCCACTGGCGTGCTTGGACGGAGCGCTACGGTTTAGTGAGTAACGCTGTTTCCGAGTCCGCGCCAAACCAGCCAAATCAGGTCGGCGGTGCTGCTTCAGCGTAGCGGAAGTAGCGCCGTCGGCCTGATTCCCGTACAAACGCTAAGCGCACACTAAAAGGCCTGCCGCTTGTCATGGCGCGTAGGGGTATCCATTTGCACTGTGTATTGCATACAGTTTCTTGCAAGGGTCTTGCCATCGCGATTCTGGCGGCCAAAAAGGAACACCGAGAACCGTTAAAATCCTGAGTTACCAACCAGTTACCAACTTTCTCAGGACACTTCAAAATGGCACTCGTCTCCATGCGTGAGCTGCTCGACCATGCAGCAATTAACGGCTACGGCATTCCCGCCTTTAACGTGAACAACCTGGAGCAGGTGCAAGCCGTGATGGCCGCTGCCGACGAAGTGGGCGCTCCCGTCATTTTGCAAGCCAGCGCCGGAGCCCGCAAATACGCCGGAGAGGCATTCATCAAGCACCTGATCGCAGCCGCCATCGAGCAGTACCCGCACATCCCCTTGGTCATGCACCAAGACCATGGCCAAAACCCTGCCGTCTGCCAAGGCGCGATTGACCTGGGCTTTAGCTCGGTGATGATGGACGGCAGCCTGGAAGGCGACGGCAAAACCATTGCCAGCTACGAGTACAACGTGAATGTCACCAAGCAGGTGGTGGCCATGGCGCATAAGCTGGGCGTGACGGTCGAAGGCGAGCTGGGTTGCCTGGGCAGCCTGGAGACCATGAAGGGCGACAAAGAAGACGGCCACGGCACCGATGCCACCATGACACGTGAGCAACTGCTGACCGACCCCGAGCAAGCGGCAGACTTTGTGAAGCAAACCCAGCTGGACGCACTGGCTATTGCCATCGGCACCAGCCACGGCGCCTACAAGTTCTCGCGCAAGCCCACGGGCGACACGCTGGCGATCAGCCGCATCATGGAAATCCACGCCCGCCTGCCCAACACGCACTTGGTAATGCACGGCAGCTCCAGCGTGCCGCAAGACCTGCTGGCCATCATCAACCAGTACGGCGGCAAGATGAAAGAGACCTACGGCGTGCCGGTCGAAGAGATCCAGAAAGCGATCAAGTTCGGCGTGCGCAAGATCAACATCGACACCGACATCCGCCTGGCTATGACGGCAGCGGTGCGCAAGTTTCTGGCTGAGAACCCGGACAAATTTGATGCAAGAGAATGGCTCAAACCCGCCCGCGCTGCAGCGCAGACTATCTGCAAGCAACGCTATGTGGAGTTTGGCTGCACGGGCCAGGGCAGCAAGATCAAAGGCTACAGCCTGCAAGTGGTGGCTGCGCAGTACGCCAAGGGCGAGTTGGCCCAGGTCGTGCATTGATGGGGCCTGCGCGCAGCGGCTTGTTTGCCACCGCGTTCGGTAAAAAAACCACCCTCTGCGGTGGTTTTTTTCATGCAGCAAGGCATGGAGATTTGAGGCATAATTCAGCCATACACATCAAAGGTGTATAGACCATGAACACCAGAACCAATATTGTTTTAGACGACGAACTCATAGCCAAGGCCATGGCGCGGGCGCATGTCAGCACCAAGAAGGCGGCAGTCGAAGCCGCTTTGCGTGCGTTTGTGCGCGAGCCAGATTATTCTGCGTTGCTAGCGCTGGAAGGCTCGCGCTTGATTTCGGATGATTACGATCCCAAAGGCGCTTACTTGCACATACCATCTGAATCCCTGGTCTTTGCAGCAACATCGCGCAAGCAGCCTGGCAAGCAGGCACCCAACAAAAAAACAATCGCCCCAGAGACCATCAGCAAAAGGCGTGAGAAGGCACACGCATGATGGTGGACTCCTCGGCGTGGGTCGAGTTTTTGCGCGCTACTGGGTCACGAGAGCATTTACGCATCAAAAAAGCACTCAATGAACGCACGCCTTTACTGCTGTGCACCACGGTGTTCCAAGAGGTGTTGCAAGGCGCTCAAAATTCCACCGATATGCTACGCTTGGAGCAAGGCTTGTCTCACCTCGTGCGCGTAGAACCGGCCAACCTCTTCGCGCAGGCGCGGATGGCCGCCCACTTGTATGCCCGTTGCCGATGGAGCGGCTTTACGCTGCGCAGTGCAGGCGATTGTATGATTGCTGCGCTGGCGATTGAACTGAACCAACCCGTGCTCCACCGTGACCGGGATTTTGACCATATTGCCGCAGTCGATCTGCGCTTGAAATTTGTATGACCACCTCCCTGCACACCTCCACCATCACCTCCCTGCCCCTGCTGGCGCGCGGCAAAGTACGCGACAACTACGCCGTAGGCCACGAGCGCATTTTGATGATCGCCAGCGACCGTTTAAGCGCGTTTGACGTGATCATGGGCGAGCCCATTCCTGGCAAGGGCGCGCTGCTGACGCAGATGGCGCTGTTCTGGTTTGCCAAGCTGGGGCATATTTGCCCTAACCATCTGACGGGCGATGCACCTGACAGCGTGGTGACCGAGGCCGAGAAGCCCCAGGTGAAAGACCGCGCCATGCTGGTCAAGCGCCTCAAACCATTGGCCGTGGAAGCCGTGGTGCGCGGCTATTTGGCTGGCAGCGGCTGGGCAGAGTACCAAGTGAGCCAGTCGGTCTGCGGCGTGCCGCTGCCTGCGGGTTTGAAGAACGCCTCCAAGCTGCCCGAGCCGATTTTTACACCGGCTGCCAAGGCCGCCATGGGCGAGCACGACGAGAACATTTCGTTTGACCAGATGGTCGGTGTGGTGGGCCCAGAGCTGGCGGCCCAAATTCGCACCATCAGCATCGAGATTTACAAAACTGCCGCCGCGTTTGCGCTGACCAAGGGCATCATCATTGCCGATACCAAGTTTGAGTTTGGCCTGACCCCCGACGGCACGCTGACGCTGATGGACGAGGTGCTTACTCCCGACAGCTCGCGTTTTTGGCCGCTAGAAACCTATGTGGAAGGGGCCAACCCGCCCAGCTACGACAAACAGTTTGTGCGCGACTGGCTGGAGAAGGCCCAGGTCAATGGCAAGCCGTGGAGCAAAACGGCTCCAGCTCCCGCTTTACCCGCACAGGTGATAGAAAACACAGCTGCCAAGTACCGCGAAGCCCTGCAAAGACTGACTGCTTGAGCGTAAATGCCATATTCATGGGATGCAAAACTTGGTGCCAAGTTCTACACTCAAGCCACCAGGTCATGTGCTGATGGTGCTTGTATCCCGCAACACCGCGCCGCCTTGACCGTGTGTTTTCAGGAGGTTGGTATGTTTAAAAATTCTTTGGTTTCCCGTTTTATCACCCATGGTTTGGCCGGTGCACTGTGCGCTGCTTTGTTGGCTACTGCCAGCGCAGCAATGGCGCAAGGGGCTGCAACAAGTGTGGACGCAGACATGCAGTGCATTCTGGCGGGCAGGGTCGATGCCGAGCAGCGCTGGGCCCCGCAGGCGCGCGGTATCGAGCTGCTGGACGCGCAGGGCAAGCGCGTCTCGTCTGCCGACAAGGCGGCGCTGGCCAGCGTTAAACAAGTGCGCGTCTCCAGTCCAGCGCTGTTATCCACCTGCAATGGCGACCAAGCCTTGGCCAAGGCAGACGATCTGCCCAACGCCAAAAAAGCCAGCGCGCCCGCGATATCTGCTGCAACTGCGCCCATCAAGGTGGAGGCGGTGGGCTTTCCTCCTCTGCGGGTGGGCGGCACTTTGGTAGAGCTGCGCTTGAGTGTGGTGCCTGAGCGGGTGGTGTCGCTGACCCGATAAATTGCCCTTGCGCGCCAGAATTATCCACAGTCTCATGGGCTAAGTATCTGGCCTTAAGCGCCGCAGGCCGGATACCGCGACTACAATGGTGGCAGCAAGAATCATGCCGCCATGAAATTACCACTTTACAACCCCTTCAGCCTCATTCTTCCCGCCACTTTGATCGTGGCGCTTTGTTGCACCCACGCCTGGGCTGAAAAAGCCGATAAAAACAAGCCCATGTTTGCCGAGGCCGATGCTTTGCGCTACGACGATTTGAAGCAAACCGGCGTGTACACCGGCAACGTGGTGATCACCAAAGGCACCATGATCATTCGGGGCTCCAAAGTCGATGTGCGCAAAGACCCTGAAGGCTTTCAGTTTGGCACCGCGATAGAGACCGGCGGCAAGCGCGCGTTCTTCAGGCAAAAGCGCGATGTGCCAGACGAATGGATCGAAGGCGAATCCGAGACCATTTACTACGACGGCAAGGCTGACACCGTTACCTTTACCAAAAATGCCGTCTTGCGCCGCTACAAGGGCACGGTGGTGAACGACGAGGCCACGGGCAGTCAAATTGTCTACGATAACGTGACGGATGTATTTAACGTCGTAGGCGGTGCGGCCAACGCCAGTGCCACCAACCCGACGGGACGCGTGCGCGTGATGATCACCCCGCAGGACCCAAGCAGCGCACCGCGCCCAGCGGCTCCACCCGCCACACTACGCCCCAGCACTGCGGTGGGCGGGGATCGCAAGTGATGCGAGAAGATGCCAGCGCAATGGCCTTGGGAGCGGCACCCGAGCACACAGACCTACCAAGCAGCGCGCCCGACACCCGGCGCATGCTCAGCGCCACGGGGCTGCAAAAGTCTTACGGCGCACGCAAGGTGGTGAAAAACGTTTCGCTCTCCGTCACCCAAGGCGAAGTAGTGGGCTTGCTAGGCCCCAACGGTGCGGGTAAAACCACTTCGTTTTACATGATTGTCGGGCTGGTGCGCGCAGACGCTGGCGAGATCACGATCAATGGCCTGCGCGTCGAGCGCCTGCCCATCCACCGGCGCTCGCGCATGGGCCTGAGCTATTTGCCGCAAGAGGCCTCCATCTTTCGCAAACTCACCGTAGCAGAGAACGTGCGTGCGGTGCTGGAGCTGCAACGCGACGCACAGGGCAAACCGCTTGCCAAAGCCGAGATAGAAAAACGCCTGCAAGGCTTGCTGCAAGACCTGCGGGTAGAGAAACTGCACGACTCGCCCGCGCCAGCCTTGTCCGGGGGCGAGCGGCGCCGGGTGGAAATCGCCCGCGCGCTGGCGACGGGGCCGCAGTTTATTTTGCTGGACGAACCGTTTGCCGGCATTGATCCGATTGCCGTGATCGAGATTCAGCGCATCATCAGCTTTCTGAAAAACCGGGGCATCGGGGTGCTGATCACGGACCACAACGTACGTGAAACCCTGGGTATTTGCGACCACGCCTACATCATCAGCGACGGCAACGTTTTGGCCAAAGGCACCCCCAACGAGATCGTCGACAACCCCGACGTGAGAAGGGTGTACCTTGGTGAAAACTTCCGCATGTGAATGTGGCCCCCACGCTTGTCACTGCGTGTACTGCGCTGCCCCCCAGGGGGGCCCTCCTTGCTTGGGGCGGCCCGGCGCTGCGTCGCTGTGGCCCCCACGCTTGTCACTGCGTGTACTGCGCTGCTCATGGCGTCGGGTTCGAGAGCTGTACCGACAGTCCCACGCGTTGCACACCGGCGCGTTGCAGCGTGTCCATCACCTTCACCACCACCTCGTATT
>JAYVGI010000037.1:0-16176 GCA_043772355.1 Polaromonas sp.
TTTTGGCTCCTCGACCTGGGCTCGAACCAGGGACCTACGGATTAACAGTCCGGCGCTCTACCAACTGAGCTATCGAGGAATATCAAGCCTCAAATTATAGCGTGGAAATGGCCGTTTTTTAGAGGCTGACGTTCAAACCAATGCGAACAGTGCGCTCTTGCTGTGGAAACAGGTACACATGGCCAAACTGGTAAGGCGATTCTTTGAAGAATTGCTTATTGAACAGGTTGTCAATACCCAGAGACCAGGTGGCTTGCGCACCGGCCAGTGTGTGGCCGTAGCTCAAGCCTGCGTCGATGCGCGTCCAGGCGGGCAGGGTGATGCTGCCGTCGGGCAGCACGTTGCGTGCACCTTCGTGCGACAGGTGCGCGTTGGCAGCCAGGCCGGGCAGACTGGCAAAACGGTAGCTGGTGTTGATACGGGCAATCACCTTGGGCACGTTGGTCGGGCGCTGGCCGTTGGTGGAGGGTTCCGTCGAGCTGTCCAACCTTTTGGCGTTGAGCAGTGTCAAGCCCCCGCCGAGCGACACGGGGCCTTGCGCCCACTGCGCGTTGGCCTCCAGGCCGCTGTGCACGGCGCTGCCATCATAGGCACCCAGGCAAGGCGTGATGCCTTGGCGGTTGCAAGCATCCAGATTGCTCATGGGGCGGCGAATGTTAAACCAGGCCAGTGAACCTGTCACATTTCCCAAGGCGGCTTTCACACCCAGCTCAGTTTGGTGGGACTTGAGCGGTGCCAGTGCTACGCCAGGGTTGCTATATTGAGCGGCTTTGTTGGGCACCACTTGGCTTTCAATGCCCTGGCCCCAGCTGGCGTACAGCATGTGGGTGGGCGAGAGCTGGTAGCTGGCTGCCAGCCACGGCGTAGTGACGGACGCGTCGTAGCTGGTGGCGCGGGGGGCGCTCAGCTTGGTGCGCTCGCTGCTGCGGCTAAGTTGGGTGTGGCGCAGGCCGACCCATGTGCTGAGCTTGGCGCTCCACTGGATAGCGTCCGACATAGACAGCTCCAGCGATTTGTCGTTGCGGTTGGTGTGGTAGTCGGTCAAGCTGGCATCCGGGGCGACTGCAACAGGTGCGTAGAGGTTGACTGTGCCAGGAGTAGTTGCGTTGTAGGCGCCTGTTTGTCCCGTCTCAGCAAAGCTACTACGCAAGATGCCCAAACTGACTTGATGGTCTATGCCAGCGGTGTTGAACTTGCCTTTAAGCTGCGCTTGCACAGCATTGGTCGTGCGACGCTCGTTTTCACTGCGGAAGTCATATAGGTCGTAGTCGCCGTTGGGGCAGTAGCGGTCTGCGTAATAGTCCATGCCATTGGCATCGCTGCAACCAAACGGAAAAGCTACTCGGTCTTGCGACTTCAGCCGTTGCGTGCCCATCTGCGCACTCCAGCGCCAGTCGGTGTTGATCGCTTGCTCGAAGCGCAGACTGGCTGTCGTACCTTGCAACTCTACCGGCAGGCTCCAGGGCTGGCTGTTGATGTTGATGCGCGGGTTGGCTGCTGGCAGAGTGTTGCCCAGCAGGCTCAGGCCAGGCACGCTGGGTTGGCTGCGGCGGGAGTATTCCACCTCGGCTTCCAGCAGGCTGTCTCTGCCGATGCGCCAGTCCATGGCCAGGGCGGCAAGTTCGCGGCTGCCACGGGTGTTGGGGGTAGGGGTGTTGAGTTTTTCAGCCGCAAGGTTTAGGCGGTAACCAAATATGTCGCTATTGCCAAAGCGTCCACCTAAATCGGCTGCAGCGCTTACGCTGCCTGCGCTACCAGCTTCCAGTTTGATAGTTCGTAGCGGTTGTGCCGTGGGCCGTTTGACGGCGTAGTTGATCAGGCCACCGGGCGCACTGGTGCCTGCCTGGATACCACTGGTACCTTTGAGAATTTCTACCCGTTCTTTATTTTCCAGTGGAATAAAGGTCTCGGCGCTGATGGGCAGGCCTTCGCGGCGGTAGTTGAATTTATTGTCCAGTACAAAGCCGCGCACGGTGGCGTAGTCCCAGTAGCCAATGGCGTTGTAAGCATCCGAAGTAGATGCGTCCAGCTTGATGACATCGGCCAGGCGCTTGGCACCCACGGCATTGATCTGCTCTGCACCGATGATGGTGGCGCTGATGGGCGTGCGCTGTAAGGGCACATCGCCAAAGCCGGTCACATCGGCTTGGCTGCTGGCAGCGGGTGCGGTGATGGTGATGGAGCGCAGCGTGGCTGGGGCGGCAGAAGCGGCGGCATCGGTAGCGGTGGGCTGACTGGCGGGTTGAGTGGTCGGTTGACCGGTTTGTGCGGCAGCATTCTGCGCTACTAAAATAAGAGCTGCTTGCGCAATCAGTGTAATGGCTATGGGTTGTTTTTGTTTAAATAATGGTGTCATAACGGTCTTTCAGTTCGTCATAACAGGGCGGCATGCTAAGCGGCTACCCCACATGGTGTGGGGGCGCGGGCGGCGTGAGAAACCACCCCACTCAATACAAGCTTCCCTGCGCGAGGATTACCTCAGTCAGGTTCAAAGGGACTTTCTCAGTCGCACATCTCTCGATGCACAACACCCCTAGCGGTTGCTTTGTTGCCAAAGCAAGCTGTATTTTAGCGGAGAAATAAAAAAGGCCGATCTATCGAGCGGCCATTTTTATCTGCAAAGTTGAGCAGGGTCAATCAAACACGGGTGACTCTACTCCCAGTACCTTGTGCAGCTTGGGCGAGGTGGTGGTGTACTGCAGATGCACCTTTTTGTCGGGGAAGATGAAAGGCATGGAGCCGAACGCGGCCAGAGCGCACTCGTGAAAGCCGCTCAGAATGAGCTTCTTTTTGCCCGGGTAGGTGTTGATGTCGCCCACGGCGAAGATGCCGGGCACATTGGTGCTGAATTTCTCGGTGTCCACCTTGACTTGCTTGCGCTCGATTTCCAGGCTCCATTGGGCGATGGGGCCTAGTTTGGGAGACAGGCCAAAGAAAACCAGCAGCATGTCCAGCGGCATCAGGCGCGTTACGCCGTCGCCGCCGGTCACTTTGACGCCGGTGAGTTTGCCATCGGTTTCTTCGATGCTGGTGATCTGACCCACGGTGAATTGCATCTCGTGCGCGTCGCACATCGCCTTCATTTTGGCCACCGATGCAGGCGCGGCTTTGAAGCCGTCGCGGCGGTGCAGCAGGATGACAGACTCGGCTTTGTTCGGGCCTTCTTGCGCGAAGTTAAGCGCCCAGTCCAGCGCAGAGTCGCCACCGCCGACGATGACGAGGTTTTTGCCCGCGAACTGCTCGGGACTGCGCACGCGGTAGTGCAACTGCGTGCCGTCGTAAGCCTCAATACCATCGACCTTGAGCGTGCGCGGCTGGAAGGCGCCTACACCCGCAGCGATGAAAATGGTTTTGGTGAGAAACTGGGTGCCCTTGCTGGTCTCGACGAAGAATCTTCCGTCGTCCTGCTTTTGCACGGTGGTGACTTCTTGGCCAAAGTGGAAGGTGGCACCAAAGGGCGCAATCTGCTTGAGCAAGCTGTCGGTCAGCTCCTTGCCAGTGCACACGGGCACAGCAGGAATATCGTAGATCGGCTTGTCGGGGTACAGCTCAATGCACTGGCCCCCGGGGTAGGCCAGACTGTCGATGACGTGGGCTTTGACTTCCAGCAGGCCGAGTTCAAACACTTGAAACAAACCCACCGGGCCAGCGCCAACGATGACCGCATCGGTCTCGATAGGGCCATCGTGTGCGGCGGCGGTGTTGATCACTTCTTGGTTCAATTGTGGTTCCATACATTACAACTATCAAAATACTTGAAGACAAAACTTCCGAAAAACTTCCGGACGCAGAGGACGCAAAAGTTACGCAAAGGACGCAAAAGGAATACCAAAAAGAAAAAAAAGAAAAAAAAGAAAAAAAGAATTTTTTATAAACGTAAATCTATCTAAATCTTGCAATTCATTTTGGTTTTCTTTTTTTGTCTTCTTTTGCGTCCTTTGCGTAACTTTTGCGTCCTCTGCGTCCGGCTGTCCGAATTCGGATTTCAGGCTTTAGCGCTCCAGCAATGCCAGCTTAGGCATCACGTCTTTCCATTCATCCGCATCAGGCGGTGCCGGTTTGCGCTTGGTGATGCTTTTCCAGCCGGCTTTTTGCGACAGTTCAACGTTGAGCTTGATGAAATGCAACTGGTCCGGCGGTGCGTCTTCTTCGGCGTAGATGGCGTTGACAGGGCACTCGGGGATGCAAACTGCGCAGTCGATGCACTCATCGGGGTCGATGACAAGCATGTTGGGGCCTTCGCGGAAGCAGTCTACGGGGCATACATCGACGCAGTCGGTGTATTTGCATTTGATACAGGCTTCGGTGACGATATGGGTCATGTTGTTACTCAGGCGATAGCTAGGCAGGTGGTGCGGGTGTAAACCCTTGATTTTATTGGCATTTGGACGGGTTTTGTGCTCTGGGGCTAACTTATCAACACTGCGCCGGAGGTTTTATGGCTGGCGGTGTCCACCAAGATCAGCGCGCCCAAGGTTTTAGACTGCGCATAGGGTAGGGTGGCCAAGGGCTCTTGCAGGCTGATTTCAATATCGCCAATCTCGTTGGGAGCCAGTTCGGTGGCATCTTCTTCGGCCAGGGTGTTGACGTTCAGGCGATGGGTGATACGCGCCACTTTGGCCTTGACCCAGCGGTGCCCGTGCAGCGCCCAGTAGGTGCGGCCCGCCACCAGAGGCACATCGTCCATCCAGGCGACGGTGGCGCTAATGCTGCGGCTGGGCGTGAAGGCACCAGGAGCGAGCAGCCAGTCACCACGCGACACATCGACCTCGCGGTCCAGCACAATGCCTGCGGAGAGCCCTGCTTGCACGTTCTTAGGCTGGCGCGCATGGTCCAGCACCTGGGCTACTTTGGCGGTTTGGCCGCTGGGCAACACAGTCACTTCCTGGCCGACCTGCACTGCGCCTGTGGCGACACGGCCCCAGAAGACGCGGCGGCCCTGGGAAGTGTCTGCCGAGCTGGAAAACTTTTCTACCCACTGCACAGGGAAACTCAGGGGCAGTTGCGCCTCATTGCTGGCATTGGGGAGTTGCTCCAAAATGGCGAGCAAGCTCTCGCCGGTGTATGACGGGAAGGCATCGCTTTTTTCTACCACGTTGCTGCCATGCAGGGCTGAGATGGGTACGGTCGCAGCAACGGCGATGCCGGCATCTTTGGCAAACGCAGCCAGTGCAGAGCTGATGTTTTTAAACGCGAGCGCCGAATCATCCACCGCATCGAGCTTGTTGATGGCAAACACCACGCCGGGTACGCGCAGCAAGTGCACCAACAGGCTATGGCGGCGGGTTTGCGCAAGGAGCTGCAGAGCTGGGTTCTTCCAGTCCAGCTTGGTGGCATCTACCAGCACCACAGCGGCATCCGCGCTGCTGGCGGCGGTGACCATGTTGCGGGTGTATTGCTCGTGGCCGGGGGCATCGCCAATGATGAATTTGCGACTCGGCGTGTTGAAGTAGCGGTAGGCCACGTCGATGGTGATGCCCTGCTCACGCTCGGCGGAGAGGCCATCGGTGAACAGCGCCAGGTCAGCCGTGCCGCTCTTGGACACACCTGCGAGCTGATCTTGCAAAACGGCTTTGCTGTCGATCAACAGGCGGCCAATCAGGGTGGACTTACCATCGTCTACGCTGCCGCAGGTGATGAATTTCAGGGTAGATAGGTGGTTCATGGGCTTAGGTGGTTGAAGTCGGACTTCCGAAGTCGGACATCCGGACGCAGAGGACGCAAAAGAAGATAAAAAGAAGATAAAAAGAAGACAAAAATAAAATCTAAATTGAATTTAGAAAACTTTAAAGTTGAATAGGTATTGAAATTTTTCATTTTGTTTTCGTTCCATTTTTTTGTATTTTTGGTATTCCTTTTGCGTCCTTTGCGTAACTTTTGCGTCCTCTGCGTCCGGGTGTCCGCTTTCGGATGTCCGCTTTCAGATGTTCGAGTTAAATGGCATGTGAGATTAGAAATAACCCTCCTTCTTGCGCTTCTCCATCGAAGCTTCTGAAGTTTTGTCGTCCATGCGGGTCGCACCGCGCTCGCTCACATCTACGGTCAAGGTTTCGATTACGACATCTGTAGCCGTCGCGGCCAGGCTTTCCACAGGGCAGGTGCAGGTGATGTCGCCTACGGTGCGAAAGCGCACGTCTTTGGTGACTACGGTTTCGCCGTCGCGCGGGGGCGTGAGGTGCGTGACGGGTACCAGCAGGCCTTTGCGCTCGACTACTTGGCGCTGGTGGGTGTAGTAAATGGAAGGCAGGGCGATGGCTTCGCGTTCGATGTACTGCCACACGTCCAGCTCGGTCCAGTTGCTGATGGGGAAGACGCGGAAATGCTCTCCCGGTTGCAGCTTGGTGTTAAACGCCGTCCACAACTCCGGGCGTTGGCTTTTGGGTTGCCACTGGCCAAAGCTGTCGCGGTGGCTGAAGATGCGCTCTTTGGCGCGGGCTTTTTCTTCGTCACGCCGAGCACCGCCGATGAGCGCATCAAACTGGAATTCTTCGATGGCTTCGAGCAGGGTCACGCTTTGATGGACGTTGCGCGATTCACCCGCGTGGGCCAGGCGCACCGTGCCGCGCTTCATGCTGTCTTCTACACTGCGCACGATGAGCTTGGCTTGCAGCTCGGCGGCGCGCGAGTCACGGAAGTCCGTCACTTCCTGGAAGTTGTGGCCGGTGTCGATCATCAACAGCGGGTAGGGGATGCGGCCCACACCAAAGGCTTTTTCGGCACACTTGAGCATCACCAGCGAGTCTTTGCCGCCGGAGAACAGCAACGTAGGGCGCTCGAAAGCGGCGGCGACCTCGCGCAGGATGAAGATGGTCTCTTCTTCCAGCGCGTCGAGGTGGTGGTTATTCAGGGCTTGTAGCAATTGGGGCTCAATTCTGGCGTTCATAAGGTGTCAATACGAATACAAATACAAAACTTCCGGACGCAGAGGACGCAAAAGTTACGCAGAGGGCGCAAAAGGGATACCAAAAAATTCAAAAATGAAATCAATTAACTTTGAATTTAACAATATGGTTAATTTCTAAATGAAATTTGGTTTTCTTTTTTTGTCTTCTTTTGCGTCCTTTGCGTAATTTTTGCGTCCTCTGCGTCCGGATGTCCGATTTCGGTTTTAAGCAGTTGCAACCACAGGAATATCCCGCAGCGAAGAAGAGGCGGCGACGTGCAAGCCGCATTCCTTGGCCGCTTCCTGTTCCCACCACCAGCGGCCAGAGCGGATGTCTTCGCCCAGGGTGACGGCGCGGGTGCACGGTGCGCAGCCGATGCTGGGGTAGAACTGGTCGTGTAGCGCGTTGTAGGGCACATGGTGGGTGGCGATGTAGTGCCATACGTCGCCGTTGGTCCAGTCTACCAAGGGGTTGATCTTGGCGCGCTTTTCTTGCTGCTCTATGGCCAGCACTTCGGCGCGGGCATTGGACTGCTCGCGGCGCAGGCCGGTGATCCAGGCTTTTTTGCCTTTCAAGGCTTTGTCCAGTGGCACCATTTTGCGGATGTCGCAGCACTGTTTGCGCAGTTCGATACTCTGGTACATCGCCTCGGGGCCGTGGATGGTTTCAAAGGCATTGGCTACTGCGGCATCGGGCTCGACCACACGCACTACGCGGTCGATGCCGTAGGTGGTTTGCACCGTGGTCAGCAGGGCCAGAGTCTCGGCGTGCAGCTTGCCGGTTTGCAGCACAAACACTTCGCTACCCAGCTTGAGGGTGTGCAGCAAATGGGTGATCACCATGTCTTCTGCGCCCAGACTGCTGGCTTGGGTGATGGGCTGATACAGGTCGCAGGCGGTGCGAAGCAGTGCTTGCGTGCTGGCCAGTTTGCTACCGAACTGGGGGGACGGCTTGGCATACAGGCTGACAGCGCTCATGCGGCAACTCCCTGGGCTGCGGTGGACGCGGCAAACTTAGGCGCGGAACTGTCTGCATCGCCTTGGTAAAAGCCTGCGTAGTGCGCCAGCAGTTTTTGGCCGTGCGCCGCGTCTTGGTCATCGCGCAGAACGGCGCTGCTAAAGCCGGTGCGCTGCATTTGTACCAGTTGATCAATCAGCACGTCGCCAGTGGCACGGATATCGCCTGTGAACTGGTGGCGGCGGCGCAGTTGCACGGCTTGGCTGAAGGCGCGGCCATCTGAGAATTTGGGGAAGTGCAGCTCTACCACGTTGGCGTTGGCTAACTGGTCACTCAGAGTGTCTACCTCGGTGTCATTCGATATTTTGAGAACGTTTTGACCAATAGCCTTGGTGTTTATTGCGCAAGCAGCTATTAAAGTGATAGTATTTGACATGACGGTTGACTCCTTAAGCGGCGTGCGCATCGACAAAACGGGCGCTGTTGGCAGCGGCTTTGAACGGCTCGATGCCTACGCGGCGCAGCGTGTCGATAAAAGTTTCGTGTGGGCTATGGCCTGCGCCCGCGTCTTTGGCAATGCGCAGGTTTTTGTACTCAGTCAGCACCGCGTCAATCACTTCCACCACCTCGGCTGCGCTAAACGATGGGCCCACTACTTTACCCGCTACGGGCGCGCCGCTAAGCTTCGATCCATCCGAGCCGCCCAGGGTAATCTGGTACCACTCCTTGCCATCTTTGTCCACGCCCAGGATGCCAATATGGCCGCTGTGGTGGTGGCCGCAGGAGTTGATGCAGCCGCTCATGTGCAGGTCAATCTCGCCTAAGTCGTCCAGCTCGTCCAGGTCTTGGTAGCGGGCGGTAATGGCCTCGGCAATGGGCAGGCTGCGGGCATTGGCCAGTGCGCAAAAATCTCCGCCGGGGCAGGCGATCATGTCGCTGAGCAAATGGATGTTGGGCTTGGCAAAGCCCGCCTTGCGCGCCGCTTGCCACAGGGCGGGCAACTGGTCGCAATGCACCCAGGGCAGCAGCAGGTTTTGGTCGTGCGTGACGCGGGCCTCGCCTTCGCTAAAACGTTCTACCAAGTCAGCCGCTTGCAGCAGTTGCTCGGCCGTGGCGTCACCGGGCGCATAGCCCAGGCGTTTGAATGACAGGGTGACGGCGCGCAGGTTCGGGTTAGCGTGGGCAGTGACGTTACGGATGATCCAGCGGGTGAACTCGGTGTCATCCTCGGCCGCCGCTTTAAGCACATTACTCACTTTTAATGCTACTTTATCCATAGCTGGTTGCGCACATATTGCATGGGCTGGTGGGACAAAGGATGCCGAAACTCGGTCTAACTCGGCCTGGGTGATGGTGTGCGGCGCGCCATCTTGCGTGAGGATGCGGGCAAACTCGGCCTCAACATCGTCAATATATTTTTGCCCCTCGGCTTTGACCAAAATCTTGATGCGCGCCTTGTAGATGTTGTCACGCCGACCATACAGGTTGTAGACGCGAATGATGGCCTCGGAGTAATTCAAAATCTGGTTCCACGGCAAAAACTCGCGCACCACGGTGCCGATGATGGGCGTGCGGCCCATGCCGCCACCGACCAGCACTTTAAAGCCCAAGTCGCCTTCGCTGTTGCGGATGAGGTGTAGGCCTACGTCGTGCCACGCGGTGGCGGCACGATCTTCTTTAGCCCCAGTAACCGCAAACTTGAACTTGCGCGGCAGAAAGGCAAACTCGGGGTGCAGGGTGCTCCACTGGCGCAAGATTTCGCAAAATGGGCGCGGGTCGGCAATCTCGTCGGGTGCAATACCCGCCAGCTCGTCGCTGGTGATATTGCGGATGCAGTTCCCGCTGGTCTGGATGCCGTGCATGTTGACACTGGCCAGCAGGTCCATCACGTCAGCGCTTTTGTCCAGCGCAATCCAGTTGAATTGCACGTTTTGGCGGGTGGTGAAGTGGCCGTAGCCCTTGGTGAGCTGCACGCCCTTGCCGCCGAGCTTGGCTTGGCCGTCAACGGCGGTTTTAAATACTTCGTTCGACGGTTGGTCGTATTCAGCCGCAATCTTGGCCAACACCCGCAGTTGCGCGCTAGACAGCTCGCCATAAGGCACAGCCACGCGTAGCATGGGCGCATAGCGCTGCACGTACCAGCCGTTTTGCAGGCGCAGTGGGCGAAACTCGTCGTCGGCCAGCTTGCCAGCGAGGTTGCGCTCCAACTGGTCGCGGTACTGCGCGGCGCGTTGTTGGACGAAAGTTTTGTCGAAGTCGGTGTATTGGTACATATTTATCAGTTCACAAAAAAGTTTCGGTCGCTGCGCTTCCACGATACTTTTTCGTGGAAAGCGCAAAAAAGCTTGGGGCGGCCCAGCGCGTTTTTGAACATTGAAGGCAACGGGTTGTCATATCGCAATCAGTTTCACGCCCGCATAGGCCAGCAAGAAAGACAGTAGTGAGCGCAAGGCCCGCTCAGGCACCTTGGCGCTAAATTGGGTGCCCAGCCAAATACCCGGCAACGAACCTGCCAGCAGCTTGGCTAGCAGCGCCCAGTCCACCGAACCGATAGAGGCATGGCCCAGGCCTGCTACCAAGGTCAAAGGCACTGCGTAGGCCAGGTCAGCCGCGACAATGCGCGGCAAGGGCAGGGCGGGGTAGAGCAGCATCAGCACCGTTACGCCAATCGCGCCTGCGCCCACCGAAGTAATAGACACCATGGCGCCAATCAGCGCGCCAAACAGTACGGGCAGCGCCCAGTGGCGGGGCGTGGTGGCCTGGGCGAGTTGTTCGGGACTCAGGTTGCGCGGGCTGGCCTTGCCCTTGATGGCCTTGTACAGCGTGGCCAGGGCGGTGAGCAATAGCGCCAAGCCCAGCGTCGTGGTCATCAGCTTTTGCACCGCAGGGTCAGTCGTGCCCACGCTGTGCAGCAGGTAAATGGAGGTCAGTGCAGCCGGGATAGAGCCCGCGCACAGCAAGCCCACAATGCGCCAGTCCACCGTCTTGGCGCGCGCCAGGTTAATCGTGCCGCCCAGCTTGGTAAAAGCAGCAAACAGCAAATCCGTGCCAATGGCCAGGTAAGGCTTGATACCAAAACCAAAAATCAAAATAGGCGTCATCAGCGAGCCGCCACCCACCCCCGTAAGGCCCACAGTAAGCCCCACTAAAAACCCCGCAAAGATAAACGCCAAATCAGCCATGGGGGTGACTGTAGAGCGCCTGCTATCAAAACCAAACTACTTTTTTGTTGGTGGCTTATGCGCATAAGCATATGCGCCAGGGTTCATGCGGGTTTGCAGCGGTTTAACCCTTCGCATGCCGTTTCGCGCGCAGACCTCGCGGCTTCGCGGCAAAGCCTGCGAAAGCAAATGGGGTCAGATCAAAATTCAGGAAGACCGTCTCATCGAAGCCCGTAACGCCAAACGAAATTTTGCTCTGACCCCTTTTGCGTAGTCCCCGGCGACTACCTATTTTGCGCCGTAGACGGTCACGCTCAGTAGGAAATTCCGTCCAATCCCAAGAACAGGGAAGCCTCCGCCATATGCCTGTCCCACTCACCGCATACACAATCTACAGTTTTTGTTGGAATAGGCGTTCCCTGTATTAGATGGTCACATAGCGCTGCGTATTCGGTCCAAAATTGGTGCATTCCACTTATGCCTGTGAGTCTGTGGCAAGTCGAATAGGGCGTTTTCGCCAAGTAACTTGAAACCTTGTGGCTCCAATCTTCACCTCGCATCGCACAAATCTCCCGTGAATGATGGGCGACGTCGCGTGGACGCAAATACACCATCTTCGGGTTCAGGCATGCCACTATTTCTTCAAAGCGACGGTAATAGGGCTCGATCCCGGTTTCCTGCATTTCCATCATGAGCATTTTGGGTTAGGCTCTACAACCCGTCAGCGACAAGATAATGCCACCAAGTGCCAGCAAGAGAAGCAGCAAGGTGGGTACCATGGTCAGCATGAAACCAGTGCCACGCTTGGACGGGTCGCTGACGTAGGCGCGCCAGTAGAGATGCCGTCCGATCAAGTAGACAGCGCCCAAGCCAGCAACCCACAAAGAAGGCCAATACATTGAATCTAGCAAGAGCGCGGGTAAAAAGGCGACTAGCATCTCCAGCGTGTTCATTTGTACGCGGTACATACGCTCAAAGCCCTCGTGACCCGTGATCGCTGGCGCCTTCAGGCCAGATTTTCGGCGAGCGTTTCCGGTCAATGCACCGAAAGCAAAAAACTGAAGCACCGCAAATACTGCGACCAACTCTACATATTGCATAGCATCTCCTGAAGGAAGGTTAAATCACAGCGCCAAATTCTAGCTAGCCTCATTGAAGGTGCTGTTGGGCTGCGGTCTAGTGTAAGGGGCAGGTCAACGGAGGGGATTTGGCGCGCGTATTACAAGATGACCACTATATATTTAATAGCTGCTCCCGCAATATTCTATTGGCCTGGAAGCACATTTACAATCTATCCCCATGCAAGCCTTCTACGCCGATCAATTTGAGCTGCCCTTGCCGCTGGGCCACCGCTTTCCCATGCGCAAATACCGTTTGCTGCGTGACTGGCTGGCCGGGCATTTGCCGCAGGTGCAGCTTGGGGTGGCAGAGCCTGCTACGGATGGCGAGCTGGCGCTGTGCCATACGCCGCAATACGTGCAAGGCATTTGCACCGGTAGCGTGGACCCGAAGGTGATGCGCGAGATTGGCTTTCCGTGGAGCCTGGCGATGGCCGAGCGGGCGCGCAGGTCGGTGGGGGCTAGCGTGGCAGCGGCGCGCTGTAGCTTGGGCCTGGTGCATGGTCAACCACAGGGCAAACCGCAAGGCATCGCCGCCAACCTGGCTGGCGGCACGCACCACAGCTACGCTGACAAAGGCGGCGGGTTTTGCGTGTTCAACGACTTTGCGGTGACCGCCCGGCTCATGCAGGCCGAGTGGGCGCGCCAGCACCGCGCGCCCTTGCAGGTGGCCATCATCGACCTGGACGTGCACCAAGGCAACGGCACGGCCAACATTTTTAAAAACGACGCTAGTGTGTTCACCCTGTCCCTGCACGGGGCCAAAAACTTCCCGTTTCGCAAAGAGGCCAGCGACCTGGATGTGGACTTGCCCGATGGCTGCCAAGATGCAGAGTACCTGCACGCCCTGGAGCTGGCGCTGGACGAGCTGGAGCGGCGCTTTAAACCCGGCCTGGTGCTGTACCTAGCGGGCGCAGACCCGCACGAAGGCGACAGGCTAGGGCGTTTAAAGCTGAGCTACGACGGCCTGGAGGCGCGCGACCGGCGCGTAATGGACTGGTGCTGGCAGCGGCGCATTCCCCTGGCCTTTGCCATGGGCGGCGGCTACGGCACCGAGCTGGACACCACGCTGCGCGTGCAGCAGGCGACCTACCGCGTAGCCACAGAGTACGCGAGCCGATGGAAAAATCTGTGATCTTGCAGCTGAAACACTATTAAATACATAGCTGCTAGCGCATTATTTCATTGGGCTACAGGCTTAAAATATCTATAAAATAATTCAGAATAAGGCTCTTGAGCCATCTGCCCTTTGAACCCTTACCCAACTGCCATGCAAGCCCCCCCGCCACCCAACTCACCACCCCGCCCACAACCCCAGCCGCGCAGCGCCTACAAGGCCTTCGTCCCCATCACCACCCGCTGGGCCGACAACGACATTTATGGCCATGTAAACAACGTTATCTACACCGCCTGGTTTGACACTGCCGTCAATGGCTACCTGATCGCCCAAGGCGCGCTGGACATTCACCACGGCAGCACCATTGGCCTGGTGGTGCAAACCAGCTGCAACTATTTTTCGCCCATGGCCTTTCCGCAGGCCGTGCAGGCAGGCATTCGCGTGGCGCACTTGGGGACATCCAGCGTGCGCTACGAGGTAGGCTTGTTTGCCGACGATGCCGCTACCACCAACGCCTGCGGTCAGTTTGTGCATGTCTACGTAGACAAAACCAGCCGTAGCCCCGTGCCCCTTCCCCTGAACTTAAAAACCGTCCTGGAGACCTTGCTTTGAAACTCACCGAACTCTTGCCCACCCCACAGGCCAGCACCCGCATTGCCGACCCTGCTAGCGTAGATGCAGCCATGCTGTCCCGCTACAGCAACCGCGCCTTCACAGCCCAGCCGGTAGAGCGTGGGCTGCTACAAAACCTGTTGCAAGTGGCAGGCCGCGCGCCCAGTGGCACCAATACCCAACCCTGGAAGGTGTATGTGCTGCAGGGCGCAAAAAAAGACGCGCTGGTCACCCAGGTGTGCGCAGCGCATGATGCGCTGGCCCTTGATCCCACATTGGCGGCGCAGTACCGGGAAGAGTACGACTATTACCCCGAAAAATGGGTTTCACCTTACATCGACCGTCGCCGTGAATGCGGCTTTGGCCTGTATGGCGTGCTGGGCCTGGGCAAGGGCGACAAGGCGGGTATGCATGCGCAGCACCAGCAAAACTACCGGTTTTTTGGAGCGCCGGTGGGCTTGATGTTCACCATGGACAAAATCATGGGGCGCGGCAGCCTGGTGGATTACGGCATGTTTTTGCAAAACATCATGCTCGCTGCCCGTGCGCGTGGCCTGCACACCTGCCCGCAGGCGGCCTGGAACGGGTTTGGCAAAATTATCATGCCGCATATTGGCGCGCAGGACAACGAAATGCTCGTCTGCGGCATGTCCCTGGGCTACGCTGACGAGGGCGCGCTGGTCAACACGTTTGCCACCACGCGGGTAGACGCGCAAGACTTCACTACCTGGCTGGAATAAGCGCAACGGGCTGCGCGAGAAGCGCTGGCAGCGCGGGGTTGGGCTGTCTTGGTGGGCTCTGTTACTGCGACAGGGTACTGGGCCGGGACTGTAGGCTTTCGGGCAGCAGCCCAGAAAAGCTGATGTTGATGCGGCGCACATGGGCCGCAGCGGCAGCTTCGCCTTGGGTGGCAGAGATGGCGGCCATCCAATCGCTGCGCATGTACCACAGCGACTCCAGGTCAGGCGCGTACTGGATGCGGCGGCGCACCACGGGGCGTAGCTGCGCTCCGCTCTCGCCCAAAATATCGAGCATGCGCTCACGGATCTCTTCGGTGCGTTCATGCAACTCGTCTTCGGTGGGGATGGGCTGCAAGCCCACCATGCCCCACACGCTGGAGAGGGTAGTTTTCACCCAACGCATCGCTGTTCTCGATAACTATTATGTGCCATGCATCAACGATAGAGCTTGGGCATTGACTGCGCAACCAATTTCCTGAAGAAATCTTCAAATAGTTTGTAAATAACAACAATTGAATCAAGCACTTAGTAAGTAAATGTGAGGTTAATCTTTAGATACTATTAATTTTTTAGGGTTTACCTTAATCGTGAACTATGTCACGCTAATTCGCTCCCGGCGGCGTACAGCCTGCTTTTTGCAGACGCAACCGAGCGGGCGTTGGCGGCGGTGCCGATACAGCACTGCTTCATTAGGGAGATGGAAAAAACCAATATCCCGTTGATCGATCCTCTCTGCCGCCCTTATTTTGGGTCTGTGTGATTTGCCGTGGGTTGCGCAGCGGTGTGGACATCAGTGGGCGGACTGCTTCACCTTGACCCGCACATCCAGATGCTTCTACTGGTCTGGGTTGGCGGCTTGCTAGAAAGCATCGTTACTCACTAAATAGTAGCACTTCGTCTATGCAGGCCAGTGGGGTACATGGGGATAGGTTAAAAACAGGCATCCTGTACGTTGGCTAGCCGCTGTGTGCCGAAAACCAGCCAGAGAGGCTGCTTGCAGCGCATTTCCGACCGGGGTGGAACTATCTATTCCATAGCTCTTCCCGCTTTATTCTAGAGGGCTACAGGCGGATATCTATCTAAATTAGCGGCGCTCCAAGCAGCAAATTCACGGTTTTCGGCCGATTCAAAAGTCGCCAGAGGCTTCGCAACGGCTCCAAACCGTACCGCGCGACAAAATATGGACGTTACCCTGTGTACCCCACTGGCCTGCTTAGACGGAGTGCTACTGTTTAGTGAGTAAGTGGTTTTCCAAGCGGCCCTTGCGCAGGCGCGCTACGAGGTCTGCGCGTGTGAGGCTGGGCTGTGCGGGTGAGGCTGGGCTGTGCGTGTGAGGCTGGGCTGTGCGTGTGACGCTGGGCTGTGCGTGTGAGGCTGGGCGTGGGGAGGGTCTTGTGCGCCGCAGACAGCGCGAGGGGTCAGAGCAAAATTTCGTCAGGGCGTTGCACGCTCCGAACAGAAGGTCTTCCTGAATTTTGATCTGACCCCATTTGCTCTCCCCGCTTCTAATTCCATTTCTACATCATTAATGTCTAGGCGCGGAGCCTACGAGAGTGCTGTAGCACGGCAAGGCGACGCAACAACGAC
>JAYVGI010000038.1:0-11435 GCA_043772355.1 Polaromonas sp.
AACCCGCCATAGCAAGTAATCTGGGTAAGTCATTCCGCTGTAATTTCGCTTCTAATTCAATAGGTTGACGCATCCACAGCGCCACAAAAGCAGCGCCAGCATACAGCAGTGCCGCCGTTGAAAAAGCCCCCAAACCCAGCCCAAAGCGCTGCACTAGTGGCGTGCTCAAGCCGAACAGTGTGGCGGCCAAGAGTGCAAAAAGGCCCCCTCGTAGGGCAGGTTTATGGTTCACATCACTTTAGCGATAGACGCGCAAACATAGTCGATGTTTTTGCTGTTCAACGCGGCCACGCACATGCGGCCGGTGTCGGTGCCGTAGACGGAAAACTCGGTGCGCAGGCGCACCATTTGCTCTTTGGTCAGGCCACTGTAGCTGAACATGCCTACCTGCTGGGTGATGAAGCACATATCGGCTGTCACGCCCGCAGTTTTGAGCTTTTCTACAAAGGACTGGCGCATGGCTTTGATGCGTACGCGCATCTCGGCCAGCTCGGCCTCCCACATCGTGCGCAGCTCGGGGGTGTTGAGCGCGGTGGCGCACACGGTCGCGCCGTGGGTGGGTGGGTTGCTGTAGTTGGTGCGGATGACCATCTTGATCTGGCTCATCACGCGGTCGCATTCTTCTTTGCTGGCACAGGCTACAGACAGGGCGCCGACGCGCTCGCCGTAGAGGCTAAAGCTTTTGCTAAATGACGTGGAGACAAAAAAGTCGAGCCCGGCGGCGACAAACTTGGCGATCACTGCGCCGTCTTCGGCAATGCCAAAGCCAAAGCCTTGGTAGGCCATGTCGAGGAAGGACACCAGGTCTTTGGCCTTGATGACGGCAATGATCTGCTCCCACTGCGCGGGGGTCAGGTCGTAGCCCGTGGGGTTATGGCAGCAGGCGTGCAGCAGCACGATGGTTTTGGGTGCGGCGGCGTTCAGCGCGGCCAGCATACCGTCAAAGTTGATGCCGCGATTGGCTGCGTCGTAGTAGGGGTAGCTTTCCACGGTAAAGCCTGCACTGGTAAACAGGGCGCGGTGGTTTTCCCAGCTCGGGTCGCTGATCAGCAGCTTGCTGGCGGGGTAGTATTTCTTTAAAAAGTCCGCACCAATTTTCAGGCCACCGGTGCCGCCAATCGACTGCGCCGTGCCCACGCGGCCTGCTTTGACAATCGCGCTGTCCGCACCAAATACCAAGGCTTTGACGGCATTGTCATAGGCCACGATGCCGTCCATAGGCAGATAGCCGCGCGCCTTGGGGTCGGCGGCGATGCGCTTTTCGGCTTCCTGTACGCACTTGAGCAAAGGCAGCTTGCCGTTGTCGTCACAGTACACGCCGATGGCAAGGTTGACTTTGCTCGGGTTGCTGTCTTGGTTAAATTGCTCAATCAGACCAAAAATAGGGTCTTTTGCGGCCATTTCTACGGTGCTGAACATGCTCATTGCTTGGTTTCCTAAAATTTACGGGAGGGGGAGAATGCGGACATCCGAACATCCGGACGCAGAGGACGCAAAAGTTACGCAGAGGACGCAAAAAAGAAATACCAAAATAAATACCAAAAGAGACAAAGAATTTTTAATCTTTCTTGGTATTAAATTTTGAATTTTTTTCTGTCTTCTTTTGCGTCCTTTGCGTAGCTTTTGCGCCCTCTGCGTCCGGAAGTCCATCTTTATCTTCAAAAATGGATTAATCTACAAAGTTAGCCCCAGATTTTAGCGGGCAATCGAGTACTAACCCTATGCAAGATCTAGCTGAAGTGATTCCTGAAGTGAAAAAAGGCGAGTTTAAGAGCTATCCCGGCTCGCCTTTTGAGTTGTTTCAGCCGTATCCGCCCGCTGGAGACCAGCCTAAGGCGATTGAACAACTGGTGCAGGGCCTGCATGATGGGGAGGTGTTTCAGACGCTTTTAGGGGTGACGGGCTCGGGCAAGACCTTCACTATGGCGAACGTGATTGCGCAGATGGGCAAGCCCGCCATCGTGTTTGCGCCGAACAAAACATTGGCGGCGCAGTTGTACAGCGAGTTCCGCGAGTTTTTTCCTAAGAATGCGGTGGAGTATTTTGTCAGCTACTACGACTACTACCAGCCTGAGGCCTATGTGCCGCAGCGGGATTTGTTTATTGAAAAAGACTCTGCTATTAACGAGCATATTGAGCAGATGCGCTTGTCGTGCACCAAGTCGATTCTGGAGCGCAGGGATGTGGTGATCGTCGCCACCGTCTCGGCCATCTACGGTATTGGCGAGCCGGAGAGTTACCACAAGATGATCATGACTCTGCGTGCGGGCGACAAGCTGGGCCAGCGTGATGTGATTGCGCAGCTGATTCGCATGCAGTACCAGCGCAATGATATGGACTTTAGCCGAGGTGCGTTTCGGGTGCGGGGCGACACGATTGATGTGTTTCCGGCGGAGCATTCCGAGCTGGCGATTCGCATTGAGCTGTTTGACGATGAGATCGAGAGCCTGAGTCTGTTTGACCCTTTAACGGGCCGCATCCGGCAAAAAATCCCGCGCTTTACCGTGTACCCGTCCAGCCATTACGTGACCCCGCGCGACAAGGTACTGACCGCCATTGAAACTATCAAAATGGAGCTGGTAGACCGTGTAAAAGAGCTGCTGGCCATGGGCAAACTGGTCGAGGCCCAGCGCATCGAGCAGCGCACCCGGTTTGACCTGGAAATGCTGAGCGAAATAGGCCACTGCAAAGGCATTGAGAACTACACCCGCCACCTGAGCGGCGCGCCCCCCGGCAGCCCGCCCAGCACGCTCACCGACTACATGCCCAAAGACTCGCTGCTGTTTCTGGACGAGAGCCACCAAATGATGGGGCAGCTCAGCGCCATGTACAACGGCGACCGATCGCGCAAAACCACGCTGGTGGAGTATGGCTTCAGGCTGCCCAGCGCGCTGGACAACCGGCCGCTCAAATTTGAAGAATTTGAAACCAAGATGCGCCAGGCCATCTTTGTCAGCGCCACACCCGCCGCGTATGAGAACGAGCACGCCGGCCAGGTAGTAGAGCAACTGGTGCGCCCCACCGGCCTGGTAGACCCCGAGGTCGAGGTGCGCCCCGCCACCAGCCAGGTGGACGACGTGCTGCAAGAGATCCGCATTCGGGTGGACAAAAACGAGCGCGTGCTGATCACCACCCTCACCAAGCGCATGTCCGAGCAGCTCACCGACTATTTAAGCGACAACGGCTGCAAAGTGCGCTATCTGCACAGCGATGTAGACACGGTAGAGCGGGTAGAGATTTTGCGGGATCTGCGCCTGGGCACCTTTGATGTGCTGGTGGGCATTAACCTGCTGCGGGAAGGCCTGGATATTCCTGAAGTGTCCCTTGTGGCGATTTTGGATGCCGATAAAGAGGGCTTTTTGCGCTCGGAACGTTCGCTCATCCAAACCATTGGCCGCGCAGCCCGCAACCTGAACGGCCGCGCCATCCTGTACGCCGACAAAATGACCGACAGCATGGCCAAAGCCATCGGCGAGACCGAGCGCAGGCGCGTCAAGCAAACCCAGTTCAATTTGGACAACGGCATCACGCCGATGTCCATCGTCAAGAAAGTGCGCGACCTGATTGACGGCGTGTACAGCGAAAAAGCCAGCAAAGCCAACGAGCAGCGCGATCTGGATCGCGCGCATGTGGAAGGCATGAGCGAGAAAGACGTGTCCAAACGCATCAAGCTCTTAGAAAAGCAGATGATGGAGCATGCGAAGAACCTGGACTTTGAGAAAGCGGCACGGGTGCGCGACCAGTTGGCGCTGCTGCGCGAGCAGGCTTTTGGGGCCAGTGGGGGTGACCACATTGTGCCATTGTCGGCCGCTTGAGTCTAGGCAAACGCTATGTATTAAATAGCTGCTTCCGCATATTCTATTGGGCTGGCAGTTCATTTAGTGTAAAATTCATGGCTAGCGGGCAGTGCATTTGCCTCAAGGAGATTCCAGTTGAATGTTTTGTCCACCCAGCCGTCCAACACTGCGCAGGCGCAAGAGATATCGGTGCTGATGGTGTGCATGGGTAATATTTGCCGCAGCCCTACGGCCGAGGGTGTGCTGCGTGCCAAAGTGGCGCAGGCGGGGCTCACCAAGCAAGTGCATATTGAGTCTGCTGGCACCCACAACTACCATCCCGGCAGCCCGCCCGACGAGCGCAGCCAGGCGCATGCCCTGCGCAGGGGGTACGATTTGTCGCGCCTCCAAGCCCGGCAGATTACGGCAGATGATTACGCCGACTTTGATTTGATCTTGGCGATGGACTGGGATAATTTGGCGCTCTTGCAAGTGGACTGCCCGCCCCAACATGCTATTAAACTTAAATTGCTGATGGAGTTTTCACTCATGCAGACGGGGCAGGGCGCACACCGTGGTGCGGTGGTGTCAGACCCCTACCATGGGGGAGAGGCAGATTTTGAGCGGGTGCTAGATCTGACCGAGGCGGCTTGCGATGGCCTGGTGGCGGTTTTGGCGCACAGCCTGCAGCCCTTTGAATCCGCAAATAAAAAGTAATACCCGAGCAGACCGCTCAGTTATGAGGTATACTTGACGGTAATTGTCGGGAACTGAGAAAAAAGCGCTAAAGCCACCCAGTTCAACAAGAAGAATGTGAATTATATAAAGGCCAAACGGCAGGGATGGGCGGAGACTAACGCTTATGCGCCACAAGCGCGTAAGTACCCAAAAACTGTAGGCACTTAAGGAGCTTGCTATGCGTCTCACTACTAAAGGCCGCTTTGCGGTCACCGCGATGATTGATTTGGCCCTGCGCCAAAATTCTGGCCCCGTCACCTTGGCTGCTATCAGCCAGCGCCAGCAAATCTCGCTCTCTTATTTGGAGCAATTGTTTGGCAAGCTGCGCCGCCACGAGCTGGTCGAGTCCACCCGTGGCCCCGGCGGCGGCTACACCCTGGGCCGCAAGGCGGCTGACATCACCATTGCCGACATCATTGTGTCGGTGGACGAACCGATTGACGCCACCCAGTGCGGTGGCAAAGAAAACTGCCATGGTAACGACGCAGGCCGCTGCATGACGCACGAGCTGTGGGCCTCGCTCAACACCCGCATGGTGGAGTTTTTAGACTCCGTGAACCTACAGCACATGGTGGACGAGCAGCTTGCCAAAGGTCTGCAAATTGAGTCTAAGCCAATGATCAAACGGGCTATCTCGCCTATGCCGGTGGCCAAGCCAATACGCATCAACGCACCCAACTCGGTGTTCGCACTGGGTAACGTGTTTGTCAAGCCGTAAGGCGGGCATATAGGCTGACATTGAAGCTGACAATGCATGCGTCAAATCGCCCGATCTAATTTTGTATTTTTAAGGTAACTCTCGTCATGGACGGCACTCCCCACTTCCCCATTTACATGGACTACAGCGCTACCAACCCCTGCGACCCTCGGGTGGTAGACGCGATGATTCCGTGGCTGCGCGAGCACTTTGGCAACCCCGCGTCCCGCAGCCATGCGTGGGGCTGGGAGGCCGAAGCCGCGGTTGAAAAAGCACGCGACCACGTGGCAGCGCTGATCGGCGCTGACCCACGCGAGATCGTGTGGACCAGCGGCGCGACAGAGAGCAACAACTTGGCTATCAAAGGAGCAGCCGGTTTTTACAAAACCAAGGGCAAGCACCTGATCACCGTCAAAACCGAGCACAAAGCCGTGCTGGACACCATGCGCGAGCTGGAGCGCCAGGGCTTTGAGGTGACCTACCTGGACGTGCAAGAAGACGGCCTGCTGAATCTGGACGTGTTCAAAGCCGCCATCCGCCCCGACACCATTTTGGCCAGCGTGATGTACGTCAACAACGAGATCGGCGTGATCCAGGACGTGACTGCGATTGGCAATATCTGCCGTGAAAAAGGCGTGATTTTCCATGTAGACGCAGCGCAGGCCACGGGCCGCGTGGAGTTTGACATCAGCAAAATGCCCATCGACCTGATGAGCCTGACCAGCCACAAAACCTATGGCCCCAAAGGCATCGGCGCGCTGTATGTGCGCCGCAAGCCGCGCATTCGCATTGAGGCGCAAATGCACGGTGGTGGCCATGAGCGCGGCATGCGCAGCGGCACGCTACCCACGCACCAGTGCGTGGGCATGGGTGAGGCTTACCGCATTGCCAAAGAGGAAATGGTTCAAGAGAATAAAAAGATCAGCGCTTTGCAACAACGCTTGATGAATGGCCTCAAAGGCATTGAGCAAGTGTTTATCAACGGCCACGAGACCCAGCGCGTGCCGCACAACATCAACATGAGCTTTAACTATGTGGAGGGCGAAAGCCTGATCATGGGCATCAAAGGCCTGGCCGTATCAAGCGGTTCGGCCTGCACATCGGCATCGCTAGAGCCCAGCTATGTGCTGCGCGCATTAGGCCGCAGCGACGAGCTAGCCCACAGCAGCCTGCGCATGACGATTGGCCGTTGGACGACCGAAGAAGAAATCGACTTTGCGATCAACACCATCAAAGAAAACGTCGCCAAACTGCGTGACATGAGCCCGCTGTGGGACATGTACCAGGAAGGCATTGATATTTCCAGCATTCAGTGGACGGCGCATTAAAGTAAAGATACCCCCCGAAGCGGCTGGCGCCGCCTCCCCCCAGGGGGCAACGCCAGCAGCCCGGCAAAGCCGGTTCTGCGGCGTTTGCTTGAACACTCACCGCAAGCTGGAACGAATAGTTTGTAAACAGGAGAATTGACATGGCATACAGTGAAAAGGTCGTAGACCACTACGAAAACCCCCGCAACGTCGGCAGCTTTGAAAAAGGCGACGACTCTGTCGGTACCGGCATGGTCGGCGCACCTGCGTGCGGCGACGTGATGAAGCTGCAAATCAAGGTCAACCCCCTCACGGGCGTGATCGAAGATGCGCGCTTTAAAACCTATGGCTGCGGCTCGGCCATTGCCTCCAGCTCGCTCGTCACCGAGTGGGTCAAAGGCAAAACCCTGGACCAGGCAGCGGCGCTGAAAAACAGCCAAATCGCTGAAGAGCTGGCCTTGCCGCCTGTGAAGATCCATTGCTCCATCTTGGCCGAAGACGCCATCAAAGCCGCAGTGAACGACTACAAAGCCAAGCACGGCGCGGCTGTAGCGGCCTAAACTAGACGATTGGTTTCCATGGCCGTAACTTTATCCCCCGCCGCAGCCAAGCACGTCACCAAATACCTTACCAAGCGCGGCAAGGGTATAGGCGTGCGCTTGGGCGTTAAAACCACTGGCTGCTCGGGCCTGGCTTACAAGCTGGAGTACGTGGACGAAGTGCCGCCTGAAGACGTGCTGTTTGAAACCCAGGGTATCAAGTTGATGATTGACCCGAAAAGCTTGGCCTATCTGGACGGCACCGAGCTGGACTTTGTGCGCGAAGGCTTGAATGAGGGCTTCAAGTTCAACAATCCGAATGAGCGCGATAAGTGCGGCTGCGGTGAGTCTTTCCGCGTCTAGTGTCGGCACCCGGATGAATGGGGTCAGATCAAAATTCAGGACGACCATTTTTCCGGCGACCAGAAGCATTGAACGAAATTTTGCTCTGACCCCATTGCGCGAGGCCTCGCAGTGTCGACGACCCAGACCATGAACCTCCAGTCCACTGACTTCGAACTCTTCAACCTGCCACTGACCTTCGCGCAGGATCGCGTGGCCATCGATGCGCGTTGGAAAGACTTGCAACGCGAGGCGCACCCCGACAAGTTTTCTGCCCAAGGCGCTGCGGCGCAGCGTATTGCCATGCAGTGGAGCGTGCGCATCAACGAGGCTTACCAACGCCTGAAAGACCCTGTTAGGCGCGCAGCCTACCTGTGCGAGCTGCACCAAGCGCCGATCAATGCCGAAAATAACACGGCGATGCCCACCGCTTTCTTGATGCAGCAAATGGAGTTGCGCGAAGAGCTGGATGAGGCAAAAACTGACGATGATTTAGATAAAATAAGCCTGCAAGCTAATAAAATATTGCGGGAGCAGCTACAAAAAGTAGAGCATTTACTAGACCAAGCAAAAGACTACACCGAGGCCGCCCAAGCCGTCCGAGCCCTGATGTTCATTGAGCGTTTTAGCCAAGACATCGAAGCGCGCTACGACATGTTGGCGCTGTAGCGTTGGCGGCGTAGTGTTGGCGCATTAATTTTAGAAAACCCATGGCGTTATTACAAATCTCCGAACCGGGCCAAAGCCCAGACCCGCACACGCGCCGCATTGCCGTGGGCATTGACCTGGGCACCACCCACTCCTTAGTCGCCGCTGTGAAAAGCGGTATCGCCGAGTGCTTGCCTGACGACGAGGGCAGGGTGATCTTGCCGTCTGTCGTGCGCTACCTGCCCGACAACGGCCGCCAAATTGGCGCTACCGCACAAGCCGCGCAAAGCATCGACCCTGAGAACACGATCGCCAGCGTCAAGCGCCTGATGGGGCGCGGCATGAATGATATTGCCAACGCCGACAAGCTGCCCTACAAACTGCTGGCCCAGCCCGGTATGGTGAAAATTGCCACCGCCTACGGCGAGAAATCCCCCGTAGAAGTGAGCGCCGAGATTTTGGCCACCCTGCGCTTTCGCGCTGAAGACAGCTTTGCAGACGACATCTACGGCGCAGTCATCACCGTGCCAGCCTATTTTGACGACGCGCAGCGCCAGGCCACCAAAGACGCAGCGCAGCTAGCGGGCATCAACGTGCTGCGCCTGATCAACGAGCCCACCGCCGCTGCCATAGCCTACGGGCTGGAGAACGCCAGCGAGGGCGTGTACGCGGTGTACGACCTGGGGGGAGGCACCTTTGACATCTCCATCCTGCGCCTGTCCAAAGGCGTGTTTGAAGTCATCTCCACTGGCGGCGACAGCGCGCTGGGCGGCGACGACTACGACCGCGCCTTGGCAGACCTTATCTTGGCGCAAACCGGTTTGATCGTCAGCAGTGCCAGCGACAAAGCGGCCATCAAAATGCTGGCCCGAGAGGTGAAAGAAAAACTGTCTGCTACTGATTTAGTAGCTGCTCCCGCAATATTTTCCTCATCCAAAGTCGATTTTGTGATGGAGCGGGGCAACTTTGAGCACGCCACCGCACACCTTACCGCCAAAACTATTGCAGCCGTGCGCAAAGCGCTGCGCGACGCCAAGCTGGACAAAGACGATGTGCAAGGCGTGGTGATGGTCGGCGGCTCGACCCGCATGCCGCAGGTGCAAAGCGCGGTGGCTGAGTTCTTTGGCAAAGCGCCGCTGAACAACCTGAACCCCGATGAAGTGGTAGCCCTGGGAGCGGCCATCCAGGCCAACCAATTGGCAGGCAACAACCCCCGTGGCGATCTGTTGCTGCTGGACGTGATCCCACTCAGCTTGGGCATTGAAACCATGGGCGGTTTGGTAGAGCGCATTGTGCCGCGCAACCAAACCATTCCCACCGCCATGGCGCAAGACTTCACCACCTACAAAGACGGGCAAACAGCCCTGGCCTTGCATGTGGTGCAGGGCGAGCGCGACTTGGTGCAAGACTGCCGCAGCCTGGCCCGCTTTGAGCTGCGCGGCATACCGCCCATGGTGGCCGGTGCCGCCCGCATCCGCGTCACCTTTACCGTCGATGCCGATGGCTTGTTGAACGTGGGTGCCAAGGAGCAGATCAGCGGCGTAGAGGCGCAGATTGATGTCAAGCCCAGCTACGGCCTGTCGGACGACCAAATCGCCAAGATGCTGCAAGACAGCTTTAGCACCGCGCAAATCGACATGCAAGCCCGCGCCTTGGCAGAGGCCCGGCTAGACGCTGACCGCATGATTTTGGCCACCCAAAGTGCTTTGAAAGCAGACCGATATTTGCTCACGGACGATGAGCACGCCGCCATTGAGCGCTTGCTCGATGCCGTGCGCGAGTCTAAAACCTCCGAAGAGGCCGCCTTCATCGAACAGCAAACCAAGCTGCTGGCCGACGGCACCGAAGCCTTTGCCGCCCAGCGTATGAACGCCGGTATCAGCCAAGCCCTTAAAGGAAAAGCCCTGGACGAAGTTTGACGCGAACCCGAGCACCGATTTTTTAGCGTTTTTTGCGCCGTTTTCGCGCTTTTTGCGTTACCTTACCCTCAGAGTAAAACACCATGCCTGTCATCAAAATCCTCCCCCATCCTGAATACTGCCCCAACGGCGCAGAGGTCAACGCCAAAACAGGCGACAGCATTTGCGAAGCGCTGCTGGACAACGGCATTGAGATCGAGCACGCCTGCGACATGAGCTGCGCTTGCACCACCTGCCACATCATCGTGCGCGAGGGCATGAGCAGCCTGAACGAGCTGGATGAAAACGAAGAAGACCTGCTTGACCGCGCCTGGGGCCTGGAGCCCAACAGCCGCCTGAGCTGCCAAGCCTTTGTGGCACAAAAAGACCTGGTGGTAGAAATCCCCAAATACAGCATCAACCACGCTAAAGAAAATCATTGAATTTTTTTGCGTCCTCTGCGTCCAGTCAAGTCCGCATTTTTCTCTGAAATTTACAGAGATTTGAAAACCAAGCGGATGTAATAATTGGCCCATGCGACAAATATTTTTAGACACCGAGACCACCGGCCTGTCCCCCACCAGCGGTGACCGCATTTTGGAGCTGGCTTGCGTAGAGATGGTCAACCGCAAGTTCACCAAAAACAACCAGCATTTCTACATTAACCCTGAGCGCGACAGCCATGAAGAGGCACTGCGCGTACATGGTATCACCAGCGAGTTTTTGGCCGACAAACCCAAATTTGCGCAAATTGCTGAGGAGTTCCTGGCCTTCATCCAGGGCGCAGAGCTGATCATCCACAACGCTCCCTTTGACGTTGGCTTTTTAAACGCTGAGCTGGCCAAGATCGGTCAACCCGGCATCAAAACATTCGTCAGCAAAATTACCGACAGCCTGGCCATGGCCAAAGAGCTGTACCCTGGCAAACGCAACGGTCTGGACGCCTTGTGCGATCGCTTGGGTGTTGACAACTCCAGCCGCACCTTGCATGGCGCGCTCTTGGACGCTGAGCTGCTGGGCGATGTGTACATCAACCTCACGCGTGGGCAAGACGCCCTGTTGATTGATGTGGGCTCCAGTGCCTTGGGCGGCAGCGCCAATGACGTGCGGGTAGATTTAAGCGGGCTGAACTTGATTGTGTTGCAAGCCAATGACAGCGAGGCCGCAGCGCATGAGGACGTGCTCACGCAAATAGACAAGGCCAGCGGCGGCAAAACTGTGTGGCGGACGGTGTCAACCACTGCCTAGCAGCCTGTCGGACTTAGGAATCGTCGGCTGCAAATCGACCGCAGCGGTCTATTTTTCGCCGTTTTCTTACCCAGTATCTCGATATTGGGATGCGAAACCGTCAAAAACTATCCGCGCTGGGGCCGATTTTCGCTTTCGACGACCTAAGGATTTGAGAAAAAATAACTTGAACAATTAAGCGCAGACGTGCGAATTTCTTGGCAGCAATTTGTAGTTCCATTCTCCATGAAACTCATCACGTT
>JAYVGI010000039.1:0-6490 GCA_043772355.1 Polaromonas sp.
GCTGGGGTAGCGAAAATACAAAATAGGCGAGCGTGCATGCATATCCACCTCAAAGTGCAGCCACGCGGCCACACCTTTGTCATCCACGGACGGCGCGCCAATAGCTTGGGTAATTTGCGCCTCCAGCAGCGGTTGCATCACCGCCTGCACCTTGTCGCCGCACAGCCGCTGCATGTCCAGCACCGCCGCGTCACGCCGCGTGCGGCTGGCCAGCGCGTCAAAATCTTGCGCGCTGGCACCTACAAACTCGGGCACCAGGCACAGGTCAATGTCCTCCGAAAATCGGTCAATCACCCCAAACACTTTAGACAGCGACGTACCGCCTTTAAACACCAAGTGCGGCGCTAGCTCGGGCTGGTTAAAAAGTAAGGCCAGCAGCCATGACACCCAAAAGTCTTTTTCAAAAATGACCGATTGTCCTGCTTGTCCGCCGGATGCTTGGTCGTAGGCAAATTTTTTGCGCTGCGGGGGTAAATTTAAAAATGCTTGCGCATTGGTATTGTTCATGGTGTTCTAGCTATTTTTAGAGTCGGGCGTATCAGGTCGCGCCACCGCTACCATGTGCGGGCGCATCCATGTTGGGGCCAGCGCCAAGTCAGCTAACAGCTTGTCTCGCTCCGCCTGCGGTAGGTTGCTGCGCAGCCGAGCAATTCTATGTGGGGTTACGTGCAAAGGACCCAAGCTCTTAAAAGCCTGAATCACCAACCCGCTCAGCTTGCCCGCTGCCGCCATATCGCGTGGAGTAGTACGCTTGAAGGTAATTTGCATCGGCCCCGCGCGCACTACGCGCGAGATGCCGTCGGTCATCAGCACCACTTTGGCGGGCACCTGCTCAGATAAACCGAGCAAGTTGGCGGCATACACACCGGTAGGTTGGGTGCGAATTTTGTCTTTACCCGCTACGGCTTTGACTACCGCCTCCACAGACGGCCAAAGGGTGCCAAACAACGGGTCGTGCCTGGGCTTATCGTAAATGCCGCGCGACAGGCGGCGTAGCTTGTTTTGTGCCACCAGGCGCTGCAAAGCCTTGTCAATGGCTGCGCGACTGCCCGCTGCTGTAAACGTGCTGGGCGTAAAAACGGTGCCCAAGCGTGCACGCTGTACCCTGCGTGCAATTTGCGTGTCAGTACTGTCGGGTGAAGAAGCGCGTGGCATAGCTGAAAGTGAATTCTATTTGTCCGAAAAATAGCATACTTTTCGGACAAATAGAAGCGCTTTTTAGCGCACTGTTGTGTAGCACCTACGCAAAGCGGTCCGAGGATTGTCTAAATGAAGACGGGGAGGGGTAGACTTAGCTATATATTGTATAGCTGATACCGAAATATTCTGGGTCTATGTGATTCGCAGTGGGCTGGTAGCGCGCAGTCTGCGGTGCGTCGGGTCGCTCCCTGCCGCGAAGAGTTACCCGCACAGACCTGGCGCGAGCCGCGACGTCTGTGCAAGGGACTCTTCGCGCGCAGAAGGGGGAAGAAGGCCTCGCGCGTCGGAGGCTACGCAGGTTCTGCCCACTACAGATCACAGAGAGCCAATATTCTATGGAGCTACAGCCGTTTTATGTGCCAAACGCAGGCGTACATGCAGGGCGCAGGCGGCGAACAGGGTGCCGCACAGAAATACTTCGATCATGGCGTAGTAGTTGCTGGGCGCTTTATCGCTCCACGCGCGCACCACGCCTTCGGTAAAGTACAGCCACACCATCAAGCTGACCCAGCGGTAGGTGTACATTTTGTTTTTAAGCAGGCCGGCCAGCGGAAAGCAAAGGGGCAGCACTTTGAGCGCAAGCAGGGTGCCGCCGGGGCGCAGGGGGGCCAATACCAGCTCCCAGGCCACGCCCAGCACGATGAGGCTAAGTACGCTGCCCACGGCCAGCCAGCGGGTCATTTCTACGGAGTTTTTCATTCTTGGGGTCGGATACATTGCAGGTTTTGGATGGCATGATACCGGCATGGATGCACCATCGGGAACAATAGGCTCTTTTTTTCGCCAAAAGGCAGGGCAAGCAGCCGCTTTGGCCGCTGAGCTGCTGGCCACGCTCAAGGTTTTTCCGTGGCGCAGCACGGCGGTGGTGCTGCGCGAGCGCTTTAGGGAAGACCAGTTGGGCCTGACCGCCAGCAGCTTAACTTTTACCACCATGATCGCCCTGGTGCCGCTGTTTACCGTGGTGTTGGCCGTGTTCACGGCGTTTCCCATGTTTTCCAAAATGCAGGGCGTGCTGCAGCAGTGGCTGGTCGAGAGCCTGATTCCCGACAACATTGCCCGCAATGTGCTGGGCTACCTGACGCAGTTTGCCAGCAAGGCCTCGCGCCTGGGGGCCTTGGGTTTGGCGCTGTTGCTCATTTCGGCGTTGGCGTTGGTTTTGACGATTGACCGCACGCTCAACAATATTTGGCGGGTCAAGCGCCCGCGCTCCTTTACCCAGCGGGTGCTGGTGTATTGGGCGGTCATCACGCTGGGGCCGCTGCTTTTGGCGGGCAGCTTGACGATCACCTCGTTTGTGGTGTCTGCCTCGCAAGGGGTGGTGGGTAGCATGCCGGGCGGGGTGCGGTTTCTTCTGGGGGCCTTGCAGTTTGCCATGGTGTCCGCAGGCATGGCAGCGCTGTTTCGCTTCGTGCCCAACACGCATGTGAAATGGGCCCACGCGTGGTCGGGCGCTGTCTTTGTGGCGCTGGGCTTTGAGGCCGCTAAAAAGCTGCTGGCTGTGTACCTGGCCAGCGTGCCCACCTATTCGGCCGTCTATGGTGCGTTTGCCACCGCGCCTATTTTGCTGCTGTGGATCTACATAGCCTGGGTGATCGTGCTGCTGGGCGCAGTGATAGCGGCTTATTTGCCCAGCTTGCTACAGGGCGTGACGCGCCGTGGCGGCGGGCCGGGTTGGCCGTTTCAGTTGGCCGTCGAGGTGCTACAGCAACTGCATGTGGTGCGGGGCGACGACCTGAAGGGCCTGACCTTGGCCAGCCTGACCTCGCGCCTGAAGGTGGACGACTTGCAGCTGGAAGCCCCGGTAGAGGCGCTGCTCAAGCTCGACTGGATTGGCCAGCTAGACACCACTACGGGTGAACCCGCGCGCTACGTGCTGCTGGCCAACCCCGATACGACGGCGCTGATGCCCTTGGTCAACCTGCTACTGCTGCAGCCAGCACAGAGCCTGGATTTTATGCGGCATACCGGGCTGCAGCCCAACGGGATGATGCGGGAAGCGCTATAAAAAAAGGAAGCCGCTGGTGTGACGCCAGCGGCTTCTTGCGGGGTAGGGTGAGCGCAACACTGGATGCTGCGCAGCTTGCTTACACCTCGCCACCAAACTTCTTGATCAAGTTGGCAATGTACTTGTCCACCAGTTTTTCAAACTCGCCTTGCACCACGGGGCCGACGATCATTTTCATCAAGCCGGGCAGGGGAACATCCACCACGCCTTTGATTTGCAGAGCTACGGCGGTGGACTTTTTGTTGTCGGTCACCTTCCAGTTGCCGCCTACCTGCGCGTTGCCTACGCCCTTGACCGGGGTCCACACCACGGTGCCTTTGGCTTTGTCGCTTTTGTATTTGCTGGCGTAAACGGTTTGGATGTTGACCTGCGCGGTGCCTACTTTTTCCATCTCCCATTTGTACACACCGTCGCCCATGTCGGTGAGTTTTTCTACCTTGGGAAAGTGGCTGACCGAGGTGGGCACGTCAGACAGCACCGCAAACACATCGGCCGACTTGGCTTTGACTTCAAACTCGTACGCTAAATCGATCTCTACGCTGATGGCCATGGTGTGGTTCCTTTTGAAACAGATGTTGTTGTAATTGCCAATGCTTTGGCTCAGTGCGCTAGCCTATCAAGTTTTGCGCTGTGGGGCAACAGAGAATGCCTGTAGATCCGTTGATTTAGACCGATAATTTTAGTCATTTAGCCTTCTAGCCCTTTAAAATATTGCGGGAGCAGCTATGAAATATATAGTATCTAGATGATTGCTTTGATAGCGGTTTGCCAGATAGCGGCCAGCTTCTCCCAGCCAGCAGCGTTGGGGTGAATTTCGTTGATCCAGTCGCCGCTGTCGCCTGTGGAGCCTGGCGCAGCCGGTGTGAGCGTACCGTCAGTGGGTACCAAATGCACATTCGCCCGGCCCTGCGCCCACAGCGCCACGGTGGTTTGCACATCGTTAAAAATACTGTCCGTCAGGTCGGGCCAAATATGCTGCGGAATATTGTTTTTTTTGTAGGCCTCGTAGAGCCACGCTCTACCATGTGGCAAAGCGGGCGCATTGCGCGCCGTAGGGGTGTCGTAGCTGTTGAGAAAAATAGGCATATCGGCATGTTTGCTGCCTTGTACCAGGTCGTAGAGCTTGGCAAAGTTGGGGTCCAGATACTGTGTGATCAAGAGCGCCACAGCATCTTGGTTGACGCATTCGCGCCCTTGGGCGGGCATGGGTTGCCCCGCCATGTTCTTCAAAATGCCTTGCCCAGGCGCAGGATCGCGTGCCGCGTCGATAAAGTCGTTGCCTGCAACACTGAGCAGCAGGGCATCAAATTTCCACGCGAAAGTGTGGCGGATCCAGCCCACAAAATCAGTGTTCAAACAGTCGCCTATGCGGCGCATGGTGTCGCCAAACATCGACAGGTTCACAATCAGCACCGATTCACCCGCCGCATCCATGGCATCAGCCAAGTGGCTTGGCAGTGAGGCGGCCAGCAGCGAACTGCGGTCCATCCACGAGTCACCTTCTGCCAAAAAGCGGTATTTGAACTGCTCAGGTGCCAGGCCCATGTCCCTATAGCGATCAAAGTCGCGGCTGTAGACAACAACAGATGCCATGGCAAGCTCCTTGTGATTAAACCGGGTGGCGGTGCAACACTATATCGCCAGTAGGGTAGGCCACGCAAGGCAGCACATAGCCCTGCGCTTTCTCCTCGGTGCTCAGGCCTGGCCATGCAATGGCGTAGCGCACGCTGACTTGGGAGAGCTGGCCTATGCAGGTGCGGCAGGTGCCGTTGCGGCAGGAATTGGGCCACACCAGCAGCGCTTGCTCGGCAGCGTCGAGTAGCGTTTGCTCGGCCTGTGCGGGAAAGTGCCGCTGGCTTTTGCTGGTCAGGTGCGCGGTGCAGCTGAAAATTGGATCATCCATACCCCCAAGCGTACCGCGAAAATCTTGCCACCAATTTTCCAATCCATACGAAGCGTTGTTGCGCCGCCTTGCCTCGCGCCGATCTGGAAATAGAATACGCTGGTGCCCTACAGCCAAAGCGCTTGCGTGCGAGCCCGCACGCTATCCCCTCATTCCCGTCCCCTCTCAACCTGAACATCCCATGCCGCTCACCACCATCGAACTGGAAACCGCCCCCAACCCCCGCGCCACCGTGCTGCTGATGCACGGCCTGGGCGCTGACGGTAACGACTTTGTGCCCATTGCCAAAGAGCTGGACCTGAACGGCGTAGGGCCCGTGCGCTTTGTGTTCCCCAACGCACCGCAAATACCGGTCACCATCAACGGTGGCATGCGCATGCCCGCTTGGTACGACATTGTGGGCGCTGACCTGGCTAAACGCGAAGACGAGGCCGGCCTGCGCGCCTCGCGGGATGCCATTGAGCTGCTGCTGGCACGCGAAAAAGAGCGCGGTATCCCCGCCGAGCGCATCGTCATCGCAGGTTTTTCCCAAGGCTGCGCTATGGCCCTGCTGACCGGCCTGCGCCACGCTGAGCGCCTGGCCGGTATCGTCGCCCTGTCAGGCTACCTCCCGTTGGCCGCCACCACTGCCGCCGAGCGCCATGCCGCCAACGCGCACACCCCCATCTTCATGGGCCACGGCCAGCAAGACGGCGTGGTGCTGCTCAATCGCGCCAGCGCCTCGCACGACGCGCTGCGCGCTCTAGGCTACAACGTAGACTGGCATGAATACCCCATGGCCCACTCGGTGTGCATGCAAGAGATTGAGGATTTGAACCAGTGGTTGAATCGGGTGCTGGCAAAGTAGATCATTTAAAGCGCCCAGCACTGGGCGCTCAAGGCGAGCGACTAGGTCAGAGCCTGACCGCAGCCGCTACAAAACTTGGCTTGACTCGCTGCACCCGCACCACAGCCAGAGCAAAAAATGGGCTTGCTGGCGGGAGTAGGCGTTGTGACTGTCGTTGCATGAGGTTCAGTTACCACGCTAGGTTGGGTCGCATTTTTGAATAAATTCAGAGCAGGTTGCACCATGCCAGTGGCAGCCTGCATCAGACGCTCCGAGCCAAGCAGACTTTGCATCTTGGATGCATCCGTCGAGGAGCTAGGAGCCGCTAAAACACTTTGGTTGGTTATAAAATTTTGCAGATGCGCGTGCATAGCATTATTCTCAGCATCGTTCGAGCGCATGGCAATGATCTGACGCACTTCGTTGCCTTGGCCTTGGCCAAAGACTACGCTTTCAACGCTGCTGCGCCAGATATTTAGCGTCATGCCTTCAACCCGAACCATATCGTTACGCGTCTGCATTTGGCTGGAAAACTGGTTGCCTGTTCCGATTTGCG
>JAYVGI010000040.1:0-16082 GCA_043772355.1 Polaromonas sp.
AGCCTGGAAGAGGCTAAAGTGGTGGTGAGCTACATGAAGCCGCGCAAAATCGACGAAGGCACGGCTTTTATCAAAGAAGGCGATGCCAAAGACACCGGCTACATGATGCTGGTGCTGCACGGCGAAGTGACGGTGGAGAACATTGTGGTCAGTCGCACCTCAGCGGTGACCATCAATGTGCTGGGCCCTGGCAGCTTGATCGGTGAGATGGGCTTGGTAGACGGCGCACCGCGCTCGGCCACCTGCACTGCCACTACCAACGTACGCGGTGCCATGCTAACCCGTGCTGCGCTGGAGGAGCTGATGAACGACGAGCCGCATATTGGTGGCAAGCTGATGATGGCGGTCAGCCTGCGCATCGCGCAGCGCCTGCGCGAAACGGCAGACAAACTGCGCCTGTACTCGCAGCTCACCAGCGCGATGCAACAGGAAATTGACCGGCTCATGCCCACCTGATTCCAGATGGCCTTGGCGGTCGCCCGCCAAGGCTATTTTTTGCCACCTGCCCGCAGGTACAGCGGCATCACTTTGGCCAGATTTTTTTCAATATCCGCGATCCGCGTCGGCCCGCTAGGGTGGGTGCTCATGAACTGGGGTGGCGCGCCTTTGCTGGCGGCACCCATTTTTTGCCACAGGCTCACCCCGGCGCGCGGGTCGTAGCCCGCTCTGGCGGCCAGTTCCATGCCCACCAGGTCGGCCTCTGACTCGTCTTCGCGGCCAAATTTCAGCGTTAGCAACTGGGCACCCATACCCATGGCCTGCGAGCCCAGATTGCCCAGGCCAAAGGCCTGGCTCAGTACATTGGCACCCATGCCGGTAGCAGCGTTTTTACCCATCCGCTCCCTGGCATGCTCGCGCAGGGCGTGGGCTACCTCGTGGCCCATCACCATAGCCACCTCGTCGTCAGTAAGCTTGAGCTGGTCCAAAATACCGCTGTAGAAGGCAATCTTGCCCCCGGGCATGCAAAAGGCGTTGATCTGGTTGCTCTTGAGCAGGTTGACTTCCCAATTCCAGTCTTTGGCGCGCGGGTTCCACTCATACGAAAAAGGAATGATTTTTTGCGCGATCGCGCGCAGGCGCACCACTTGCGGGTCTGAGTCAGGTCCCAAGGCGCTTTTTGCAGCGGCCTGCTGGCGCAACTGCTGGTACTGCGCGGTGGCCGCCTGCTCAACCTGGTTGGCCGAGGCAAACTTGGTAAACACAGAGTTTTTGCCCACCTCGACCCCTTCGCGGGCCATGCTGGCGGCAGGCAGCAGAGTAAGCACAAGCAATGCCGCTACGGTGGCGGCACGGCGGGCAACAAGACGGGCAACAAAATGGGCAGAAGTCATAGCGCGCTGGGTACCTTCAAAAATTGACGCTGTCGGGGCTCGCCCGCATGGTGTTAGGCGTATTGTGCATGAACCGGGCTCACAACTTGTGATAACGCGCAACCCGCTGTGAGGGCGTACACGCCAAAAAAAACGGCCACCCGAGAGTGGCCGTGTCAAAGTCCTTGGGGACATCGTTGGGAAACTTGCAAGTTAGTTGGGCCTTCCTTAGCCCAGTTAACTGGTTATATCGAATCCCTGTATCGCGACAGTGTGACAGCGAATGAAATGCATTTTGCAACCCTTTTGCCCGCGTGAACATCCCCTAAATTAGGTAGGCGGAGGGTATTTTTACAACAATTTTGGCCAAAACGTGGATTTCATCACGTATTGTACAGAAGACTAAAATTAAAACACAAGTGCAAGGTTTTGATTTACATTCCCGGAAAACGCACTACAAAGCATGCACCACCACCCACGCGGCTTTGGCAGTGCGCGTTGCCGCCATGACTTTGCGCGATAGACCGCACCAACGCCAGCCCCAAGCCCACCCCGCCATCGCGCTCGCTGGCGCGGTTGCTGCGGTAAAAGGGCTCAAAAATGCGCTGCTGCTCGGCCTCGGGCACGCCGGGGCCTCGGTCACAGACTTCGATTTCAATGCCACTCGTACCCATGCTGCGCAGACTCATTTGCACTTCGTTGCCGCCGTAGCGTTGGGCGTTGTCCAGCAGATTGCGCAGCAGGCGGCGCAGCAAGCGCGGCACGCCCTGCATCTGCAGTGCCTGGGCTTGGCACTCTAGCGGCACGTTCAGGCGTGCGCACTCTTGCGCCGCCAGTGCTATCACGTCTACCGTCTCGGTTTGGCCCACAGTAATGGCGTTGCTATGCTGGGCCGCGTCAAGCCGACTGGCCAGCAAAATCTCCTCTATCAAGGCATCCAGCTCGCTGATATTGCGTGCCAGTTCCAGCTTAAGCGCGGCACTGGGGGCGCTTTGCATGAGCTCCAGCGCCATGCGGATGCGTGCCAGCGGCGAGCGCAGCTCGTGCGAGGCATTGGCCAGCAGCGATTTATGCGACTGCACCAGCGCCTCTACCCGGTCTGCGGCGGCGTTAAAGCGCTCGCCTAAATAGGCCACTTCGTCGCGCCCCTGCACGTCTACCCTGGCGCGCAAGTCACCCGCGCCCCAGCGCTCCACCCCCTGGCGCAGGCGCTCCAGGCGCTGGGTCAAGCGCCGCACCACCGGGTAGCTGCCCAGCGCTACCGCGAATGCCACCACGCCCCACAGCCAGAGCAAGATGGTGGGATTGCGCTGCACATTGGTGTCCAGCCAGCGCGGCAAAATACCGCCGGGCAATGCCGCGCCCGGCGGCTGCGTGCCGTCCACGGCCGGGCGCATGCGCGGGGGCAGTTGCATGGACAGGGTTTTGCCGTCCGGCATGGTGACCTGAAACTCCAGCCCCTGGCCTGGCACCCGAACCGGCCGCGCGCTGGCCTGGCCCACCACTTTCCCGGCGCTGTCGCGCACAACCAACTCGCGCGCAGGCATCTCGGCCAGGCGCTCATTGCGGATACGCTCGGCCTGGGTGCGCCATAGCCAGCCAAAGGCCAAGGTCAGCACCAGCACCGTGAGCACCACCGCCAGCCAGATGCGCACGTACAGACGGTTAAAGAACGGAATTTGCATGGAATAAGGCGATAGCCAGCTAAAATATTGCGGGAGCAGCTATTAAAAGCATAGTGACTAATCTTGCTGCTTGGCAAACACATAGCCCACGCCGCGCACGGTGACGATACGCTGGGGCTCCTTCGGGTCGGCCTCGATGGCCGCGCGAATGCGGCCCATGTGCACGTCAATGGAGCGGTCAAAAGCCTCCAGCTCCCGGCCCCGCACGGCCTCCATGATCTGCTCTCGCGTGAGCACCCGGCCAGCGCGCTCGGCCATAGCCACCAGCAGGTCAAACTGGTAGGAGGTCAGCTCCACGGCGCTGCCCGCCACCTGCACGGTGCGTGCATCGCGGTCAATCTCCAGGCTGCCAAAAACCATGCGCCGACCGTGGGTTGCGCCACCCTCGCCGTGGCGACGCAGGATGGCGCGGATACGCGCCAGCAGCTCGCGCGGCTCAAACGGCTTGGACAGATAGTCGTCTGCGCCCAGCTCCAGGCCAATGATGCGGTCCATCGCGTCGCCCTTGCCGGTCAGCATCAGCACCGGCGTGTGCGCTACGTCACCCGTCAGGGCGCGCAAGCGGCGGCAGACCTCCAGGCCATCAATGCCGGGCATCATCAGGTCCAAAATGATCAAGGCAGGTGGCGCGCTTTGCAGTTGCTGCAAGCCCGCCAAGCCATCCATGGCGTGGGCAAACTCAAAGTCGTTGCCGCGCAGATAGTCGCCCACCATATTGGCCAGGCGGGCATCGTCTTCGATCATCAGTATGTGGGTCATAGGCAGCATACTAACGCCAGTTGCACCCGTGCGCATCACTCGGCCGTATGTAACTGCGGGCCTCAGGCCTGCTTACTGGCCCCAGCCGCCGCCAAAGCCCATGATGCTGCCCCATCCACCACCACCGCCTCGGTGGCCGTGCGCGCCGCGCTCGCCGCGCTCGCCGCGCTCGCGCATGCGCTCGGCCAGTTTGCTGCGCTGGGCTGGGGTGAGCACCTCGGCCGCATCGGCCATATGCTGCACCACACGCTTGCTCATGCTGTCGGCCAGGGTGATCTGCTCCTGGCGCAGGCGCTCCAGCGTGTTGCGGTCAATCGAGCTGGCGGCCAGCAGTTCCATGCCCTTTTTGCGGGCAGCCAGGTGCTGCGCGCGCAAGGGCTGCATATCGGCCATAGCGGCTTGCGCCAGCTTGAGCAGCCGGTCTTTTTGCTCTGGCGTGCCGTCTACCGCTTTGATCAACCTGCTTATGCGGTGGTCAATGGCTTGGGCCATCTGCTCAGGTGTGGGTGGCTGGCCCGGGCCACGGCCATGGGGTGGCCCGCCAGGTGCAGTTTGGGCTCCGGCATGTGCCGCCAGCGCGGCCAGACCACCGAAGGCGGCTAGCGAGGTGAACCAGCGACGCGAGGCAGCCGACGTGGTGGCGGTTGAGGCAGGCACAGTAGATTGCGAGACGTGCATAGGAATCCTTGGTAGTTTGACTAGACCTTACTTTGGTACGTTTGCGCAAATTAGCCATGAAGGCACGGTAAAGTTAAGTAAATACAACTTTCTGGCACATCTGATTCTATTTCCAGATCGATAAGAGGCCAGGCGCGGAGCCTACGAGAGTGCTGTAGCACGGCAAGGCGACGCAACGACGCATCTTATTGATCTGGAAATAGAATGAGACGCTCATTGCTTGATAGCAACCACCCCATGTTTCTTCATGGCTAACGCGCTATAAGCACCTAAAACCGGCTCCCATAGTCTGCCTAACCCGTCAAAACAGCATTTTTACCTGAATTTATGATGCAAAACAGCCGTTAGCCATGGAGAAATATACCTCAATAGCTACTTAATAAATAGCATTCTTGGGCCAACTTACCCCAATGCCGCCTCAATATCTTTAGCCAGCGAGGCCGGGGCATCTTGCGGCGCGTAGCGCTTGATCACCTGGCCATCTTTTCCCACCAAAAACTTGGTGAAGTTCCATTTGATGGCCTTGCTGCCGAGCAGCCCGGGGGCTTCGCCGCACAGCCACTGGAACAGCGGTGTCGCCTCGGGGCCGTTGACATCTACTTTCGCCATCATCGGAAAACTCACCCCGTAATTGCGCTGGCAAAAACTGGCAATCTCCTCGTTGCTGCCGGGGTCTTGGTTGCCAAACTGGTTGCACGGGAAACCCAGCACCACCAAGCCGCGCTGGCCATACTGCTGGTGCAATGCCTCCAAGCCTCCAAACTGAGGCGTAAAACCGCAGGCGCTGGCGGTGTTTACTATCAGCATCGGTTTGCCGCGAAAGGTTTTCAGCGCCACGCTGCGCCCAGCGGCATCCAGCGCTTTGAAGTCGTAAATAGGGGGATCCATCGCCCATCGTAGCGCAAACCGGCCACGCGCGCTTGCCTGCGCCAAGACACCGATATCGTTGTTTATAATTACTATTGCGCAAATTTTGACACGCAACGTCTGTTTGACACAGCTTTGTCAAAGCTTATGTTTGCGTGCAAGGCTGCCAGTGCTTAGAATGTGTCCATACGTTATGTTTTATTTTCTATCCTTAGTGACAGCACACGCGCGCTTTAGCTTTAGCCCGCCAGTGCCAATACGCGCTATTTGCTGCGAAGGCTCGCGATGAGTAATCCCCATAAAATTGCCTTGATCGGCTTTTCATCCTTCGAACGCGCCACTTTCGAGTCATTTTTTCGCCTGGCCGCCCGCAGACCGCCAGGTTATGTGCTGGTAGCCACGGCCGCTGAAGCCAACCTGGCCGTGGTCAATGCCGACGACCCCGCCACCATGCGCGCCGCCAAGGCCAGCAAACCCTGCCCCCATGTCATGCTCATAGGCAGTGACGACGCGGGCACTGGCTGGACGCTACAGCGCCGCCCTCTGAATCTAATGAAAGTGCTGACCAACGTCGAGCAGCTTTTGTCCCCCCAGACCGCCGCAGTCGCACCAGTGCAGCGCGCTGCCCCCTCTACACCACGTTTTGCATCGGCTCCCCCCGTCGCCGCGCCCATTGCCGCAGCAACCCCGGCGCCAGCACCGGCGCCTGCCCGGCCTAATTTCAGATCGCCCCGTTTTGCGGCCACCGAACCGTTCGCACCCCTTACCGCCAACACACCGGTGGCGGTGCCAGTTGCCGCGCGTATAGCAGCGCCAGTGGCAGCCAGTGCACCCACCTTCAAGCCAGCGCAAGCCGCCAGCACTGCCCGTGCAGAGTCCGCCATTGCAGCAGCCCCAACTGCGCCGCGTAACGAGATCCGCCTTGGCAACAACGATTTTGTTAACAGCCGCGCCGAAAGCCCGGTGCTGGACGGCCACGCCAAGCGCAGCAATTTTGACGACGAGAGCACGATGGACCACATCCTGGTCGTCGATGACAGCGACATCGCGCTGAAGTTCATGCGCAACCGCCTCACCCGCTTTGGTTTTCGTACCGATTTGGTGAACTCTGGCGAAGAGGCCTTGGGCCGCATGGGCGCGCGCCCCTACAAGTTTGTGTTCCTGGACGTGATGATGGAGGGCCTGGACGGCTACCAAACATGCCGCGCCATCAAGCAGCGCAAATACAGCGAGGGCAAACCCCCCGTGGTGGTAATGTTGACCAGCCGGGGCGGCACGATTGACAAAATTCGTGGCACCTTGGCCGGTTGCGATGCGTACCTGACCAAACCCCTCAATGAGCGCGACCTGATTGCAGTGCTGGCCAAGCACGACCGCACCGTGGCACGCGGCTTTCAAGAGACCAATTTTGGGGCCAGCGCAAAGTCGGGATTTGGGGCAATACCTTCCCGCTAAGCCCAAGCCCAAGCCCAAGTATTGCGCTCAGGTGCAAGTATTGATGATTTAAGAGTGGTTTTGACAGTAGTTACGAAAAGAGAAGAGTTATGAAAAAAGTATTGGTCGTTGATGATGCACCGGTGGATGCACAAAATCTGCAGCGCATTTTCTCCGATGCGGGTTGGGTGGTCGTGTCCGCAAGCTCTGGGGCAGAGGCCATTACCAAGGCCAAAGCCGAAGTACCTGACCTGATCATGATGGACGTGAACATGCCTGGTTTGGACGGTTTTTCCGCCACCCGCCAGCTCATGCAAGACCCCATCACCAAAGGCATCCCGGTAGTGTTTGTCACCTCCAAAGACCAAAAAGCAGACCGCGTGTTCGCCCAAATGCTGGGCGCCAAAGGCTTTGTGACCAAGCCCTACACGCCCGATCAGATTCTCAATGCGATTTGATTGGCGCGCTGTTTGCCCGTAATGCAGGCATTGCTGCGCGGATCATCATCCATCACTGATTACCTGTTTTGAAAATTGCACAAGGCATCATTTGCGGCTCCTGGGCCTTGGCGTTCTCGTTTGATTGGGCGCGCCAGATCGTCGAGGACTTTGAGGTCAGCGCCATCCCCAAGTCGCCCACCTGGTTGCTGGGCGCGGCCAACATCGAGGGCAATATATTGCCGGTGATTGATTTGGCCGTGTATTTCAGCCCCACCACCGCCAATTTAACCTTGGCCCCCAGCCAACGCCTGTTGGTCGGTGGGTTAACTGCAGCGGGCTCAGAAGACGCAGTAGCTTTGATATTCAACGGCTTGCCGCAGCAGTTGAACTACGAATCGCAAGAGCTTACCTACGCCGGGGCGTTGCCTGCCAGTTTGCGCGAGGCCTGCGGCGCGGTGGCCAGCGACCGGTCGGGCCGCAATTATCTGGAAATCAACATGGACAAACTCATGGCGGTGCTGGCCGACGAGCTGTCCTTGTTGTGAACCGCGCCGCGCTGCAGGCTGTGCCTGTGTTTTATCTACCCGTACCATAGTGACTCGTTTTCCCTAAAGTTTGCCCATAGGATTTCCCATGCTCTCTACCATTCGTTCGCAGCTTGTTGCCCTGCTCTCCCTGGCCATGTTGGTGGTGCTAATCTTGGGCGGCACCGGTTACTACAACCAAACGCAGTTCCTCGATGCGCTGGAGCAGTCCCAAGGTGACGGTATCGCCATGCGTAACCACATGCAGACCGACATGCTGCACGACAACTTGCGCGGCTTGGTGGAGCAGTACAACGGTGCCATTCGTGACAACAGCCCTGAGCGCGTCAAAGTCACGGCGGCGGAGCTGAAAACCAATGCTACCAACATCAAGGCTGAATTTTCCAAAAACAACAACGTCGCCTCTTTGTCAGAAAAAGCGCGCGCTGAGATCGCCCGCATCTCCCCGTTGATTGCCGACTACGCCCAGGCAGCAGAAAAGGTCAGCGCCATCACGGATCCAGCCGAGCTGGAAGCCTCGCGTGCAGGTTTTAACGGCAAGTTCAAAGTGCTGGAAGGCGAGCTGGGTACCGTGCGCGACCTGATTGAAGCCGAGATCATCGAAACCAAAACTACCGGTGAGCTGATTGCCAACCGCGCCCTGGTACTCACCGTCATCACCTTCCTTTTGGGTGGGCTGTTGTTGGCCATTGTGGGTTTCATGCTGTACGCCAAGCTGACCTTGGGCTTGAGCCAGGTGCAGGATACCATTGAAAAAGTGAACCAGGGCGACGTGACGGCGCGTACCCTGATGACCAACCAGGACGAGCTGGGTACCCTGGGCCGGGCTTTTGACGGCATGTTGGACGACCGCATTGCTTCGCTGGAGAAAGCCGGTAAAGAAAACGAAGTCTTGAACAATTCGGTGATTGCGCTGCTGCAAACGGTGTTCCAGTTGGGTAACCGTGACTTGACAGCGCGCGCGCCGGTCACCGAAGACATTATTGGCACGGTGTCCTCATCCATTAACCAGCTGTCTGAAGAAACTGGCCGCACCTTGGCCGAAGTGCAAAGCATTGCCGAGCAAGTGCGCACCACTTCCGAGGCCGTGCGGGTGCAATCGGTGATGGTGGAAGAAACGGCCCGCACCGAGCGCGAAGCCTTGCAGACCATGTCGGTGAACCTGAACGAAGCCACCGACCAGCTGGCCCAGATGGCCACGCTGTCAAACCAGTCCAACACGGCTGCCGAGCAGGCCGCTACGGCTACCCAGGCCGCTCTGGTGGCGGTGGATGGCACGGTCAAGGGTATGGACCAGTTGCGTGATTCGATCTCGGACATGGAGAAGCGCTTTAAGCGCCTGGGCGAGCGTTCGCAAGAAATTTCAACGGCGGTGCAGCTGATCAACACCATCTCGGAGCGTACCCACGTACTGGCGCTCAATGCGTCCATGCAAGCCGCTACAGCCGGTGAAGCCGGGCGCGGCTTTGCGGTGGTGGCCGAAGAGGTGCAGCGCCTGTCTGACAGCTCACGCCAAGCCACCTCAACCATCTCGCAGCTGGTGGGCAACATCCAGGCCGAGACGAATGAAACCCTGTTTACCGTGAACCGCCTGATTGGCGAGGTGGTCAAGCAGTCTGAGCTGGCGCAGCGCGCCGGTGTGCAGATGAACCAAACGCAAACCACTACCACCCAGCTGGTGGGCTTGGTACGCCAGATTGCCACCTTCTCTGACCAGCAGGCCAAGCTGGCGACCAGTTTGCAGCAGTCGGTGCTGGACATCAACCAAGGTACCGAGCAAACCTCCTCGGCTATTGCCGAGCAGTCGGCCTCGACCCAAACCCTGGCAGATTTCTCACGCCGTTTGACACAGGCGGTAGGCCAGTTCAAGCTGCCTGAGCAAACCGTTTGATCGCGCGCGCCCCAACCCGCCGCACCCACCTGCACACCCCTTCATCACCACCGGACCTTCCATGACCATTGATGATCTGATGGGTTTGCTGCGCGAAGAGTTCGCGCTGGATGTGCCCGCTACGCAACAAGCCCTGTCGCAAGCGGCCGCGCAGCCCGCCACTGCGGCGCAGCATATCGAGCCGATGCTGGGCTTCATCGACCGCTCTATCCAAGCCAGTGCGTTGGTGAACTTGCACGGCTGGGGTGGCTATCTGCAGCAGATTGCGGAGTTTGCACAAGCCCAAATACTCTCGCCCGATGGCGCCTCCCTGGTGTGGCTGCAAGGCTGGATGGGCCCGGCGCAAAACTACCTGGAAACGCCAGCCCAAGCGGTGAGCACCGATGCCATTTTGAATTTTCTGCGCACCTGTCCACAGCAAGCGGATGAGTCGGTGCTGGAGTTTTTGCGCGACCTGCTGTTGACCTCCCCAGCCTTGACGGCTGAAGATCTGGCCGCCTCTACCGCCCTGCTCGATCCGGCGACACCAGAAGATGTCAGCCTGGCCACAGAAGATGTGGACACCGGTTTGCTGTCGGCCATGCTGGTGGATGCGCCCGAGCAGTTGGACAAGCTGTTGGTTCATCTGGACAATCTGGCGCAAGGCAAAGCCAGCTCTGACCAAATGATCGAGGCGCAGCGTATTGCCCACACCTTCAAAGGCTCGGGCAATATCATTGGCCTGCCGGGGATTGGCCGCATATCGCACCGCCTGGAAGACGTGATGGAATGGGCGCTGGAATGCGTGCAAGAGGGCCACCCGGTGAACCCCGCTGCCGTGCGCGACATGCAGCATGCCGTGGGAGTGCTGCAGCACATGGTGGCGCACCTGCAAGGCGAAGAAGCCGCCCCGGCCGAGGCCATCGAGTGCCTGCAACGCCTGCTCGACTGGGTGGGCTGGATGCGCGACGGCAGCATCGACACCCAAGCGCCTGAGGCCTTGGCCGCAGGCGCCACCGATGGGCCGGCAGACCGCTCTGGCAGTGCTGCATCAGGCAGTGAACCGAGCGCCCAGGCGGCACCCGCAGCCGATGTGCAAACCCTGCGCGTAGGTGTGGACCGCCTGAGCCGCGTGCTGCGCCGCTCCGGCCAGTCGATCGTGAATTTCCAGCGTTTTGGACAGTTTGTGCGCGATGCCGACGAACGCCTTGGCGCGCTGGAGCTGCACCATGCGCAGCTCAATATCCGACTGCGTGAGCTGGAGCAGACGGTGGACAAGCAGGTGGTGCAACTGCAAGAAAAACGCGGCGCGGGTGAGGGTTTTGATCCGCTGGAGATGGACCGCTATGACGCGCTGCACGGCCTGTCGCGCTTTGTGAGCGAAGCCGTGCAGGACGAGCTGGAGTTCTCCCGCGAAGCCAAAAAACACCTGGTACGCACTCTGCAACTGCTGCGCGACGAAGACTACTCCCTGCGCGAACAACACCGCGAGCTGTTGCAAGCCCGTTTGGTGCCCGTCAAATCGGTGGTGACGCGCCTCAAGCGCAACGTGGCGCAAACCGCATCGACGACCGGCAAGCTGGCTCAGCTGGTGGTGCTGGGCGAGTCCACCACGCTGGACGCAGACGTGCTCACCCGCTTGACCGAGCCATTGCTGCACCTGCTACGCAACGCCGTAGACCACGGGCTGGAAAGTACCGAACAACGTACCTTGCTCGGCAAACCAGAAGTCGGCACGGTGACCCTGAGTTTCCGCCGCAGCGGCCAAGAGGTCGAGGTGATTTGTGCGGACGACGGGCGTGGCCTGGACCTGCCCACGGTGTACGACAAAGCAGTGGAGTACGGCTTGATCAAGCCGGGCACTGAGCTGTCTGAAGACGAGTTGCGCCGCCTTATTTTGCGCCCCGGCTTCAGCACCAAGGGCGAGGTCACCGAGGTCTCTGGCCGTGGCGTAGGCATGGACGTGGTGAATGACCGCGTCAGCGCGCTCAAAGGCCGCCTGGAGATTGCCAGCAAACCGTACGAAGGCACCAGTTTTACCTTGCATGTGCCGGTGTCCACCGGCGCGACCCAGTCTTTGATCGTCAGTTGCGGCGGTGAATGGGTGGCACTGCCCTCCGACCAAGTGGTGCAGGCTTTTGCGGCCGATGAGGTCAGCTTGCGTGTGCAGGACGGGCAAACCGTGATGGACTATAAAGATGCCAACTACCCAGCCTACAGCTTGGGCGTGTGGTTGGGTTTTGAAGATGCTACGGATCTTTTAGCAGCCAAAAAACCTTGCGTGCTGGTTCGTGCGGCGACCGGCACCATTGCCGTCGTGGTGGACGCAGTGATCGACGCGCGCGAGCTGATTTTGCAAGATGTTGGCCGCTTGACGCGCCGTATTGCAGGTGTCGTGGGCGGTGCCATGCGCGGCGACGGCAAGCCCATGTTTGTGCTGGATATGCCTGCGCTGGAGCGCGCCGCCAAGTCCAGCGTGCGCGTTACTGCATCGCTGGCCCTGCGCCGGCGCTTGGCGGTCAAGAAAACCCGCGTGCTGGTGGTGGACGATGCCCTGTCTGTGCGCCGCTCGATGGAGCAGCTGCTGGAAGATGCAGGCTACGAAGTCACCAGTGCCAACGACGGCTTTTTAGCCCTGGACAGCCTGCGCGACAAGCCGCCCGCCATTGTGTTGACCGACCTGGAAATGCCCAACCTCAACGGCTTGGACTTGACCAGGCGCATCCGCGAGCTGCCCAACTACATGGGCATGCCGGTGATCATGATCACCTCACGCGCCAGCGACAAGCACCGCGATTTGGCCATGGACGCAGGCGTAGACCTGTACCTGACCAAGCCCTACACCGACGCGGCCTTGCTCGAACACGTGCGCCGACTGGTGGCGCAAGATGCCACGGCTCTGATGTCTTAGTGCCCCGCTTTATCCTCCTCCATCGCGGCCCAGGTGGCGGCCAACAAGATCAACGCACCACCCCATAGCGTGCGCATCTCCAGGCTGGCAGCGCCCAGCAGCACGGACGAGGCACTGGCAAACACGATCTCCGACAACATCACCAAAGCAGTAGTGCTTGAGCGCAGCCTGGCAGCCCCGTATTGCAATGCCAAATTACTCAGCAAGAAAGCCAGCGCCAAAACCAAGGCCAGGCCTAGCCAGGCCGCTTGCGGCGCGGGCATGCTGGGCACCCAGCCCGCAGCAGCGCCCCACAGCGCCACCCCAGCCGCCATCAAAGCCCCACCGCTGAACATGCCCATCATGCGGGCCTCGCTGGGCGCATGCTGTAGTTTGCGCAGCATAACGTTAACCAACGCAAAACTACAGCCACCGGCCAGCGCCAGATAGTCGGTCAGGCTGTGCGGCAGTGGCCAGGCAGAGTCTGGTTGTTTCAGCACCAGCAGCACACCTGCCAGCGCCAAGGCCAGGCGCAGCAAGGCCATGGGCTGCGGTTTCTCGCCCAAGATGGGCCAGGCCAACAGCACCGCCCAGGCGGGCATCAGGTAGAACAGCAGCACGACGCGCACCACATCGCCCACCGTGACGGCCCAGTTAAAGCACACATTGGTCAAACCCGATGCCAGCGCCAGCCACCACAGCGCCGGGTGCGCTGCATAAGAGCGCCACGCGCCCGGGCGCACCAGCAGCACGCACGCTACGGCAAAGGCATAAACAAGCGCCGTGGCCCACAGCGGGTGCAGGCCTTGGTTTTGCAGTGCCCGAAAGGGCCACCAGGACACGCCCCACACGAAGGCATTGACCAGCAATGCCGCCGCAGCCCAGCGCGCAGTAGCGCCGCGCGGCGCTGCATTACCCATGCAAATTGTCGTTGCGGGCGATGTGCAAGAGCCGCGCCAGCTCATCGCGGTGGCGGATATGGTTGGAGGCATGCCAGCGCTTGATTAGCCACATGATGCCCGCCACCAATAAGCCAAAGATCGTGATGGCCAGGTAGGCACTCAGTTGCTCGGGCTCCAGGTCATCCAGCCCAATGGTTTCGGCCAAGGCAAAGTCAGACCAGTCCACGGTAGAGATGAGGGTGTAGAAAGCGCCCAAGGCCAAAATACACGCTTGCTCGTTGAAGTTTTGCACCGCAATGGAGCGGCCCGCACCCATCAGGTTGTGGCCACGGTGCTGCAACAACGCGTTCATGGGCACCAGCAAAAATCCGGCCACAGCGCCTAGCAAAATCAAAAACGGCACTGCAATCCAGACATTGGAGATGAAGTTCAGCACAATCATCAAAAGCCCCATCGCGATACCCAAAGGCATTAACCCGGTGGCATGGTCCAGGCGCACCTTCACCGAGGCCGCTACGGCACCCACTGCCGTGCCAATAGCCACCACCCCCACCAATGCCGACGCTTGCGTGGTGCTGTAGCCTAAAGCAGCGGCGCTCCAGGCCAGTACGATGTAGCGCAAGTTACCACTCACACCCCAAAATACCGTCGTGGTAGAGAGCGAAATCTGGCCTAGCTTGTCTTTCCACAAGGCCATGTTGCAGCCCCAGAAATCGGGCAGCAAGGTCAGCAGATTTTTGGGCAGCGGTCGCATCACCGCGCCCGTCAGCGGAATGCGGGTGTTAAACCAGGCCGCCAGAATGTAGACAAATATCAGCACGCAGATGGCGGCTTCAGGCGGGGTGTCCACACCGGTACTGATGATCGGAAAGTCAAACGACAGCAACAAATGGGACACCGAATGCCCCACCAATTGCCCGCCCAGCAGAACCCCCAAAATGATGGAGGAAATCGTCAAGCCTTCAATCCAGCCATTGGCTTTGACCAATTGCGAGGACGGCAAGAGTTCGGTCAAGATGCCAAACTTGGCCGGCGAATACGCTGCTGCGCCCAGTCCGACCACGGCATAAGCGATCAATGGATGGGAGCCAAACAGCATCATCAAACAGCCCACAATTTTGATGGTGTTACTCACCAGCATGACCCGACCCTTGGGTTGCGAGTCTGCAAACGCCCCCACAAAAGGTGCCAGCAGCACGTAAAACAATGCAAACATGGGCACTAAAGCCGCCCGCTGCCATTCAGGTTCGTCGCTGCTACGCAAAAGCTCTACGGCGGCAACAAAAAGGGCATTGTCTGCCAGCGAGCTAAAAAACTGCGCTGACATGATGGTATAAAAGCCGCGTTTCACTTGAGTATCACTCTACTTTTTTTACAACGATCTGTGTTTATAGCATGCGGCGCGCACTTACCGCGCATTCCTGTTGCCTCTACACTAGCGAGTTACCTGCTTGACAGTCTTGCAAGCTTTGCACCCTTGTCCTCATTGAAGCCATGCCGCGTCCGCTACTTGCCACCATTCATACCGCCGCTTTGCGCCATAACCTGGCACGCGCGCAGGCCGCCGCGCCTGACGCCAAGGTCTGGGCGGTGGTCAAAGCCAATGCCTATGGCCATGGTATTGAACGCGTGTTTGACGGGTTTCGGGCCGCCGATGGCTTTGCCTTGCTCGATTTAGACGAAGCACAGCGGCTGCGCGATCTGGGCTGGCGCGGGCCCATTTTACTGCTGGAGGGCGTGTTCGACCCGCGCGACCTGGAGCTGTGCTCGCGCCTGTCGCTATGGCACACGGTGCATTGCACCGAGCAGATCGACATGCTGGCCGCGCACAAAACCAATGCGCCGCACCGGGTATTTCTCAAAATGAACTCCGGCATGAACCGCCTGGGCTTCAAGCCCACCAGCTACCGCAGCGCCTGGACGCGCCTGAATGCCTTGCCCCAGGTCGAAGAAATATCGCTGATGACGCACTTTAGCGATGCCGACGCGCCGCGCTTTGGCACCGACGGCATCGCCCACCAGGTGAGCGCCTTCAACACCGCCACGCAAGACTTGCCCGGCGAGCGCACTTTAAGCAACAGCGCCGCCACCTTGCGCTACAGCGCGCACGATCTGCGCACCGACTGGATCCGCCCCGGCATTACTTTGTACGGCAGCGCGGTGGACTACCCCGAGCACGATATCGCCCACTGGCAGCTGCAACCCACGATGACATTAGCTACTAAAATAATAGCTGTTTGCGCACTGTCCAAGGGCGATAGCGTAGGCTACGGCTCATCCTTTGTAGCCGATAAACCCATGCGCATAGCCGTAGTGGCCGGCGGCTATGCAGACGGCTATCCACGCCTATGTCCCACCGGCACGCCGGTATTGATCGACGGCATACGCACCCACACCGTAGGCCGCGTCAGCATGGACATGATCACCGTAGACATTACCGACCTCCCCCACGCCGACAGGGGCTGGGAAGTCACCCTGTGGGGCCGCGCCAGCAACGGCGCGGTACTGTCCATCGACGAGGTGGCCATCAAGGCAGGCACCGTGGGCTACGAGCTGATGTGCGCTTTGGCGGCGCGCGTGCCAGTGACTGTGGAGACGGAGTCCGTGGGGTAATTTTTGTACGGGGATCAGGCCAGCGTGGTGGGCGTTCAACCGCCTGTGCAGACACCATCTTTGCGGCGTGGCGGGTATTGCACCACCGC
>JAYVGI010000041.1:0-1500 GCA_043772355.1 Polaromonas sp.
CAGCGGCCCTCGGGCATTGTGCTGCTGCTGGGTTGCTTGATGCTGGCCAGCTTTATGACCGAGGGAGCGATTGCTGACTGGGGCGGCATATTTTTACGTGACCAATTGGCGGCTAGCTTGGCTGTGGCGCCGCTGGGTTTTGCGGCGTTTTCAGTGTCGATGGTGCTGGGGCGGCTGGGCGGTGATAGCCTGCGTGACCGCTACACCGGTGCCCAAGTGCTGCGGCTGGCGGGGGTGGTAGCTGCCGGCGGTTTTGGCCTGATTGTGCTCAGCCCCACGGTGTGGCTGGCCTTGCTGGGGTTTTTTGCGGTGGGCCTGGGCCTGTCGGTGGTGGTGCCTGTGCTGTTCAGCACCGCAGGCCATTTGCCGGGCGCTGAGGGCGAGCGCAGTTTGGCCCAGGTCACTTTGGTGGGCTATGCAGGCTTTTTGGTGGGGCCGCCGCTGCTGGGTTTTGTAGCCCAGGGCTTGGGTTTGCCAGCGGCTTTTGTTTTGCTGGCCGGTTTGGCTGCGGTGCTGGCGGTGGCGGCGCATTGGTTGCCAGCGCCCAGGCCGTTGTAGCCAACACCGTGCTTCTTAAGATATACAATACACCCATGTATATTGTAGGGGTAAGCTGATGCAAGTGGCTAAATGGGGTAACAGCCTGGGCGTGCGCTTGCCTATGGCCTTGGTGCACAAACTGGGCATTTCGGAAGGCGACGATCTGTTGGTGTTGCCTGCCGCGCGCCGGGCAGGCGCACCTGCCGTGCAAATCAGCCGTGAGCCCAGCAAGAGCGAGCGTTTGCAGGCCATGCGCCGCCACCGCGCCGCCCTGCCCGAGGGCTTTCGCTTTGACCGCGACGAAGCCAACGCGCGCTGATGAAAATATTTTTAGACACCAACGTGCTCATTTACTGGGTGGACGCGGGGCCGCGTGCCGACCAGGTAGAGCGTTTACTGGAAGGCGATGCGGTAATTAGCGTGCAAGTGCTCAATGAATTTGCCAATGTGCTGCGTAAAAAGCGCGGCATGCCGCTCACTGCCATTTCCGAGCTGGTAGAGACGCTCCTGCATATCTGTGATGTGTGCGACCTAAGCGTGCGCGTGCACCGCGCCGCCCTGGAGCTGGCGGCACGGTATAAACTTGGTATTTACGATGCCAACATACTGGCTGCAGCCGCCGAGATGGGCTGCGCAGCCGTGTACTCGGAAGACATGCAGCACGGCATGAGTATCAAAATACCCAAATCCTTAGGCGACGGCGCGCTGTCGATTAAAAATCCTTTTCTGTAATTTCTTTTGACCATGCAAGCTCCTTTTAATTTAACTTACGACCACCTCGCCATCGAGAAAACCGCCCACGCCCACTGGACGGCGCAAGATGCCTACCGCGTAACAGAAAACGCCGTAGACAAGCATGGCAAGCTCAAGCCCAAGTACTACGCCTGCTCCATGCTGCCCTACCCCAGCGGCAAGCTGCACATGGGCCATGTGCGCAACTACACCATCAACGACATGCTG
>JAYVGI010000042.1:0-6460 GCA_043772355.1 Polaromonas sp.
GCAATAGCGTCTCTAAATCTGTAAAACTACCCACCCCTACGTTCTGCGTTGCCGCGCTGGTGAAGTAATAGGTGACCACTTTGGTCGCGGACAGCGCCCCTGTTGCGAAGGTAAGCGTATCTGTGATGTTTTTTGGATTCTTCGACCATACGGTCGAGAGCGCGCTACTGGTAAAGAGTTCGTAAATAATGCAGTTGCTGGCAGTCGTGCAGTTGGCGGCAGTCGTTAGCTTGGCACGCTTTTTGTTCCCGCTGATATACAGGCCATCATCATTGCCCGCTGTAATGTTGACTACGCTGGGATCGGTGGTCAGCGTACGGCTGCAGGTGACCGAAAAAGTGCCTGAACTCGGATTATTGGTAGTGGAGTTATAGTTAATACTGACACCCGTACCGGCATTAAAACTGCACGAGATTGCCGCCTGCGCCTCAGTCATAGGCCACGCGGCAGCGAGGGCCGCCAGAAGCGGAAGAGCAGAAAATTTCATCGCGTTACCCCCTTACAAGCCAAAGGCCCCAGCCGCACGATTTCATCGGGGCTGTTGCCGACAGGCATATTGACCTCAAAAGTACAGGTGCTGCCCTTGTGCTTCAAACGCAGCGTATTTTTGGCCTGCAAACCCGTAATAAAGGCCTCGCCGCGGCGGGCCACAAAAAATTCTTTGTTGTCACCCACCAGTTCAATCTCGGCACCGGCGGGGGCATCGAGCTGGTCGTCCAGCGCAATCCTGATCAAAGCGGCGCGGCCGCTACGCACCGGGAAGGTCACCTTCACGCCGCTGCGGGCCGAGGGCACGGCAATTTGCTCAATGGTGTCGAGTTCGGCACTGATGGGCAGCTCGTTCGGGTCTAGCCGAATGCTGTTGCGCTGATAGGGTTGCAGACGCGGCAAAAACGCAAAGCCGGCTTCGTCGGTCTTGGTTTGGCTGGAGCCCTGAAAGCCGACGCCCACATTGGCATAGCCCGGCACCTCTACCAGGGCAAAACTGTCTTGCACGCGGCGCGATGCGAACACCTTGCCGTCCATCATCACTACAGCACCCTGCGCGCCCAAGCGCACACTTTGTTGGCTCGAACTGCTGCTGGCATCGGCGCTGAGCAAGCCCTTGCTACCCTGGTAATACACGCCCGCCTCACCATAGCCCTGGCCCGTACGGCTGCCCGCCAGCGCGCGCCAGCCTAGCCCCGTCTCGCCCGCCAAGCCCTGGCTGATGCTAGTGTAGGCATCGGTCTTGCCGCCGCGGTGGTTGACGCTGGTGGATGAGAACATGCGGTTGTCTAGCGGGACGTTCAGGCTTGCCCCCACCGAGGTGCCCGAGCTTTGTCCCGACACACGCGTGGCGCTAAAGCTCAGTGTAGCCTGCGCACCTACCCGAACGGAATAGTTCAGGCTATAGGTGTTGAGCGTGCCACGGTCATAGGTATCGATCTTGGCAAAGCCCAGCCCGATATTGCCCCAGCGGTCCTTGCTATAGGTGTAGTTGGCCGCTGTCTCCAGCTTGTTGGGCAGTGTGGCGGACTGCCGGCCCAGTTGGCGAAACCCCATGCTGGCACCCAGCACCCGTGCGCTCAGGCCGTGCACCAGGCTGTTGTGTTCCAGGCCCAGCGAATATTCGTGCCCGTCACCGGCGGTGCGGTCATGGCTGGTTGATACGGTGGCCTGGCCCAGCACCTGCCCGGGCAGTGCACGGGCAATGCCCAGGCCGATGGTTTGGGTGTCGCGGCCCCATTGCACGTTAGTCTCTAACGTGGTTTCTTTGTTCAACCCGTAGCGGTAAAGACCGGCACCAAAACGCTGGCCGTAGTCGGCGTTTTCGGTGCCCAGGTTTTGCCGCACCGCGCCCAGTTCTGCGCTCCAGTCGCTCAAACCCGCCTCCAGCATGGAGCTGTGGCTAAAGAAGGGTTGCACCACCACGGTTTCGCGGCCCAGCACGTCGCGCACCACGACGCGCACCTGGCCGCCACCCGTTAACAACGGAAAGTTGTCGATGGCAAAGGGGCCAGTGGGCACGTTAGACGTTTGGCGCAGTGCATCGTTCACATACAGCTCGACCGTGCTGGGCGCGCTGGACGTACCGGAAATGATGGGTAGGGGTTGGGTCAAAAAACCCGGGGCCAAGGAAAAATTGCGCGTGAGCTGCACGCCGCCAAAGTACACGCTGCGCCCGTTGGACACGCTGCGCGTGGTGCTGTCACCCACCCGCAGCGTGATTTTTTGGTCAGGAAAGTCGCGGTTGAGCGTGGTTTCGAGCCTGCGCCAACTGCGCGGCGTGGCCGAGTCGCTGGACGCGAGGTTGCGCCCTACAAAGCTGGAAGACAAAACACCCATGTAGCTGGAGTAGCCCAGTTCGGTCAGCGCACCCAGATCGCGTGTGGCGGCGGTACCAGACACCTTGGTTTGGTTGTAATTGAAGTCAAAGTTGGCAAACACCGCCGGTGTGCTGGCACTGATGGTTGGCACGGCCGCCGCATCGGTGGTAATGCGGGTGGCTGAAAAAGAAGTGGGCGCAAACACCAGGTCAATCGACTGGTTGGCCAGATTGATGCGCGACTCAAAACCCGGCACGGAGGACAGGGCATACCATCTCTGCCCGCGAAATTCGATGGCTTGCGCCGCCGCACGGCGATTGACGCGCCACTCTTCAAATGCCTCTTCGGTGGCATACAGCTGGCCATTGCGTTCGATCAGCGTCCAGGGGCCCACCGAGGCACTGTTGATGCGCACGTCAAAAGGGATCGGGCGCGAACTGTCTTTGGCACTGCCAGATACAGCCGGCAGGTTTGGGTGTGCCGCTGTAGGGCCACTAACAGGAGGTGCGTTTTGCGCAAACGCGCCAGGCCAGCCCCCTGCTGCCAGCAGCAGTGCCGCCAGAGGCAAAAGACGAAAGGGGGCCGCGGCGAACGGTTGGGCTTGCTTCAAAATAACACGCATTTTTTTTGAGTGGTTGAATCAAGGCAAGCTGACGTTCCGGGTCTGGCTCTTGCCGTCGTCGAAGGTTACCGTCATGACCGCATCGCCCGCAGCAATGGCCTGCTCCGGCTTAACGGCAATGGCTTTGCGCGCACCCGGCAAGAGATAGACACCGCCTTCAAAACGCGCCAAGTCGGTGCTGCCACGGCTGAAGGTGATCTCGCGGATTTGCGCATAAGCGCTGCCCGTGTTGCCACAACTGACCGCCAGTGCAGCGCCATCGCGCGTGGCTTGGCAATCTATGTCGCGTTTGGCCATGGGGGGCGTAATAAACACCGGCATCGACAGCGCCAAACTGATGGGTACAACTATGCTGCCGTCTTTGGGGGCTGTGGCCTCCGGAATTTCGCGTACGATGAGCCGGTAGGTGAGCTGTCGGCTGGCATCGGCCGGTTTGAGCAGGGCCAAGCGCACTACTTGACGCGCCTTGGGAGCAAGTTTGATGATGGGGGGCGACAAAATCATGTCTTCGGTCAGCACCAGTTCGTCAGTGCCGTCGGGTTTTTGCGTCCAGACGTTGATGTCGGCCTGCAAGGCTACCGGGCTGTCACCTTCGTTGGTCAGCGTAATGGCCACGGCTCGGTCGCGCGGGGCCATGTAAATGCGCACGGGCGTTACCGAAAAAGTGCCCGCAAACGCGGGGGCCGCTGTGAAAGTACAGGCGAGCGCACCGGCCAAAACTGCCAGATAGCGCGTGCCAAAATTTAAATAGTTAGCAGTTTTCATACTCAAAAGCTCACCAGTAGTTCGAGCCGGTCTTTTAGCGCGCTCAAATTGAGTACTCGCAACGAGGTAATGGTGCCCGAGCCCATATACAGCGCCGATTCGCCAACCAAGTCGGAAGGGAGGGTGGTGCCGGGTGCAAAAATAAAGCGATGCGCGCCCCCGTGCGTGCCTACAAAGGGCCTGCCGGGCACAAATTCGATGCTAACAAAGTGCCCATTAACACACACCACACGCACCGTGGCATGGGTCAGATCGCTAAGCGAACTGCTTACGCACACGTCGCGCTGGGCGAGCTTGATGTTGACGTTGAATCTTTCATTGGTGGTGCCCGCTGTGGCCGATATGGCAAGCAGCGAAGCAACCAAAGGAATGGCACTTAGTAATCGTGCCTTAAGCGTCATAGAATGAGCCCGCTTGTTTAGTAGGTGACCGTCAGGGTACGCGTTTTGTTCGTAGCTGCGCTGTTGGTACAGGTGGTTGTAGCGCAGTTGCCAGCCTGACCTGCCGAAATCGAGCCGCCAATGGTGTAGCTTTGAGCGGCGCCGGTACCTTTGACCGCCGTAGGCAGTGAGAGGGTGTATGACAGGTCAACGGCATTGTCGATTGTGGTGAGGGCATCCAGGGCAAACGTGTAAACCAAATTTTTGGTGCAGGTCAGACCGAATACGCCGCCACTCGTTGGAGCTTGAGCGCTAGTTTGAAACGATGCGTAGTCGAAATTGATGTCGGTAGGCTTGACAAGTTGGCAAACTGATGTGAGGTTGATGTTCACATTAAAATCGCCGGCTGGACTACCACCAGCGGTAGCTGCCTGTGCAGAAAATGCAGACACCAATGCGGACACACCCAAAGCGGTGGCAAGAGCGAGTTTTTTCATGATAATTTCCTAAAAATTTGCAGAAAATCTGCGGTTAAAAGAATAAAAACACAACTAACAACTTACGTAAGCACTTGGATACTGCTTACCAAAAGCCTCATGGCTTTAAGATTTACCAGTGCACCATCATGGTGCGAAGACCTGCGGCATGGGCGCAACAGCATGGAAGGGCGTGGTGCGCTATTGGCAGTGCTCTTTAGAACGCTAACCATTTATTGCATATTGGATCTCCCCTGTAACGTGCAGTTAGCAATTAATACAAACTCACTATCTCATGTTGTAAATTGGTTTTCAATCCCTAAAACAGGGGATGCAAAGTGCAAATCTATGTAATAAATAACGTTTTTTTGACCACTTTAATGTAAAAAAATGCGTCTTTTTACAAATCATATTGGGCCATAAAATTGGCAAAAAATCGGCCTGAACCACGTAGTGAATGTTGCAAGGCGCAAAGTAAAACAAGCCAACTTACAGAATAAAAATGCTATAAATAAAATAGCTTCACACACAGTATTTTATTGGTCTACCAGCTTAACCATCTGATGAAGCATGGGTTGTAGATCAGTGCACCGGACGCTGCACTCACTAACGGCGCTAGCCAGAATAGCCACAACTCACCCATCACCCAGCCAGATGCAAACTGGGCCCGATCAATGTCGCGGCTCAGGGGTAAATCGAGGCAAATGAAACAAAAATAGTATTTAAGTAAATAAATGTAATATTCAAAGTCAACACCCATGCTGCCAGATCCGTTCGAAGCCTTTTTGCCCTTGCACCCAAGATAACAATAAAATCATCGACATCACACCACCCCGCCCACCCACTGCGGCGGCTGTGGCGCATCAAAAGGCGCAACGAAATAATGACGACCGCCATCGCAACCCTTGGCATTCTCACCCTGGTCAGCAGTGCCACCAACACCCGTTGGCTACAGTTGCTGTTCAGTTTTCTGGTGATGATGACGATCTCTAGCCCACAATATGTGTGGACGCTGTTCAGCACCGAGTTCATGAAGAGCACCGCCAGCAAGCTGTCGGACGTGCAATGAACGATCACGCTGTTGATCGTGCTGCAAACCTGGCTGGCACCGCCGCATGTGCGAGCTGGTGGGCCTGCATGTGACGGGACTCAAGCGCGTACGCATTGGCAATGTGGCGCTGGGGCAACTGCCGGTAGGGCAGTGGCGTTATTTGGCGGCGCACGAGCGTTTTTAATCGCCCACTGGGCTGGCGCGGCGGAGTTTGCAAGTTTACTTTCACTTACAATCCTTCATCCTTCATCCTTCGCTCCCACCTATTTAGCGCCTGTTGCATAGTGTGGAACTCGATCCAGCCAGGTATTTTTCATGACGCTCCACCCGCAATTACAGACCCTCGTGCACACCCATGGCGCGCTGGTCGATGACACAACCTACAGCGCTACCGAGTTTCGCCAACGCTACAGCCAATGGAGCCAAACTCTGGCGCTGGCGGACGACGCGGCAGTCAATTTTGGCAATTTCCGCTTCACCACCCGGCATGGCCATCGCATCCTGGCGCGTTTGTACATGCCCAAAAATGCCGCGAGCCAGCCCACACCGTTGGTGTATTTTCATGGCGGCCACGCCGTGGCAGGCAGCATCGACACCCACCACACGTTGATGACCACCTTGTGCACGCAAATGCAGGTGGGCCTGGTCTGTGCCGATTTGTTGGCGCTTACTGACTTGGGCTGGAAAGTGATGCACGAGGCGGCGCAAGACGTGGTGCAAATTGTGCAGCGCAAAACACCTGAGCTCAAGCTGGGATCACAGGCCATCTGGGTGGGTGGCGATGGTACGGGTGCCTTGCTGGCCTGGCAGGCGGCAAGGCAGTTGGCCTACACCGGGGCGGTCAAGGTGGATGCAGC
>JAYVGI010000043.1:0-11555 GCA_043772355.1 Polaromonas sp.
TTACTTTGACACGTGGAGCAAGAGCGCCATGCGCAGTTGCTTGGAGCCCGTCAAGGTGGTGGTCAAGATGCTGCGCCGCCACGAGCAGGGTTTGCTCAACTACAGCCAACACAGAATCAGCAATGCCTGCGCCGAGGGATTCAACAGCGCTATCCAGCTCATCAAGGCCAACGCGCGTGGCTTGAGAAACTTCACCAACTACCGTGCGCGGATACTGTTTCATTGCGGCAAATTAAATATGAGCACGGAGTGAAGGGAAAAATCACAGTGAAATCGACGAAGAACCTCTAAATCATTACTGTCGTTGTTGCGTCGCCTTGCCGTGCTAGAGCACTGTCTGCGGCTCCGCGCCTAGACATTAATGATGTAGAAATGGAATGAGGTGGCTGCTTCGTGCGGGGCGCACTGCTGCGTTTTGTATGGGATCCGGCCGACGGTGTACTCAGCTGCGCGGCTGTCCCCCGCGTCGGCCTATGGCCGACTGCTCCTCCTTTATGCCGCTACGCTGAGTACACCGCCGACCTGATCTTGGAAAGTGGGCGGGTGTTCAACCGGTATGGGCGTGTACTGCCCGGCGTGGCGAGTGCTGTACGCAACAGACCCGATCCTGCCGGCGTGGCGGGCTTTTCACCGCAAGAGCACACACTGCCTTACCGGCAAAGCGGGTTTTGCACCGTCGCTCGCCCCCCACGTTCACCGCCCATGCGTTGGGCATCAAACCCCTGCGCGGTCAACAATTGCAACCATTTCCGCTACTAATCAAATAGCTGCTTGCGCAATATTCTAAATGGCTACAGCCCTATTTACCTTAAAACCGCTCGTGCGCCAGCAAAAACCGCCACTGCCCACTCTCCAGCCCGGCCATGGGCACGCGGCCTACTCGGATGCGTTTCATGGCCACTACGGCCAGGCCCACGCGCTCGCAGGCACTGGCGATGCGTCCTGGCTCGCTGCCTTTGACGGCAAAGCGCAGGCCCGTGGTTTTGTCGGCTTGGGTGGTGATGGATACTTTGGCGTTCAGCAGCACGCGATCGTTCACGATGACGGGGCGGTTCAGGGCGTTCAAAGCGGCCTCGCTCACTGCGCCCTCTACGTCGACCACCAGCTCGTTTTCCACCGTAGCGCGGTCTTCCCACAGCTTGCGGTGGATGGAGAAATCTTGTGTCAACACCAGCAGCCCGCTCGCACCAAACTCCAGCGGCGTGACACTGTCGTGGTCTTTCAGATGGCGTTTGAGCAGGCGCACGCCAGAGCGGTCCGTGCGGCTGCGGCTGGCCTCGGTCAGCAAAGCCAACGCGGGTTTGCGGCCCTGCCCCATCTCGGTGCCCCAGTCAAAGCCCGCCGGTTTGTGCAGCAGCACCGTCATGGGTACGCTGTCCAGCAGGCTGGCATCGCGGTCCAGCTCGATCTTCTCGTTGGTGACCCGCTCTTGCGGGCTCTCCACCACCCGGCCATTCACCCGCACCCAACCCCCTTCGATGTACTGCTCCGCCTGGCTGCGTGAGCAGGGCAACATTTCGGCAAGGCGTTTGGCTAGGCGGACGGGTTCGGTCATGGAGAGAAAACAAGGTAGCGCACCAATTAAGTGCGGTTGAGGCCAGCTATGTTGGCATGGGGTTTGCACTAAGTATTGCATACCCGGAGAAAATTTAGTGAAGAAATCGAAATTAGTGATGGTGGGCAATGGGATGGCCGGTGTTCGCACCATAGAAGAGCTTTTGAAAATTGCGCCCGATTTGTACGACGTGACCGTATTTGGCGCGGAACCGCACCCCAACTACAACCGTATTTTGCTGTCGCCCGTGCTGGCCGGTGAACAAACTCTGGATGAGATTGTTTTGAACAGCTGGGACTGGTACAAAGAAAACAACATCACCTTGCATGCTGGCAAAAAAGTAGTCGAGGTAGACCGCGTCAAACGCACCGTGCGCGGCGACGACGGCACCGAGGTGGAATACGACCGCTTGCTGATGTGCACCGGCTCTAACCCGTTTATCTTGCCCATCCCCGGCAAAGACCTGCAAGGTGTGATTGCCTACCGCGACATTGCGGACACCAACGCGATGATTGAGGCATCCACCAAATACAAAAAAGCCGTCGTCATCGGTGGCGGCCTGCTGGGGCTGGAAGCGGCCAACGGCTTGATGCTGCGCGGTATGCAAGTGACCGTCATCCATGTGATGCCTTGGCTGATGGAGCGCCAGCTCGACAACGTAGCCGGCGGCCTGCTGCAAAAATCGCTGGAGGCGCGCGGCCTGAAGTTTGTCATGGGTGGCCAAACGCTGGCGCTGATCGGCGATGCCGATGGCGGTAAGGGCGGGCGCGCTGACCGGGAGGGAACGCCCCGGGGTCGTGTCCGGGCGCTACAGTTTAAAGACGGCACCGAGATACCGACCGACTTGGTGGTGATGGCTGTGGGCATTCGCCCCAACACCGAGCTGGCCGAAAAAATGCACCTGCATTGCCACAAAGGCATTGTGGTCAACGACACCATGCAGACCACCACCGATGCGCGCATCTACAGCGTGGGTGAGTGCGCTGCGCACCGGGGCATTGCCTATGGTTTGGTGGCTCCATTGTTTGAACAAGCCAAAGTAGCAGCCAACCATTTGGCGCAGTTTGGCATTGGCCGCTACACCGGCTCGCTCACCTCCACCAAGCTCAAAGTCACGGGCATTGATTTGTTCAGCGCGGGGGACTTCCAGGGCGGCGAAGGCACCGAAGAGATCGTGATGAGCGACCCGTTTGGCGGTGTGTACAAAAAGCTGGTGCTCAAGGACAATAAACTGATTGGCGCTTGCCTGTATGGCGACACGGTGGACGGCAGCTACTACTTCAAACTGCTGCGGGGTGGCAAAGACGTCGGTGACATCCGCGACAAGCTGATGTTTGGCGAAGCCGCCATCAACAACAACATCGGCGACACGGGCCATGAAGGCCACACCAAAGCCGCCAGCATGCCCGACGCGGCGGAGGTGTGCGGCTGCAATGGCGTGAACAAGGGCACCATCGTCAAAGCGATTCGCGAAAAAGGTTTGTTCACGGTCGATGAAGTGCGCAAACACACCAAGGCCAGCGGCGGCTGCGGCTCCTGCACCGGCTTGGTCGAACAGATTTTGATGTTCACTGCGGGCGGCGACTACTCCGCCACGCCCAAGCTCAAACCCATGTGCGGCTGCACCGACCACGGCCACCAGGCCGTGCGCGATGCGATTGTCAACAACAAACTGATGACCATTGCCAGCGTGCAGCAGTTTATGGAATGGCGCACGCCCAACGGCTGCTCTAGCTGCCGCCCGGCTGTCAACTACTACCTCATCAGCTCATGGCCCAAAGAAGCCAAGGACGATCCGCAAAGCCGCTACATCAACGAGCGCAGCCACGCCAACATCCAAAAAGATGGCACCTACAGCGTCATCCCGCGCATGTGGGGAGGCGAGACGACGGCCAGCGAACTGCGCCGCATTGCAGACGCGGTAGACAAATACAAAATCCCTACCGTCAAAGTCACAGGCGGCCAGCGTATCGACCTGCTGGGCGTGAAAAAAGAAGACTTGGTGAATGTCTGGAAAGACATCGGCATGCCCAGCGGCCACGCCTACGCCAAAGCCCTGCGCACCGTCAAAACCTGCGTAGGCAGCGAATGGTGCCGCATGGGCACGCAAGACAGCACGCAGATGGGCAAAGACCTGGAGCGCGCCATGTGGCGCATGTACGCACCGCACAAGGTGAAGTTTGCGGTGAGCGGCTGCCCGCGCAACTGCGCCGAAGCAGGCATCAAAGACGTCGGCATCATCGGCGTGGACAGCGGCTGGGAAATGTATATCGCAGGCAACGGCGGCATCAAAACCGAAGTGGCGCACTTCTTTGTCAAGCTCAAAACGGCTGAAGAAGTGCTGGAATATACGGGCGCATTTTGTGAGCTGTACCGTCAGGAGGGCTGGTACTTGGAGCGCACCGTGCATTTCGTGAGCCGTGTCGGCCTGGACTACGTGAAGAAGCGTATTCTGGACGACCACGAAGGGCGCAAGGCTCTGTGGGAGCGCTTGCAGTTTGCACTGGACGGTGAGCCGGATCCTTGGTTTGAATTTGACAAGGCTTCTGTGGATGTGCGGCAGTTTGAGGCTATCCCGGCTTGAACGTTTTTGAACACCGAACAGCCTGAACTTCCGGACGCAGAGGACGCTAAGGTTACGCAAAGGACGCAAAAGAAGACAAAGAAAAATGCAAAAAAATCCAAAATTTCCATAACTTTTGAAAAATTTCGAAGGCAATTTTTGGTATTTTTTGGTATTCCTTTTGCGTCCTCTGCGTAATTTTTGCGTCCTCTGCGTCCGGAAGTCCGATCTCGCCCTTTAGATAGAAACACCCTATGACCACCTGGAAAAAAATCTGCTTCGTTAACGACATCCCCGTCCTGGGCTCACGCCGCGTCGCGCGTGCGCAAGGCATGGATGTCGCGGTCTTCAGAAATAGCGAGGACAAAGTCTTCGCCCTGCTAGACCGCTGCCCCCACAAAGGCGGCCCGCTGTCCCAAGGCATTGTGCATGGCGAGCATGTGGCTTGCCCGTTGCATAACTGGAACATCAGCCTGGGCGATGGTTGCGCGCGCGCACCTGACGAGGGCTGCACCCCGAAGTTTGCCGTACAGGTGAAAGATGGGGAGGTATTTTTAGACAGCGACGAGTTGGACACCCATGCGATTGACCTGCCCAAGCCGCTGGCTGGCCCTGAGTTGAAAAAATCATTGCTGGTATGACAGGCAGACCCTCACCCCAGCCCTCTCGCGCGAGCGGGAGAGGGGGTAAGACCGACACATTCTTGTCCCCGCTTGCGCTTGCGGGAGAGGGCCAGCGTGAGGGCGGCATGAGCACCATCGACACCAAATCCACCTGCCCCTACTGCGGCGTAGGCTGTGGGGTGATCATTGAATCGCAAGGCACACAAATCACCGGCGTGCGCGGTGACCCAGACCATCCTGCCAACTTTGGACGGCTGTGCACCAAGGGCTCCACCCTGCACCTCACCGCCAGTGCGCCGATTACGCGGCAAACGCGGCTGTTGCAACCGATGCGGCGCGCGCACCGGGGTGGCTCGGCCGAGGCGATTAACTGGGACACGGCGCTGGATTTTGCCGCCACCAGCTTCACACAAATCATCAAAGAGCATGGCCCCGACGCAGTGGGTTTCTACATCAGTGGCCAGTTGCTGACCGAAGACTATTACGTGTTCAACAAACTCGCCAAAGGCTTGATAGGCACCAACAACATCGACACCAACTCACGCCTGTGCATGAGCAGTGCGGTGGCAGGCTACAAGCAAACGCTGGGCGCTGATGCACCGCCCAATTGCTATGACGACGTGAACCATGCGGATACCATTTTCATCGTCGGCAGCAACACCGCCTATGCACACCCTATTCTTTTCAGGCGCATTGAAGATGCCAGGAAAATCAATCCCGATCTGAAGATTATCTTTTGCGACCCGAGGAAGACCGACACCGCCGAGATCGCCGATCTGTACCTGCCCATCCAGCCTGGCACCGACGTGGCGCTGTTCAACGGCATGCTGCACACCATGCTGTGGGAAGGCTGGACGGACAACGCTTACATTGCGGCGCACACCAATGGGTTTGACGCGCTGAAAACCACGGTGCGCGAATACACGCCCGAGCTGGTGGCGCAGACCTGCGGCATCAAAAAAGAAGACTTGTTGGCCGCTACCAAACTGTTTGCGGGCCTTCGCGGTGATGGCGGCGCGCGGCGCAACACCACCCTCAGTCTGTACTGCCAAGGCCTCAACCAGTCCAGCAGCGGCACGGCCAAAAACGCTGCCTTGATCAACCTGCATTTAGCTTGCGCACAGATAGGCAAACCCGGTGCTGGCCCCTTCTCACTCACCGGCCAACCCAATGCCATGGGCGGGCGAGAAGTAGGCGGCTTGGCCAACCTCATCAGCGCACACCGCGACATGGACAACCCCGCACACCGCGCCGAAGTAGCCGCGCTGTGGGGCGTAAATGACGTACCCAGCAAGCCCGGCAAGACAGCAGTAGAAATGTTCCAGGCCGCCGCCGATGGCGAGATCAAAGCCCTGTGGATCGCCTGCACCAACCCGGCGCAAAGCATGCCCGACCAGGCCACCGTGCGCCGCGCACTGGAGCGCGCGGAACTCGTCATCGTGCAAGAAGCTTTCGCCACCACCGAGACCTGCCACTACGCCGACCTGCTGCTGCCCGCCACCACCTGGGGCGAGAAAGAAGGCACCGTCACCAACAGCGAACGCCGCATCAGCCGCGTGCGCGCCGCCGTGCCCGCCCCCGGCGAGACGCGCCACGACTGGAGCATCGCCGTAGATTTCGCGCGCCGATTGGAGAGCGTGATGGGTGTCAGTGAAACCAGTGGAGAAACAATAGAAACAAATGGGGTCAGATCCAAATTCAGGACGACCATCTCGCCGGAGACACTCCATGCCGAACGAAATTTGGCTCTGACCCCTTTTGTTTCACCCCCGCCGCAGACTACCCTCTTCCCCTACACAGTCCCCGAAGAAATCTGGAACGAACACCGAGAAAGCACCCGAGGCCGCGACCTGGACATCACCGGTCTCACCTACGCAAAAATAGAACAAGCGCCGCAGCAATGGCCGTTCAAGCAAGGCGACCAAGAAGGCAAGAAAAGACTCTACGAAGACGCCATCTTCCCCACCCCCGACGGCAAAGCCAATTTCGCCAACACCGCCTACCAGCCCACCGCCGAGCAACGCGAATCGCGCTACCCCTTCAGCCTGAACACGGGAAGGCTCAGAGACCAATGGCACGGCATGAGCCGCACTGGCACCCTAGGCCGCCTGTTTGGCCATGTCGCCGAGCCCAGCGTGCAAATGAACCCGCAAGACATGGTACGCCGCCTGCTGAAAGCGGGTGACTTGGTACACGTCACCAGCAAGCGCGGCTCCATCATGCTGCCCGTGCAAGCCAGCGACGAGATCGGCCTGAGCCAAGCCTTTGTGGCCATGCACTGGGGCAGCGAATACCTCAGTGGCCGCAGCAGCACGGGCGAGCGCTTGGGCGGCGTCAACGCCATCACCACCAGCGCCTACTGCCCCAGCAGCAAACAACCTGAACTCAAGCACGCCGCAGTCAAAATCCTCAAAGCCGAGCTCCCCTGGAGCCTGTTGGCAGTAGCCTGGCTTCCTGAAGACAGCGCGCACACCGCCCGCGCCGCATTGCAAAAACTCATGGCCCGTTTTGAGTTTGCCACCTGTGTGCCCTTTGGGCGCGAAGACGCCAGCGCCGAGGCTCCTACCCCAGCGCAGACCCAGCCGCATACGGGTGCACCAGCACAGCGCGGCATCTTGTTTCGCGCGGCGTCCAACTGCGCCCCCGAGGACGACAGCTTGATGCAGATCGAGGCACTGCTGGGCTTGGGTGGCTCGGACACCTTGCGCTACGAAGACAAAAAGCGCGGTCAACGCCGTGCGGCGCGTTTGGTGCGCAGCCCCCAAAGCAAAGTCGAACTTCAGGGCTTTATCCTGGCGGGAGACACCCGCGCACAGGCGTGGATCACAACCCTGCTGCAAGACCAGCTCGACGCCAGCGCCTACGGCCTGCTGCTGCTGGCGCCAGGCGCCAAAGCGCCCGTGGCCATTCAGAGCAAAGGCAACCAGGTCTGCGCCTGTTACAACGTCACCGAGCAGCAGATCACCGCGCAGTTGCAAGACTGCCCAGGCAATGAAGCAGACCGTTTGGCCCAGCTACAAACTGCACTGAAGTGCGGCACCAACTGCGGTAGCTGCATGCCGCAGTTAGAAAAAATGGTTCGGATGCAACCAGCGCTCGCTGCGGCTTAAGCCTTGCCAGCCCCTTAACGATTGGGCTAGTCGGGTGGCAGAACCGTGGCAAAAGAAAATAGTCGGATCAGCGTCACTAACCAAAATACACCGCACCGTTACACGCTCAATTGCACCGCAATCGGGTAAGTTTTGGTAAGCTGGGTATAGTGTCGTAACCACGACAGTTTTACTGAAAAGTTGCTATGAAACACCCCTTAGTCCCCCGAGGCTTGATCGGCTTCGCTATCAGCATGGTTTTGGCATGGAGCGCGGCAGCCCACGCGCAAACGGCGCCAAAAGCCACTCGTGCAGCGCAACTGGAAAGCGCTGTAGTCCGCATATTCAGCACCGCGCGCCAGCCCGACCTTTACCGCCCGTGGAACAAGGCGGCACCGACCGAGTCGACGGGTTCTGGCGTGATCATCGAAGGCAACCGCATCTTGACCAATGCCCACGTAGTCAACTACGCCAGCAAAGTCGAGGTGCGCGCCAAAGAAGGCGGTGACCGTATGGCTGCGCGTGTGGTGGCGATTGCGCGGGGCATTGACTTGGCAGTGCTGGAGCTGGAAGACCCCAGCTTTTTTGCCACCCGCACAGCGCCCGTGCGGGCCAGTGTGCTGCCCGAGGTGAAAGACGCGGTGTTAGCGTATGGTTACCCGGTGGGCGGCAACTCATTGTCGATCACCAAAGGCATTGTCTCGCGCATTGAGTATGTGCCCTACAACTTTCCCACCGCCGGGCTGCGCATCCAGATTGATGCCGCCATCAACCCCGGCAATAGCGGTGGGCCCGTATTTGCGGACGACAAGATGATCGGCCTGGCATTTTCCGGAATCAACAGCGCGCAAAACATTGGCTACATCATTCCCAATGAAGAAGTCGAGCTCTTCTTGAGCGATATTGCTGACGGAAAATACGATGGCAAGCCTTCCATGTTCGATGATTTTCAAAGCCTGGAAAACCCGTCCCTGCGCAGTTTTCTAAAGATCGACAAGTCAGTGCGCGGCATGGTGGTGCAGCGGCCCGCATCGCTTGATGCCAGCTATCCGCTCAAGGAGTGGGACATCGTCACCCGCATCGGCGACACCGAGATCGACAACCAAGGCCTGGTGCGCTTGACCAACGACGTGAACGTGCGCTTTCAGTACCATGTGCAAAAAGTAGCTAAAAACGGCAAAGTGCCCCTCACGGTGGTGCGCGGCGGCAAGCGCCTTGACATCGAAGTTCCCGTCACTGCCAGCCGCTCGCGATTGGTGGCCGCCCTGGATGGGGCTTATCCATCGTACTTTGTCTATGGGCCCATCGTTTTTTCGCGGGCAACCTGGGAGTTTCGGGGATTTTTCAGCACCAATGCGGGCACGCTCAACAGTTTTGCCTTCAACGCGCAGCCCCTGGTCACCCGGGTGGCCGACGAGCCCGATGCCAGCCGGGAAGACCTGGTGGTGGTGAGTGCACCGTTTTTTCCGCACCGCTTGGTCTCGGGTTACGACAACCGGTTTGGCTCGGTGGTGTATTCGATCAACGATGTCCCAGTGCGCAGCCTGCGCCACATGGTGCAAATGCTGCGGGACATGAAGGACGAGCTGGTAGTGATCAAGTTTGACCAGCGTTCGGGTGAATCGATTGTCTTGCCCCACAAAACAGTGGTATCGGCTACTGAAGACATTTTGAGCGATAACGGCATTCGGTTTCAGGCATCTAACGATCTGATGGACATCTGGACCCATAAGGCGCGCTGAACACGCTGAGCGCCCTGGTTCGGCGATGCAGGCGTCATCGCCAGTGCCCAATAGCCCACACGTATAAGCACATCACCGAAAGTCATCAGCCATCACCGACAATAGCCCCATGGGCATTGCCAAATACATCAAAGAAATAGGTCGCGGTAAAGACGGAGCACGGTCACTGGCGCGCGGGCAGGCAGCAGACCTGATGGGCCAAGTGCTCGACGGCCAGGTGACTGATCTGGAGATTGGCGGTTTTTGCCTGGCCATGCGCATCAAAGGCGAAACACCGCAGGAGATGGCGGGGTTTTTGGACGCTGTGCATGCACGCTTGTCCAAGCTACAAGCAGACGGCCCCGTAGTGGTGCTGCCCAGCTACAACGGCGCCCGGCGCTTGCCAGTGCTTACGCCATTGCTGGCCACCTTACTGGCGCGCGCGGGCGCGGTGCACGGCTTTGGTGTGCTGGTGCATGGCTGCGCCACCGAAGACGCGCGCATTACCAGCCAAAGCCTGTTCGAAGCCCTCAATTTGAAGCTAAATATGCCTTTAGCCATCTGGAATACTGCGCAAGCAGCTCCTGTATCCATAGCGCATGGCAGTTTGCACTTTGCCCCCACCGACACGCTGTGTCCCGCTTTGAAGCGCCTGCTGGACGTGCGCCGCGCCGTCGGCCTGCGCAATCCCGCCCACAGCCTGGTCAAGCTGATGAACCCCACCACCAGCGCGCAGGCCTTGATAGTGACCAGCTACACCCACCCCGAGTATTTGCACAGCATGACCGCCACCTTCACCCTCACGGGCGCACACGCCATGCTGCTGCGCGGCACCGAGGGCGAGGCCGTGGCCGATGCCCGGCGCGCGCCGCAAATGGACGGCTTTGTGCACGGCGTGCACTGCAGCTTGGCAGCCGTGCAAACTGGCTCGATCGCCAGCCTGCCCGATCTGCCCAAAGCCATCGACGCATACAGCACCGCCCAGTACATCGACGCAGTGTTACGTGGTGAAAAACCCGTGCCACAGCCCATCGCGCAGCAAGTGGAACACATCTTGCATCTGGTTAAGCAGATCAGAAACTAGGCCAGACCCGAGATGACACACCCCACCCCAGCAAAACACGACCTGAGCGCCGTGCGCGGCACAGTGACCCTGGTGGGCGCAGGCCCTGGCGACCCAGAGCTGCTCACACTCAAGGCTGTCAAAGCCATCAGCCAGGCCAGCGTAATTTTGGTAGACGACTTGGTCAGCCAAGCCGTGCTGGCCCACGCCCAGCCCAGCGCCCGCATTGTGCAGGTAGGCAAGCGCGGCGGCTGCAAGTCTACGCCGCAGGCGTTTATTGAAAAGCTCATGCTGATAGCGGCCCGCGAGGGCGAGAATGTGGTGCGCCTTAAAGGCGGTGACCCGTTTATCTTTGGCCGGGGCGGCGAAGAGATCGAGGCGCTGCAAGCTGCGGGCATTGAGGTGCAGGTGGTCAATGGCATTACCTCTGGCCTGGCTGCGCTGACATCGCTGAACGTACCGCTCACCCACCGCGAGCATGCCCACGGGGTGGTGTTCGTCACGGGCCACGCCAAGCCGGGCGACACCGGCACCGACTGGGCCCAGCTGGCCGCAACTGCCCGCCAGGCCAAGCTCACACTGGTGATCTATATGGGGGTCAGCGGTGTGCAGCATATCCAGGACCAGTTGCTGCGAGGATTGAGCGGTAGCACCCCGGCAGCCATCATCCAAAACGCCAGCCTGCCCACACAGCGCTACGCCGTGTGCGCCTTGGACCAGTTGCGCAGCACCATCGAGCGCGAGCAGATGCACAGCCCCAGCGTGATCGTGGTGGGCGACGTGCTGCAAGGCCTGGCCTCTTTGACGGTCGAGGACAGCGCACTGGGCCAATTGCGCGCAGGTTAGGGTAAGGCCTGCGAGACATCTTGCAGCTACACTCCCTGGCAGCACCATTTGCAAAGGGCCACATGCCAGACAAGCTCAACCAACTCGCCAAAGGC
>JAYVGI010000044.1:0-3055 GCA_043772355.1 Polaromonas sp.
CATGAACGCTATCGTGCGTTCGGGCCAACCTTGGAGTGCTACTTATGCACAGGATCACAAACATTGAAATCATTTAAAAATAACTTGACTTTGAACACATTGCTCCTTTATGCCGCTGCGCTGAAGTAGCACCGCCGACCTGATTGGCCGGCTTGGTGGTGCCGTCTGGGACTTTCATCGAAAAAACATGGCTGGCGGGAGTTCCAGTAAGCTATCCAAGATTATAAAATTATACTAATTTGGTAAATACGCAAAAGTTCCACAAAACTAGCTAATAAAGCACATGTTTTTCAAATAAGTCACTAAGTTGACGCACAAATTTAGAGAGGTACATAAATTCGCATAATTTAAGGGTTTTCAAAAAGCTGCCATCGGCATGCAGAGGCAGAAAAAACCTCAAAATGGCCTGTTTGGAACCGTTTTTAAGATAGTAATCAGCCTGCAGCCCATTAGAATAATGCGGGAGCAGCTACTGTATATGTAGCGCGTAGATTGGGGTATGCAGGCCCCGCAGGTGCGCGCGGGGGTGCTGACAAGCAGCCAGAACCGCCCGTGCGCTGCCAAGCCAGGCTGGGCGGGAGTCGATGACTTGACGCAAGCTCAGGGCTTGGGTCTGCAAACGCAGGCTTGGCTGGGCGAGGGCCTGTACCAGACGAACATCCAAGCCAGCGCTTCGCCCTTTTCCAGCCTGGCTTGGATGCCCGCTTGGTGCGGGCGCTCACAGGTACCAGCCCTCGCGCGTACAAGCCCTCGCGTGTACATGCCCTCACATGTACGGAACCCCACAGGTACGGAACCCCACATGCACACGCCGCCACATGGCCAAGCCTTTCGCGGCAGACCGTGTTCGCTGGCTGTGTCTGCTGGCTACGACATGAGCACTGCTGGCGCGCCGCTTGACAGCGCAGGCGAGGTGCTGGCCGCTGCAATGGGCTTGGATGAGCTCGGATGGGCTTGGATGAGCTCGGATGGGCTCGGATGGGCTCGGATGGGCTCGAACGAGCTCGGATAGGCGTGGACGCACCTGCGCAGGCCTGCACACCCCATTCTGCACGCTACATATACAGTAGCTGCTCCCGCATTATTCTAATGGGCTGCAGGCCTATTAGTATCTTAAAAACGGCTCCAAACAGCCCATTTTGAGACTTTTTCTGATTGCGCATGCCGCGAGTGGCCTTTTGAAAACCCTTAAATTATGCGAATTTATGTACCTCTCTAAATTTACGTACTATTTAGTGACTTATTTGCTAAAAATATGCTTTTATAGCTAATTTCTGCACAGTTACGCGGATTTACGAAATTAATATAACTTCGCACGTATTGGTGGTTTCCTGGAATTCCCGCCGACTATGCTTTTTCCATCACAGGCCCAGACGCACCACCAAGCTGGCCAATCAGGCTGGCGGTGCTGCTTCAGCGTAGCGGCACTAGCAGGAGGAGCCGCCGGCCCGAGGCCAGCACGGGGGCAGCCGCGGAGCCCATGCTGCTCACTTAGATCCGTCCGCCCTGAGCTTGTCGAAGGGTTCGCGAGGGCTTCGACAAGCTCAGAGCGAACGGATTTGGCATCTAAACGAACTGTATTGCGTCAGGTCTTCCCTGCCCCTTCTGCGCGCGAAGAGTCCCTTGCACAAACCTCGCAGCGCGCGCCAAAGTGAGCAAGGAGGGGTTTGCAGGCTACGGCGACATGCTGGGCTGGGCTGGGCTGGGCTGGGCTGGGCTGGGCAGGCAGGCAGGCAGGCGATTTTGACCGCCTGTAAGTTTCCGCAAACGCCCAGATGCCCCCGCAGGCACCTGCCTACCCATTTCAACGTGCTACACATACAGGAGCTGTTCCCGTATTATTCTATTGGGCTGCAGCCTGATTTGCATCTTAAAAAAGGACCGAAAATCGTGTTTTTCAGCTCTTTTTCGCGGCCCAAAGGCCGTTGGAGAGCCTGCGAGGTACACTAAATTATGCGGATTTGTGTACCATGCCATATTGTGGACAATTCACGTCTTGTTTTGATTATTTCGTAGTGAAATATCCTGCACATCATTAATTTCATGGCGAAAAATTTGGCGAAATTGCTTTTATAAAGTGATGCAATTATGCGTACTTGTCAAAAGTTACCTCACCCAAGCAGCGTCCGTTACAGCGACTTGCATCCCTGCAATACTCCGGTATTCGCCCCAGAGTTCATGCCCATGGCGCACGCTCTGGCGCGAGCACAGGGGTTTGTGCAAGGGACTCTTGGCTCGAAAAAAAGGGAAGGCATCGCGCGCCGGGAACTGCGCAAAAGGGGTCAGAGCAAAATTTCGTTATCGCGTTGCACGCGCCGAACAGGAGGTCTTCCTGAATTTTGATCTGACCCCATTTGCTTCTAGACCCCAGTTGCTTCTACCGGCAACGTGGGCTATGCCAACAGCGGGGTTTTAGCGTGCGGCGCGCCAGGTAATGCAGGCGGCGGCGCGGTGGTTCGTTCATCGAACGTCACTTTCGGTACTGCGCCTACGTTTGCGGGCGGCGCTGGGGGCCAAACCTTTCCTGTCGGCGCCGACACCGCAATCACTAACGCCTACGGCACAGCCTCCGGCGGTGGCGCTGCGACCACAGTGCCGTTTGCGCCCACCACACAAAGCTTATTCCATTTCTACATCATTAATGTCTAGGCGCGGAGCCTACGAGAGTGCTGTAGCACGGCAAGGCGACGCAACAACGACAGTAATGATTTAGAGTAACTACTCAGGTCACCCCGCAAAGCAAGGCTGAATCGGCTGCCCCTGAAAGACGCTGACCAGGCAGGCATGCAGATTGGCCTTTTGCATGTTCATCGTAGCCAGGTAGGAGCGGATGGTAAAGAACGTGTCCGCACCGTGCACGGTTCTAAAGCAGCCCGAGATCTTTTGCAAGACCCTAGCACATGCGCAGCGCCTGCTCGGCCAGGTTGTTGGTAAAGGGCACGTCCTTGTCCGTCACGAAGCGCCAGACATCCGTACGGTACTTGCGCAGCCGCTTGAGCAGGTTGTGCGCCTTGCTCTGCTTGGGTCGGCCCCGTCTGCCCATGCCCAAAGATGC
>JAYVGI010000045.1:0-5815 GCA_043772355.1 Polaromonas sp.
CCCATCCCCGGTCTGTTCGAGATCCGCGCCGGTGGCACCGAAATCTTCTACACCGATGCCGAAGGCAACTACCTGATCCAGGGCAACCTGATCGACACCAAAGGCCGACGCAACCTGACCGAAGAGCGCATCGCCAAACTCACCGAGATCGACTTTGCCGCCCTGCCGCTGAAGGACGCCTTCACCATCGTGCGCGGCAACGGCAAGCGCAAAGTGGCCGTGTTTGAAGACCCCAACTGCGGCTACTGCAAACGCTTTGAGAAAGACCTGCAAAGCGTCAACAACGTCACCATCTACATGTTTCTCTACCCCATCCTGGGCCCCGGCTCCACCGAGCGCAGCAAGAACATTTGGTGCGCCAAAGACCGTAACAAAGCCTGGGCCGACTGGATGACCAAAGATGTCGACGTGGCCGCAGGCACCTGCGACACCGCAGCCCTCGCCCGCAACGTAGAATTTGGTAAAAAACACAAAATCACCGGTACGCCTACGTTGATTTTTGCCGATGGCAACCGCGTGCCAGGTGCTATTGCAGCGGCGCAGGTGGAGAAGTTTTTGTCTGACGTGAAGTAGCGTGAAAATTCAGGTGATTTAGAGGTGTTTAGGCTTTTAGCCAGCTATTTTATTGCGCAAGCAGCTACTTAATGCATAGCTAGATGGCTGACTATTTACCCCCTTGCTGGCAGATATTCGCGGCCCGCATTGCGAAAAGTCAAGTTGTAGCGCAGCGCGCTGTTCTTGGGCAAGGGCCGCACGCCGTGGTAAACGAGGCGTGATGCGCCGCCCCACACCATCACATCGCCATCGTGCAGCGCAATCGACTGCACCGGGCTGCTGCGCTTTATGCCGCCCAAAATAAACTTGCACGACGCGCCGATGGACACCGACACGATGGGTGCGCGCAGGTCGTGCTCGTCGCGGTCTTGGTGCAGGCCCAGGCCCGCGCCGCTGGCGTAGCGATTCACCAAGCAGGCATCGGGTGCGAAGCCTGGCCAGCCTGCCGCTGCAGCGGCTTTGCGTGCCAGCGCGCTGAAGGCCCCAGGCATCGCGGGCCATGGCAGTTGCGTATCCGGGTCGTAGGGCAGGTAGCGGTAGCCTTGCGCACTGCTGGTCCAGCCCAGCGGCCCGCAGTTGGTCATGGCCACAGCCATGGGCTGGCCGCTGGGTACCACCAAGTGGCGAAATGCTGCGACGGCGCTGACGGCTGATATGCCCTCGCGCAGCGGCAGACCCAAGGCAAAGCCGTGCAGCAGCCACACATCGGGTGCCAGTTCTTGGGGGGCGGAGGTGAACAGCATGCGGGAATGATAGACACATTACCTGCCGGCATTGCGTGCGAGGGTAGTTGGCTGGCTGCGTTAGCTTGGTTTGAAGAGTTAGCGCGCAGCTGGTTGGCTGGCATCAGCTCGGGAAGTTTTGCTGCAAAAATCTTGCGAAAACACGCGATCAAGTGGATAGCGTACTTGAGGTCATCGCCGCGCCTTTCTCCAGATTTTTCATCAACACCACGCCGAACTGCTGCTTGACTGGCGGTGTCGCGCTCTTTGGCTTGCGGAGGGATCGCGATTTCAAGCGGTTTGGCGTTCTAGCCACCTAATCAATTGCGGGAGAAGCTACTTTTTTGGTAGTGATACCAGTCACAAGAAACGCACCACCGTTGCACGTAAAACACTTTGGCGTGCCCCAGTCGCCCTACCGCGCACCATGCTCGCACGAGACAAAAAGTACACACGCCAGCAAGCGGTGATGGAGCGTGTTTGCGATGAAAAATCTGGAGAAAGGCGCGGTGACCACCTGAAGATCGCCACCAAACTATTCGCGTGTTTTCGCAAGATTTTTGCAGCGCACATTCCTCCGTCGCCGCAAAGTGACCAAGGTAGCACCGACATCTTCTAGTGCTTCGCCGCGAATGGTTTATTCTTCAGGTCTATGGCCACACGATCTACCTCCCCCAGTTTCACTGCACCGGTGCACTACAGCGTGGACGCGTCTGACGTCCACGCGCACCTGTTTCGCATCACCCTCACCATCGCCCGGCCGGCTAAAAACCAGCGGGTGAGCCTGCCGGTGTGGATACCGGGCAGCTACATGGTGCGGGAGTTTTCCAAGCATTTGCAAAAACTGCGCGCTGAGCAAAACGGCAAAGCGGTGGGCATTGCGCAACTGGACAAATGCACTTGGCAAATCAGCAGCACAGCCGCCAAGCCGCTGGTACTGCGCTACGAGGTGTATGCCTACGACAACTCGGTGCGCACCGCCTGGCTGGACGCGCAGCGTGGGTTTTTTAACCCTACATCGCTGTGCCTGCGCGTAGCGGGGCAGACAGAGCGTGCGCACCAACTGCATGTAAAAATTACTAATTCCATAGCTGCTTGCGCAATAGCTACAGGGGCTACCGCGATTAAAGTCGATAAAAATGGCTTTGGCACCTATGCGTTTGTGAGCTACGACGAGCTGGCCGATACGCCGTTTGAGATGGGCAATTTTTGGCGCGGCAGTTTTACCGTGCGCGGCGCGCTGCATATCTTTGCTGTGGCGGGTGCGCCGCCCAGTTTCGATGGCAAACGCTTGCTGGCGGATACGCAAAAAATAGTCGAAAGTGAAATGGCGTTTTGGCATGGCTCCAGCGAAAAAGCCTGTGAAAAAATCGGCGAAAAAACCAGCAAAACCGCCAATAAACCGCCCTTCAGCCACTACGTCTTCATGCTCAACGCCGTGGACGATGGCTACGGCGGGCTGGAGCACCGCAATAGCACCGCACTGATCTGCACCCGCCGCGACCTGCCGCGTGTGGGGCAAAGCAAGCTCAGTGACGGCTACACCACCTTGCTGGGGCTGATCAGCCACGAGTACTTTCACACCTGGAATGTCAAGCGCATGCGCCCGGCAGAGTTTGCCCGCTACAACTACAGCCAGGAGCAGTACACCGAGCTCCTGTGGTTTTTTGAAGGCTTTACCAGCTACTACGACGACCTGCTGCTGCGCCGCGCGGGCTTGATCGACAACGTGCAGTACTTGAAGCTGCTGAACAAAACCATCAACCAAGTGATGCAAACCCCCGGCTCGCGCGTGCAAAGCGTGGCGCAAAGCAGCTTTGATGCCTGGGTGAAGTACTACCGCCAAGACGAAAACACTGCCAACGCCACGGTGAGCTACTACACCAAGGGCGCGCTGGTAGCGCTGTGCTTTGACCTCACCCTGCGCGCTGAAGGAAAAACCACGCTGGACGCTGTGATGCGCGCGCTGTGGCTGCGCTGCAAGGCCGGACCGATGGCGCAGGCAGACTTTGCCGCTGTGCTGGAAAAATTAAGCGGCAGAAGTTACGAGGCCGAGCTGGCGCAGTGGGTGCATGGCACTGGCGCGCTGCCGCTGGAGGGCTTGCTCAAAGCCCAAGGCGTGCAGGTGGTAGAGGACAAGCCGCAGCTCGCCCAGCGCTTGGGGCTACGCGTGCTGGAGAGCAACGGCGCGCTGCAAGTCAAGGTGGTGCTGCGCGGTGGCGCGGCCGAGCAGGCGGGCTTTTGCCCAGGCGATGAATGGCTGGCCGTGGGCGCCAGCGCAGCACGCGGCGGCATGTGGCGGCTCAACAAGCTGGACGACCTGCTGCTCTACACCGGTGAAGCGGCAAGTGGCCAACAAAACAAAACCGTGCAAGCCCTGGTGGCGCGCGACAAGCGCCTGCACACGCTCCAACTGGTGCTTTCCCCCGCAGAGCGCGAAGACCTGGCTACCTGGGTACTGCGCGCAGGCGACGCAGCGCGGCTGGACGCATGGCTCGCTGGTTAATATCCCTTGCAGTGGCTTTGCTGCTGGCATTGGCTCTGCATGGCTTGGCGCTGTGGGGCATAGGCCAACAAATGCAAGCCATGAGCAGTGTGATCACCTCACATGCGGATCCGATGTTCACCCGGCAAATTACCCAGGCTGCGGTGGAGAGTAGGCAAGAAACTGCTGTTTTGATGCCAAAACAGGCGGTAGCCAGCAAAAATGCTGCGGTATCAGCTCCTAAAAATATAGTAAAAAATACTGATCTTCCCCCACGAACGGAGCCTGAACCTGCGCTTGAACCTCAGAGCGCAGCGCCAGAGCCCACCGCCACAGCGGTGCTCAGCACACCGACGCAGGCCGAAGTGGCATCGACACCGGCTAGCACGCCGGTTATCACGCTACCTGCTTCGCCCAGCCGTACGCAAGCCGACGCTGACAGCACTGCGCCAGCGCAGATCCAGGCGGCCAGCACCAACCCATCTGCCACCTTAGCCACCCCCTCGGCAGATGCCAACACCACACGTGCTGCCTCCAGTAACAGCGCGATACTGGCCCTGCAAGGCCAATGGCCCGGCGACACCCGCCTGTCCTACCAGCTAGGTGGCTACTACCGTGGCGATTTGCATGGCGATGCCCAAGTGCAATGGACGCGCCCCCCAGCACCGGATGCACAGCCCAGCGAGCGCTACCAAGTGCGCATCGACATCAGCCTGGGCCTGGCCAAAGCGCAGATGACCAGCCAGGGCCGGGTGCGCGCCACAGGTTTGCAGCCACAGGTATATGAAGAGCAGTTGCCCACGGGCAGCAGGCGCAGCGTCACGCTGGAGGCCAGCGAGATACTCTTGATGAATGGCCGGCGCATCCCGCGCCCCGCGCAAAACCCAGGTCTATTGAAAGACCCTAGCCTGGCGACAGACCTGAGTCTGGTGCAAGACACTGCCAGCCAGTTCGTAGAGCTGGGCTACCGCTTTAGCACCGGGCGCGCCGTGCTGAAAGAGGGCCAGACCATCAGCCTATGGCTAGCGCGGCCAGGCGGGCTGGATGAATGGACGTATGACATCGGCCCGGCCGAGACCATCTACCTGCCCATCATGGGCGCCGTGCAGGCCCACCACCTCAAGCCACGCCCTTTGGCGGTAGCGCGCGGCAGCATTACCGCCGAGATGTGGATCGCACCCAGCTTGCAACACCTTCCAGTGCGCATCAAAATCACCTTGGGCAAAGAGGCGTATTTAGACCTGTTGGCGCAGAAAATAGAACAGCGCTGAAAAGCGCTGTGTCGGCAATGCGGATGGCGTAACCCAAACCCGTGCGGGCTGAGCGTGCCCCAGCCTTGGCGAACCCTCCGGCAAACTCCGGATTTACAGAGCAAAGCCAAGGCTCACTCTGGATCGATCTTCGCGTCTTTCACTACCTTGGCCCATTTGATGGACTCGCTCTTGATGAGGGCTGCAAACTGCTCGGGCGTGCCGCCACCTAATTCATTGCCTTGGGACAGCAGTTTGTCTTTGACTTCGGGTGTCAGCAGCGCTTTGTTGGCCACTTCATTGAGTTGCTTGACCAAGGCCGCAGGCATGCCCTTGGGGCCAATCAGGCCTTGCCAGTTTTGCACCTCGACCGCAGGGTAGCCCAGCTCGGCCATGGTGGCTAAATCGGGCAGCAGGGGCGAGCGCTGGGCGCTGGTAATGGCCAGGGCGCGCAGCTTGCCCGACTGGATGGAGGGCATGGCCGCGTACATCTGCTCAAACATCATGTTCACTTGGCCGCCCAGCAAGTCGGTGGTGCCTGCCGAGCCGCTCTTGTAGGGCACATGGATCATGTCGATTTTGGCGGTGTGCTCAAACACCGCGCCGCTCAAGTGGTGCGAGCCGCCGATGCCGCCCGACGCATAGCTCAGCTTGCCGGGCGCAGCCTTGGCGGCTTCCACAATGTCTTTCACGGATTTGTAGGGCGAATCCGCACGCACCATCAAGATCAAAGGGCCTTTTTCGATCAGCATGATCGGTGTCGCGTCAGTGGGGTTGTAAGGCAAGGACTTGAACAAGCCCTG
>JAYVGI010000046.1:0-19517 GCA_043772355.1 Polaromonas sp.
ATGCCCAGCTTTTCGTCGCTGGCTTGAAACTCTTTGAGCGATTCAAACGACGGTGGCAGCACATGGCTGGCACGCAAAAAGTCCAGCAGGCTCTCACGGCGGCCATCGCTCTCTGTGAGTAGCAATACCCGATGCTTGGTGCCCACCAGGTGGGATTTGAGGAGCGAGAGCGGTTCCTCCATGCCGCGCTGGGCGGCCAGGGCGGGGAGGAGTTCGAATTCGGCGAATTCAGTGGCTGTGGAATTGGCAGTAGCAATGCTCAGCTCGTCGCCTGCCTCAGCGCTGGCAGCGGCGGGCCGTATCGCCAACTGCCGAAACCCCTTGGCAATCCCATAAAACTGCTCAGCCGACAAAAACAGCGACTCAGGCGGCAGCACCGGCCGCTCGGGGTCGCCTTGCGCCAGGCGAAAGCGCTCTTTGCTGTCTTGTGAAAAATGCGCAAACGCGCTCTCCAAATCGCCATGCAGCACGATGGTGGCCTCAGTGCCCAGGTAGTCAAACACGGTCGCCGTGTCGTCAAAAAACAGCGGCAGGTAATACTCTATGCCCGAGGTGGCCACGCCATTGCCAATGTCTTTGTACATGCGGCTCTTGGTGGGGTCGCCCTCCAGCAGCTCGCGCCAGCGGCTGCGAAACTTGGCGCGCGCCGGGTCGTCCATGGGGAACTCGCGGCCCGGCAGCAGGCGCACCTCGGGCACGGGGTACAGAGAGCGTTGGCTGTCCGGGTCAAAGGTGCGGATGCTGTCCACTTCGTCGTCAAACAAATCCACCCGGTAGGGCACCAGGCTGCCCATGGGGAATAGGTCGATCAACCCGCCGCGCACGGCGTATTCACCGGGGCTGACCACCTGGGTGACGTGGTTGTAGCCCGCCAGCGTGAGCTGCGATTTAAACTTGGCTTCGTCCAGCTTTTGCTTGACCTTGAAGTGGAAGGTGTAGCCGGCCAAAAAGCTGGGCGGTGCCAGGCGGTACAGCGCGGTGGTGGCGGGAATCAAGACCACGTCCGCCGTGTCAGTAGCCTGCGGGTTGGTAGCGCGGCTGTGGATGCGCCACAGCGTGGCCAAGCGCTCGCTGATCAAGTCCTGGTGCGGCGAAAAGGTGTCGTAGGGCAGGGTCTCCCAGTCGGGGAACATGACGGTTTGCAGATCGGGCGCGAAGAAGGCCAGCTCGTCCACGATGCGCTGCGCGTCTGTCGTGTCCGCAGTGACGATGGCGGTAATGCGGCCAGCCGCTTTCTCGCGCGTGGCAAATTCGGCCAGCAAGAGCGAGTCGGCAGAGCTGATGGGGCGGGGCAGGGTATAGCGCTTGCCGGGGGAGAGTTTGGGGTAATCCACAGAAGTGATGCCAGGACAGAGGATGCAGGTTGGAGGCGGAAAATACAAAACACCCCAAAGCCAGCGCAGTGGGGTGTGAGGGCTAATTTTAAACCCGCTTGTATTGCCCTTCAATTGATCTTTGGATCCCTCTCCCGCTCGCGAGAGAGGGCTGGGGTGAGGGCGCAAGCAAGGGACACCTTTCACTATAAAAAGATCCATAAGCGCTTAAGATACAGCCCACTATGCCTACCAGCCCCCATTTTTTCGCCCTCATCCCCTGCGGCGGCTCTGGCAGCCGCGCCGGCTCTAGCCTGCCCAAGCAATACCAGGCTATCGCCGGGCTACCGATGGTGGCACATACGCTAGCCGCTTTCGCGCAGGTAGCGCGCGTTGACGAGACTTTGTGCGTCATCGCCCCCGACGACACGCTGTTTGCCCAGCATGTAGGCTCCACCCACTGGGTGGCACCCTGCGCCAGCGACACGCGGGCCAAGACGGTGCTCAACGGCCTCAAAGCCATGCTCACCCAAGGCGCACACGAGAACGACTGGGTGCTGGTGCACGACGCAGCCCGCTGCCTCATCACTCCCGCGCAAATCAACGCCTTGATCGATGCCTGCCAGCACGACCCCGTAGGCGGCCTGCTGGCGCTGCCATTGCCCGACACGCTGAAAACTGCGCGGAGCGGCCACGTCGCCAGCACCGTCAGCCGGGCAGACAAGTGGCTAGCCCACACGCCGCAGATGTTTCACATCGGCGCGCTTACGCAGGCACTAGAGCATTCATTCGCCAGCGCCACCGACGAGTCCAGCGCGATGGAGGCGCTGGGCCACAGCCCCAAATTAGTCCACAGCAGCGCGCAAAACTTCAAGGTCACTTACCCCGAAGACTTTGCTTTGGCTGAGGCTATTTTGCAAAGTAGACAAGTCAAGTAGCCAGCAGTCCCCTCTCCCGCACAGCGGGAGAGGGTTAGGGTGAGGGCGGTCGATAACCCATCACTCCCACGCAGCCAAACCGGCTTGAATTTTCAAATGAAAAAAAATACAGACACGATCAAATGATTAGAAAGCTAGCCAGAATAGTGCGTATCGACGACGTGGTACCCATTACCGGTGCTGACGCGATTGATGCCGCCAAAGTTGGTGGCTGGACCGTGGTCATCAAAAAAAACGAGTTCGCAGCGGGCGATTTGGCGGTGTACTTTGAGATCGACAGCTTCTTGCCGAAGGGCAATCCGGCTTGGCAGTTTTTGGTGGACAAGTCTTGCAGAGTCTTCAACGGGGCCAAAGGCCATGTTTTGCGCTCCATCAAGCTGCGTGGGCAGGTCTCGCAGGGTTTGTTGTTGGGCGTGGATATCTTGGGCGACGCTGGTGCGCCAGGTGACGATGTGAGCGAGGCGCTGGGCGTGGTGAAATACGAAGCCCCCGTACCCGCCGAGCTGTCGGGCATTGCCCGGGGCATGTTTCCGTCTCAAGTGTCTAAAACCGATCAGGAGCGTGTGCAGAACTTGGCCGACGAGCTGCCTGAGTGGAGCAAAGATACGCAACTGAGCTGGGAAGTCACAGAGAAGCTGGAAGGCTCGTCCTGCACGTTTGCCTGGTTAGAGCAAGATTTGCATGTGTGCTCGCGCAATGTGGATTTGATGGATACGCCGGGCAATAGCCTTTGGCGCTTGGCCAAAGAGCTCGACATTCTGACCAAATTTTCGCAGTACTGTGCGACCCGCAACCTGGCGCTGCAAGGGGAAATTGTCGGCTTCGGGGTGCAAGGCAACATCTATGGCCTGCGCGCGCAGAAGTTTTACTTGTTCGATATCTATGATGCAGACCAAAAACGGTACCTCCATCCCTCCGAGCGCCAGGCCATTGCAGTGCAAATGGGTTTGGATCAAGTGCCCGTGATGGACGCTGCGTTTCGCCTGCCCACGGGTGCCGCATCAGAGGCGATGGACGCATTGCTGGCCCTTGCCGACGGTGCCAGCCTGCTCAAGGCCGCGCAACTGCGAGAGGGGCTGGTCTTCAAAGCCAACGAAAAGCCAGTGTCCTTTAAAGTTGTGTCCAACAAGTACCTGCTCAAGCAGGGCGCATAGACCTCAGCAGAACGGAAAAACACCCTATGAGCGCAAGCAAACCACCCAGTTTCAGAATCGGCGAAGGCTGGGACACCCACGCCCTGGTGCCAGGCCGCAAGCTCATCATCGGCGGCGTACGCATCCCGTTTGACAAGGGCTTGCTCGGCCACTCAGATGCCGACGTCCTGCTGCACGCCATCACCGACGCGCTCTTGGGTGCAGCCGCTTTGGGTGACATTGGCCGCCATTTCCCCGACACGGATGCGCGATTCAAAGGCGCAGACTCCATTGTTCTTTTGCAGGAGACCGCCAAGCGCGTGCGCGCGGCAGGTTATGAGATAGGCAACATCGACAGCACCGTGATTGCCCAAGCGCCGAAGCTGGCAGCGCATATCCCGGCGATGTGCGAGCGCATTGCTGCGGCTTTGGGTTTGGCGGTAAACCAAGTGAATGTGAAGGCCAAAACGGCCGAGAAGATGGGCCCCGTGGGGGAGGGTTTGAGTATCGAGGCGCGGGCAGTCGCGCTGCTCACGCTGTAGCTGATCACGCAGCGCCGTGCGGGCAAGGGCTGCGCACCTCAAGCGCGCCCGCCACCGCTATCGCGAAGACTGCTCTTTAGGCCCCTTGGCCTTGCGCAGTTTGATGTGCGCGGCCAAGCCGCCGGAGGCAGTGTTGGCCAGTGCAAATACGCCGCCCATGCGCTGCACTGTCTTGTCCACAATCGCCAAGCCCAGGCCAGCGCCTGTGGCCTCGGTGCGGGCCGCGTCGCCGCGAAAGAAGGGTTGGGTGAGGTGGCTGAGTATTTCTTCGCTCACGCCAGCGCCGTGGTCACGCACTTTGAGCAGCACCCAGTCTTCCTTGACGCGGGCGGAGATGTCCAGCTCGGTGATATTGATGTGGGGTGACTTGCCGTATTTGCGGGCGTTCTCAATCAAGTTGGCCAGCACGCGGCTGAGCTCGATCTCCTCGGCCAACACATACAGTTCGTCGGGCACATCCATCTTGATGCGCATATCGCCGGTGTCGTACACGGCAAACATATTGGCCTCCAGCACGTCGTTCAGGCATACCGGTTGCAGGCGTATCTGGTCGGGGCGGGCGTAGTCTAAAAACTTGTCGATGATGCCGTCCAACTGCTCAATGTCGGCCACCATGTGCAAGCGGGCCGACTCGTCGGCTACGCTCATTTCGGTCTCCAGGCGCAGGCGCGCCAGGGGGGTGCGCAGGTCGTGCGATATACCGGCCAGCATGACGGCGCGGTCTTGCTCGATTTTGGCCAGGCGCTGGGCCATGCGGTTAAAGCCGACGTTGACATCGCGGATCTCGCTGGTGACCGCGCTCTCGTCCAGGCGGCTGGCATCAAAGTCGCCGTCTTTCACGCGGCTGGCGGCAAAGCTGAGCGCCTTGAGTGGCCGGTTGATCAAGCGGGCAATCAAGGCGGCGCCTGCCAGCGAGAGCACGGCCGCAATGAGTAGCCAAATCAGCCAGGTTTTGCCTGCGACCGGGCTGATGCGTGATATGTCGGTGAGCAGCCAGTAGGCATCGCCTTCGATCTCAAAGCCTACCCACAGGCCCGGTTCGTTGTTGACGGCGCGGGCTAGCAGGGTGTCTTTGCCCAAGCGGGAGCGCAGCTCGCTGGTGACGATGAGGGTTTGTGCGCTGTTGTCAAAGCTCAAAATTGCGTCGGTTTTTTCGCGTGGCAATACGCGCACGCCCTCCAGCTCGGCGAGTTGTTTGATCAAGGATACCCGGGCGATGGCATCGGAATGCACCAGCGCGGCGCGGCTTAAGTTGACCAAGGAGGCGATTTGCTGGGCGCTTTGGGTGGCTTGGGGTGCGCTTTCGATGACGCGGAAGGTTTGCAGCCACGCCACGGCGCTGCCAATGAGCAGCAAGGCCAGCAGGAAAAAGGTGCGCCAAAACAGGCTTAGCCGCACCTTGCTGGCAATGGCTTCGCGCATTTCCAGAGGCGCGGGGGCAGTCTCTAGCGGGGCAGGGCTAGTAACCTGAATACTGGCCATAAATGAGGTGGCTTGAGAGGCCCGTAGAAAGTTGATAGAACCAGAAGGCACGCTTGACCCTGCAGCGGGGCCTGACTTGCGTCGCAGCCTGCCGCGCAGAGGTACTCAGAGCCTATCAGCTTTTGCCGTCCGGCACAAACACGTAGCCCACTCCCCATACGGTTTGGATGTAGCGCGGCGCGGCTACATCGGACTCCACCATTTTGCGCAGGCGCGAGACCTGCACGTCCAGGCTGCGGTCAAACGGCTCAAACTCGCGGCCACGGGCCAGCTGGGCCAGCTTTTCGCGCGACAGCGGCTGGCGGGGGTGGCGCACCAGCGCTTTGAGCATGGCAAACTCGCCGGTGGTGAGGGGCATTTCTTCGCCGTTTTTCTTCAGAGTCCTTTGGCCCAGGTCAAAGTCAAACGGTCCGAAAGTGACGGTCTCGTTCTCAGTCGATGGTGCACCGGGAGACTCGTGCGCTGGGCGCCGGCGCAGCACGGCGTGCACGCGGGCCAGCAACTCGCGCGGGTTAAATGGCTTGCCCAGATAGTCGTCAGCGCCTACCTCCAGGCCGACGATGCGGTCCACATCTTCGCCTTTAGCGGTCAGCATGATGATGGGGGTGCGGTCACCGGCTGCGCGCAGGCGCCGACAGATGGACAGGCCGTCTTCGCCGGGCATCATCAAATCGAGCACGATGAGGTCGATGGGGTCGCGCATCATGATGCGGGTCAGCGCCTTGCCGTCCTCGGCCACGATCACCTCAAAACCCTCTTGGGCCAGGTAGCGGCGCAGCAGATCTCGGATGCGGGCATCGTCGTCTACCACCAGGATACGGTCAGCTTGTTTAGGAACTTGCGTCATGAAACACCTCACTTTGAATTTGTAACAGAGCCTCGTTTGTACCTTAGTTTTTTAAAAAATCCTATAAAAATCATGAACTTACGACACTCTGTTACACTTTTTGCATGCCCACGCATCCGCTTGACATGGCGGATGTGTTCTTTTGAGGCATCTGTTTCGTTATGGTGATGTGGGGCGCAAGCAATTGGTCACACACGTAGCTTTTAGACAATAGGAAAGCGCATTAACACCGCTAGGATCAGGCATATGAATACTTCTGTGGGCCGGTTTTTACCCAATGCACTGCGCCGCACCACGCGTGTCGTAGTGCTGTGCCTGGCACCGGCTTGGGCATGCACAGGCGCGTGGGCACAAACTGATCTGGTGCCGCAAACTGGGCCCAACCCAGCGCAGCAAGCGGTGCCAAACACCAAGCGCCAGGAGCTTAGAAGCGTGGTGCGCCAACCCAGCGCGCCCGGTGAGGTCAAACCGGCAGAGCTGCACCACCTGAATGCCCAAGAGCGGTCGCAACTGCGCCGGCAGCTGACGCGGGAGCTGCGGGCGCAAAATGCGGCTGTGGCTGAGGCAAGCCGTCCCTGAAAACCTGGTTATCACCTAACGCGAAGCTGTCAGGTGCCTATTTGCCACCTTGCGCGCCAGCGCAGCACCGGCTCTCCAGCATGCTGGCGAGCCCTTTAACTTGTGAGATTTTTATGCCATTTACTACTAAAAATATAGCTGCGTGCGCAATATTTTCATTGGCTGGCGGCGTTTTTGCACAAACGCTGCGAACCGAAACGCCGCAAAATGTGGTCTCGCTACAGTCCAGCGGCAGCGTAGAGGCACAGCAAGACCTGTTGATGATCACCATGAGCACGACCAAAGATGGCGCAGATGCCACGGCGGTGCAAACCCAGCTGAAAACTGCACTGGACGCGGCCTTGGTCGAGGCCAAAAAAGTAGCCCAAACCGGCCAGCTGGACGTGCGCACCGGTGCCTTCAGCCTGTACCCACGTTATGGCCGAGACGGCAAAATCAACGGCTGGCAAGGCAGCACCGAGCTGGTGCTGGAGGGCCGCGACTTTGCCCGCATCAGCAGCACGGCAGGCAAGATCAATAGCCTGACGCTGGGCCAAGTCAGTTTTGCCCTGTCGCGCGAGGCGCGGGCCAAGGTAGAAGGCGAAGCCCAGGCCCAAGCCATTGAACGCTTTAAAACCAAGGCCGCCGAGATCAGCAAAAACTTCGGCTTTGGCGGCTACACCCTGCGTGAGGTGTCTGTGAACGCCAACGACCAGGGCTTTGCCCCAGCACGCGGTCGCATGATGGCAATGGAGGCCAAAACAATGTCGTCAGACGCACCCGTGCCGGTCGAAGCGGGCCGCAGCACGGTGGTGGTGACGGTCAATGGGTCGGTGCAGATGAAGTAGAGCTGCCGTCCAGGCACAAAAGCCGCACAGACCTGCAAGGGCTTGTGCGGCTTTTTCTAGAGGCCATCGCGCTTTATCACGCGCGATGGAGAGGCCTGGCAATAGCTTACTGGAAGATCACCGTGCTTGCTTTCAACGGGGGTGGCGATGAGGCAGTGAGGGGGCTGAAGGTGTCGTCGCTACACACCTGCACCCGGCGGCCCAGCACGATGTTGGCAGCGCTGCCGTTGACAAACTTGGCACCGCTGGCATCGAACGGAATGCCGTTGAGGTACTGGCCAATGCTGATGTTTTTACCCACCTTGAAGACCGTGGCCGAGATAATCTGGCTGATCTCAGCCCCTACCGCCACACGGCCCGAGCAATTGTCTGGGCCCGGGTTGGGCATGGTGACCGTGCCGGTGGTGGTGCCGGGCACCGTGCTGGTGGGCATGGGCGGTACGGTCACTGTGCCGGTGACGGTGCTGGTCACGGTACCTGTGACGGTACCTGTGACGGTACCCGTCACGGTGCCAGTCACTGTACCCGTGATCGTGCCAGTGGGCGTCCCTGTGGTGGTGCCGGGTGTGGTGGTGGTGGTGCCAGTCGGGTTGGGCAGGGTGCCGGTAGGTGTGGGCATGGTGGTGGTGCCAGTGCCCGGTGTGCTGTCATCACACAGGATCGGGTTGGCGCTCCAGGTGCCTTTGTCGCCGCTGGCCGGGCCGGTGAAGGTACCCGTGTACTTGCCTTTGGCATCGCTTTGGCCTACGCCCAGAATTTGCTTGCCTGCGCCCAAATCAAACACCAGCGCGATGCTGCCTTCTTTGGTCAGCGTGCCAGTCACGGTGATGTCTGGCAAGGTGGTGGTACCGGCGATAGGCTTGATGGCTTGCAGCTCGGCCTGCAGGCTGGCGTTCAGCGCGTTCAGGTCTTTGCTTAGGCTGGCTTGCAGGGCATCGAGCTGCTTGCCAAAGTCATCCAAAATGGTTTTCACCTTGCTCTCAATCGCGGCGTACTGCGCTTTGGCATCGGCGGCATTGGCAGGCACAGCAAACCAGGCGGCGCGCTGCACTTTGAGCAGCGTGTCGGTGGCCTTGGCCAGGGCCGACACCCCCAAGCGGAATTTTTCATAGTCCACCTTGGCACCCGCATAGAACCGGTTCAGCGCCAGTTTGATTTTGACCTTGTCCGCGTCGCTGTGGCGGGACTCGTCCTCGCGCGAGGCGTCGCGCTGGATCAGCTTGCCGCTGACGGCGAAGTTCTTGCCGCCATCCGTGCTCTTGGCGTTGAGCTGGAGTTTGCCTTTGAGCTGGGTGTCTTTGCTGGGCCCTTCTTTGACTTTGGCATCAAAGTCCAGCGCGGCGCTGCGCATCACCTGCATGGTGCTGGTTGTGCTGGCCGTGCTCGTGGCGCCTGTGGTGCTCGTCGTACTGGTGGCTGTGGCACTGAGCGATTCAGCGTTGCCTAGATTGACCGAGGTGGCTTCGTCGGTAGACACGCTTTGCAGTGTGGGTGGGGCGTTGGCGAGCAGCGCGATACTGGGGCCGGTGCCAGCGGCGGGCGTGCTGGCATTGTTGTCCGAGCCACCGCCGCCACCGCCGCCACCGCAGGCCACCAAGGTCAGCGTGCTAGCGGTCAGCAGCGCAAGTCCCAGGCGCTGGGCCCATCGCGGTACTGCCGCAAGCGGCAGCGTAGTTTGGTTCAAATACGGCATAAAAGTTCTCCTAAAAAAAATATGGAACCGCATTGTTGGAGCGGGGTCGCTGTATGAACAACCCAAGATGTGTCACAGCCAGTGTCATATGGTGTATTTGGTACGGTGCTTGTATCGTGCGCGCTGGGTTCAGATCAGTACTGCAAGCGCAGGGATAGCAGCACCCGCCACAAGGCGCGGCTTATCGGAAGAGGCCATTGGCAAGCAATGCGTGTGGTCTGCTGTCGAGCCTACTTGCTTTCACAGAATCCACCAAACTTTACTTTGTGACGATAGGGTGACGCAGCACATAGGAGCCGAAAACCTGGGATATTTGTAAGATCGCAGGCTGTGGTACGACATACTGACCTACACCATGCCGTTTTCCCACCTAGCACCCATTGCTTCACCCAGCGCCCAAGGCGAGCGTCTGGCGAAAATGGCCCAGCGCATGCAGCGCACAGGCCAATGGGGCCCGGCCCAAGCGGCTGGCAGGCGCTGGACCATGGGCTGCGTGTCGCTGGAAGTGACCCAGCGCTGCAACCTGGACTGCACTTTGTGCTACCTGTCCGAGAGCGCCGAGGCCGTGCGGGATATTCCGATAGCCGAGCTGTTTCGCCGTATTGACGACATCGCCGTGCAATACGGCCCCCACACCGACGTGCAAATCTCTGGCGGCGACCCCACGCTGCGCGACAAGGGCGAGCTGTCCCAGATCGTGCGCTACGTGCGCGCCAAGGGCCTGCGGGCATCGCTGTTCACCAACGGCATTTTGCTCACCCGAGCGTGGCTAGAGCGCCTGGCGGGCGATGGCTTGAACGATGTGGCTTTCCATGTGGACCTGACGCAAGAGCGCAAAGGCTTTGCCACTGAGTGTGAGATGAACAGTCTGCGCCTGCACTACATCAACATGGCGCGCGGCTTGCCGGTGTCGGTGATATTCAACACCACGGTGTTTGCGGGCAATATGCACGAGGTGCCTGCCATAGCGAGGTTTTTTGTGCAACACAACGACGTGGTGCGCTTTGCCTCGTTTCAACTGGGGGCCGATACCGGGCGTGGCACGGTGAGCGGGCGTGACCCGGTGGTGGTCACCCAAACTTCGGTCTGCCAGGCCATTGAGCAGGGCGCAGGCATAGCGCTGAACTTTGACGCACTGCACGGTGGCCACCGCAGTTGCAACCGCTATGCCTTGCTGCTGAGCATTGGCCAACACCACTTTGATGCGCTGCAAGACGCTGCGTTGGCGCAGCGGGTGATGCACGAGACGGCAGGCGTAGAGTTTGACCGCGGCCAGAGCCTGAGCGGCGCTTGGGCGATGGCCAAAGCCCTGCTGCGCCATCGGCATCTGGCAGCCGGTGTGGCCCAGCATGCCGCGCGCATGCTGTGGCAGGCGCGGGGGCAATGGTTTAGCCAAGGCCGCATGGTGCCGCCGCTGCGCAAAATATCGTTTTTTACCCATAACTTTATGGACGCCTGCGACCTGGACGCTGAGCGTGTAGATGCCTGCGTGTTCATGGCCGCTACGGCTGAGGGGCCCATGTCCATGTGCCAGTACAACGCCGAGCGCGAGCGCATCTTGCTCAAACCCATTGTGTTGGCCAGTGGCGAAACCTGGCAGCCCTTGGCCGTAGCGCCCGATGCGAATGGCGAGATCCGCATACCGCTGAAATGGCTGAAAGGCAAACCCCGCGAAACCGCCATGGCCCAGCGCCCACGGCACCAGCTAGCCGAGATAGACCAATGAACCACGCACCAACTTATTGCCCTCACACGGTGACCCAACCAGGCCTGGGTTTTCGGGCAGCGCGCACTGCGCTTCTTGGGTTTTTGGTACTGCTGCTGGCTGCATGCAGCACCGTAGTGAAAGTGAGCCAGCCCGAGGCACCCTCAGTGAGTTTGGTGCAAGCCGAGCGCGGCTATGCAGCAGTGCTGGAACGCCATGTCAACGAGCTTGGCGAAGTAGACTTTGCGGCGTTGCAAAAAGACCCCAGTGCCAGTGGTATCAAGGCACTGGAGAGCTACGTGCAAGCCATTGCCATCACCCCGCTGGACGCAGCGGCCACGCCCGATGCACGGCTGGCCCACATGGTCAACGCCTACAACGCGTTGTCGATGTTCAACGTGATTGCCTCTGGCATACCGCCCACCCACGCGGGCTGGGTCAAGGTGAAGTTTTTTCTGCTACGCAAGTTTGAAATAGGCGGTACCTTGTTGTCGCTGTATGCGTTTGAGAACGACATTGTCCGCAAGCTGGGCGAGCCGCGCATCCACTTCGCGCTGAACTGCTCTGCCGTATCCTGCCCCGTGCTGCCACGCAAACCCTTTACAGCCGATCAATTGAACCAGGAGCTAGACCGCGAAACGCGAGCCTTCTTTGCTCGGCCTGAGAACGTGATCGTAGACCACGCCAAGCGCACCGTGTTCTTCAACGAAATCTTGAAGTTTTATACCGAAGACTTCACCCCCGCCCACGCCCCCAGCTTGATCGACTACGCCCAGCGCTACACCCGCCAAACCCTGCCCAAAGACTACGCCACAGCCTTCACGCCCTACGATTGGACGGTGGCCAACAGCCAGAGACCGCGCTAGTTTCACTGCCAGCCAGATATCAACAAGAAAATAAATACGCAGCGACTGTTTTGTCACAAATGCGTGGAGCGCATTACATAAAAGCAAATCACATTCACAATCACAATCGCAATCGCAATCGCAATCACAATCGCAATCACAATCGCAATCGCAATCACAATCACAATCGCAATCGCAATCACAATCGCAATCACAGGCTAGACCATTTTTACCCCAAACCCACAGGCACACCATGCTGACCCCTCAACTCCTGCGCAGCTTGACGATGGACCCCGCACGGCACCCGCGCCGGCAAGCGCACCTGAGTGCCGCCAGCGGTTTGGTGCAGGTGCAAGAGCGTTTTTATGTGGTGGCCGACGATGAGCATCACCTGGGAAGGTTTAAAACGGCTGTGGATGCACCCGTCAAACTGATGCGATTGTTTCCAGGCGATCTACCCAAAGATGAAAAGCAGCGCAAAGCCAAAAAGCCTGATCTGGAAACTCTCACCACCTTGCCCCCGATGGCGCGGTACCCGCATGGTGCTTTGCTGGCGCTAGGCTCAGGCTCCAAACCCATGCGCGAGCGCGGCGTGCTGCTGGCGCTGGATGCGAAAGGCCGGGTAGGCAAAGAGGGATGCCCACCGCCCAAGCTGATCGATTTGTCTGGCCTGTACAAAGGCCTGCGCGAGACGGTGCCCTTGTTGAACATTGAAGGTTGTTTTGTGGCCAATGGCGCGCTGCACCTTTTGCAGCGCGGCAACCAAGGCGACACGCGCAGCGCCTGCGTGCGACTGGACTGGCGCCATGCCCAGGCCTGGCTACTCGATGAAGACAACGACATACCGCGCGCTGTCCAGGTAGACACTATCGACCTGGGGCCCACCGACCCTGCCCACGGCGTAGCCCTGAGCATCACCGATGCTTGCAGTTTGCCAGGCGGTGCGTGGGCCTTTAGCGCCGTGGCAGAGAATACCAAAGACAGCTACCATGATGGCCCCTGCATCGCCAGCGCTGTTGGCATAGTCAACGCCAGTCACAAGGTAGTGCAGTTGCATCACCTGCAAGGCGCTCCCAAGGTGGAGGGCATCAGCGCTCAGGTAAGCGGCAATCAACTCACACTGACTCTGGTGACCGACGCGGACGACCCCGCTGCCGCGTCTGAGCTGTTGCAGGTGACTTTGCCTTATTGAGTACACCGCACAAAAAAAGGCCCTGGATTGGAGACAATTCCCAGCCCGCGTTTTGAATACCATGACGCCGCGCAGGCCAAACCTACGCTGGCGTAAACAATGCCCCATTGGCGGAGCAGGAGGCCGACTATGGACCTCGCAACGTGCGTCATGGGTGTGCGCTGCCGCACAGACGAGCAGGGCTGTGTTTGGGTACAACTGGGGTGCCGAGCCAAGCCATCGCCCCCATCCCAAGCATCCCAAGCATCCCAAGGATTCCAATGCATGATTCCCTGTCAGCCGACATGCTGCAGAAAATACACGCCTACTGGCGTGCTGCCAACTACCTCTCGGTGGGGCAAATTTACCTGCAAGACAACGCGCTGCTGGATGTACCGCTCACGCTAGCGCACGTCAAGCCGCGCTTGCTGGGTCACTGGGGTACAACACCTGGACTGAACCTCATCTATGTTCATTTGAATCGCTTGATTAAGCAGCAACACCTGAACATGATGTACATCATGGGCCCGGGTCATGGCGGGCCTGGCATCGTGGCGAACGCGTATCTGGAAGGCTCCTACACCGAGCGCTATCCTGCTATTGGGCGCAGTCGCGATGGTTTGCAGCGGCTGTTTCGCCAGTTCTCCTGGCCGGGAGGTATTTCCAGCCACGTTTCACCCGAGATACCCGGCTCCATTCACGAAGGTGGAGAGTTGGGCTACGCCTTGGTGCATGCCTATGGCGCTGCGTTTGACAATCCGGACTTGGTGGTTGCCTGCGTCATTGGCGACGGTGAAGCTGAGACGGGTGCTCTGGCGACCAGTTGGCATTCCAACAAGTTCTTGAATCCAAAGGGCGACGGTGCGGTGCTGCCCATTCTTCACCTCAACGGTTTTAAAATCGCCAACCCCACTGTGCTGGCGCGGATCAGCCGCGAGGAGTTGACCGACTTGATGCGCGGCTACGGCCATGAACCGTTTTTTGTGGAGGGCGACGACCCGATGCTGGTGCACCAAAGCTTGGCGGGCACCCTGGATGCCGCTCTGGCACAGATTCAACAGATTCAAAACAAGGCCCGGGCAGCGCCGACCCGTGACAACATCGAGCGGCCACGCTGGCCGATGATCGTGCTGCGCACACCCAAGGGATGGACGGGTCCAAAATTTGTCGATGGCAACCCAGTTGAGGGTACTTGGCGCTCGCATCAGGTGCCGATTGCTGACTTCAAAACGCCCGAACATTTGCAACAACTCGAAGACTGGCTCAAGAGCTACCGACCGCAAGAGCTGTTTGACGAAGCGGGCACATTGCGCGATGAGCTGGCCGCGCTTGCGCCCAGCGGCAGTCTTCGCATGGGCTGCAACCCCCATGCCAACGGCGGCGGCTTGTTGCGCGATTTGATCATGCCCAATTTTCGCGACTATGCAGTGGCGGTGCCGCAGCCCGGTAGCGTAGACGCCGAGGCCACGCGTGTCATGGGCGGGTGGGTACGCGATGTGATGAAGCGCAATCTGAGCGCCCACAACTTCAGGATTTTTGGCCCGGACGAGACCGCCTCCAACCGCCTGGATGCGGTTTATGCCGTCACTGGCAAAGCCTGGATGGCAGACGTCGAGGACAACGATACCAATCTCAGCCAGCAAGGCCGGGTGATGGAAGTATTGAGCGAGCACCTGTGCCAGGGCTGGCTTGAAGGCTACTTGTTGACCGGGCGCCACGGCCTGTTCTCGTGCTACGAGGCCTTCATCCACATCATTGATTCCATGTTCAACCAGCATGCTAAATGGTTAAAGGTAAGCCAGCACATTCCCTGGCGCGAGCCAATTGCGTCGCTGAACTATTTGCTCACCTCGCACGTCTGGCGGCAAGACCACAACGGCTTTTCGCATCAAGACCCGGGCTTCCTAGACCATGTGGTGAACAAAAAATCTGAAATCGTGCGCATCTACCTTCCACCCGATGCCAACTGCCTGCTGTCTGTCACCGACCACTGCCTGCGCAGCCGCAACTATGTCAATGTGATCATCGCTGGTAAACAGCCCCAGGCGCAATGGTTGGACATGGACGCCGCAGTGCGCCACTGCACGGTGGGCGCCAGCATCTGGGAGTGGGCCTGCCATGGCGGAGCAGAAAGCAAAACCGACCCCGATGTGGTGATTGCCTGCGCGGGCGACGTGCCCACACTTGAAGCGCTGGCTGCCGTGACCCTGTTGCGTGCCTATGTGCCTGGTATCCGTATCCGCTTTGTCAACGTGGTGGATTTGATGGTGCTACAGAGCGCGTCTGACCATCCGCACGGCCTGCACGACGATGATTTTGACGCACTTTTCACGCAAGACAAACCGGTGATCTTTGCGTTTCATGGCTATCCCGCACTAATTCACAAACTAACCTACCGCCGCCGCAACCACAGCAACATTCACGTGCGAGGCTACAACGAAGAGGGCACCACCACCACCGCATTTGACATGGTGGTTTTGAACCAGCTTGACCGCTATCAGTTGGCGCTGGATGCCATCACGAGAATTCCACGCTTTGCGAACTTGGTCGCAGCCGAAACCGCGCGCCACCAGAGCAGCATCGCGCAACATAAGCTGTACATCCACACGCACGGCGACGACATGCCTGAAGTCAAAACCTGGCGCTGGAGCCAATAGTCCCATGAACGTTTTGGCGCTCAACAGCGGCTCCTCGTCATTCAAGTTCGGTTTGTTCTGGGTGCAGGCCTCGAGCATCACGCAGGTGTCAGCCACCACCGTGGCGAACGCCAGCGTAGCAGACGCAATGGCTGGTGTAAAAAAATTGCTCGCTGAGTCCGGCGTGCCCATACCAGATGCCGTCGGGCATCGCATCGTGCATGGTGGCCATGCTTTGCGCCAGCATTGTCTGCTGAATCACTCGGTGGTTCAGCAACTCGAATCGGCGGTCGCTTTTGCGCCACTGCACATGCCCGCGGCGCTCTCGTTTATTCGTTTTGCGCAGGCGTACCTCCCACGCCTGCCCCAAGTGGTGTGTTTCGACACCAGCTTTCACGCTGGGATGGCTGATGTTGCGCAGGTGCTACCGATCCCCAAAAAGTTGCAATTGGCAGGCCTGCAGCGCTATGGTTTTCACGGCCTGTCGTGCGAATCCATCGTGCACGCACTTGGGCCTGCTCTGCCTGATCGCATCGTCATCGCTCACCTGGGCAATGGCGCGAGCGTGACCGCCGTCAGAAATGGGAAATCGGTCGACACGAGCATGGGCTTGACACCCACTGGCGGTGTGATCATGGGCACGCGCAGCGGTGATCTTGACCCCGGTGTGCTGCTCTACCTGATGCGGGAAATGAAGTTTGACGCTGCCAAGCTCGCTGACTTGGTTGACAACCAGTGTGGGCTGTTGGCGATTTCGGGCAGCAGCAGCGACATGCGGCGCCTTCATGAGGCCGCTTCGCATAATGCCGATGCACGGCTTGCGATTAGGATGTTTTGCTATGCAGTGGGCAAGCAGATCGCCGCCATGATCGCCGCGCTCGATGGCATTGATCTGCTCGTCTTCACGGGTGGTATTGGTGAAAACGATGCACAGGTGCGCGCCGGGATCTGTAGCCATTTGTCCTGGATAGGTGTGCAGCTTGACGAAGAGCGCAACCAGTTCGCCCAAAACCCAGTCAACGCGGCTGCTTCACGCTGCATGGTGCAGGTTATCGCCTCGCGGGAGGACGATCAAATCGCCCGCCACACCTTTGCGCTGGCCGCACAGGGTGCAGCGTGACAGCGATCAAAATACATCAAACGACAGATAAATACACCAGGAGAATCGACATGCAAATTGCAATGATTGGGTTGGGCCGAATGGGCGGAAACATGGTCCGCCGTTTGCTCGCCAAGGGCCACGACTGCGTTGTGCACGCCAGGCAGCCCGAAGCTATGGCGGCTCTGAAGAAAGACGGAGCCACTGGCGCGGCAACACTGAAGGAAATGGTGTTGCGCTTGGCACCGCCGCGCCTGATTTGGTTGATGGTGCCAGCCGCAGCAGTCGATCAGGTTTTGGCCGATCTAGTGCCTCTGCTGGACAAGGGCGATATCGTTGTCGATGGGGGCAATTCGTACTACCGCGACGATATCCGCCGCAGCGCTGCTCTGCGGGCCGCAGGCATTCATTACCTGGACGTTGGAACCAGCGGTGGCGTGAAAGGGCTTGACCGCGGGTATTGCCTGATGATCGGTGGAGAGTCCAGCATCGTCGCGCACCTGCGCCCGATCTTTACTTCACTGGCCCCCGGCGGCTCAGCGGCCCCCCGCACTCCCGGCCGCACGCTTAAAGCCAGCAGTGCTGAGGAAGGGTTCCTGCACTGCGGCCCGTGTGGGGCGGGTCACTTTGTCAAGATGGTTCACAACGGCATCGAATATGGCGTGATGGCAGCGTATGCAGAAGGCTTCAACATCCTTCGACATGCCAACGTGGGCAAGCAAAAGTCCGTTCAAGATGCAGAAACTACGCCACTGAGCCACCCCGAGTTCTATCAGTTTGATATGGATCTGCCAGAAATTGCGGAGGTCTGGCGGCGCGGCAGTGTCATAGGCTCCTGGTTGCTGGACTTGAGCGCGCAAGCTTTGCAAAAAGACCCTGAGCTTGCGGCGTATGGCGGGCGCGTATCGGATTCGGGAGAAGGTCGCTGGACTATCCAGGCCGCCATTGACGAAGGGGTTCCAGCGCATGTGCTCAGCGCAGCGCTGTTTGACCGATTTTCATCGCGCGGCAATGCTGACTTTGCCCATCGGGTTCTGTCGGCCATGCGCCACGAGTTTGGTGGCCACAACGAGAAGCCCGCGCCATGACTGTACTGCAAGAATGGGAACATTCCCAATGCCCTGGCGCTGAAGGAGGCACGATGAACCACACCACCCAAAAACTCCACAATCTTGGGCAACGCCTTTGGCTGGACAACATCACGCGGGAGCTGCTGACCAGTGGGACACTGGCGCGCTACATCGCCGAGCTGTCGGTAACTGGGTTGACGTCCAACCCGACTATCTTTGAGCAGGCGATCAGCAAAAGCAGCGTCTATGACGAGGCCATCCGAACGCTGGCCGGCCAAGGCTTGACGGAGGAAGGCATCTTCTTCGCCGTAGCGCTGCAAGACCTGACGCGGGCCGCCGACCTGTTCAGGCCGATCTTTGACCAAAGTGCCGGTGCTGACGGTTGGGTCTCGCTCGAAGTCTCGCCACTGCTCGCCAAAGACACGTCAGGCACTGTCAAAGCCGCCCTGCAACTACAGGCGCAGGCGGCGATCCCTAACCTCTTCATCAAAATTCCTGGTACCCCTGAAGGCATTGCAGCCATCGAGCAATCCATCTTCAAAGGCGTTCCCATCAATGTGACTTTGCTGTTCTCGCGGGAACACTATATGGCGGCTGCCGAGGCGTATCTGCGGGGCATCGAGCGGCGGGTCGCTGCCGGGCTCAGCCCCCGTGTGGAATCGGTCGCGTCGATGTTCGTCAGCCGCTGGGACACCAGTGTGAAGGACGAGATTTCGCCCCCATTTCATAACCGGCTGGGCATTGCCATGGCGATGCGAACCTACCGGGCCTACCGCAATGTGCTTGCGTCCGCTCGCTGGAAAAAATTGGCGCAGGCTGGCGCAACACCCCAACGGCTGCTGTGGGCCAGCACGGGCACAAAAGATGCCGCAGCCCCCGACACGCTCTATGTCCAGGCCCTTATCGCACCGGACACGATCAACACCATTCCCGAGAAGACCCTACTGGCGTTTGCAGACCACGGCGAGGTGAGTGCGGCCTTGTCCAATGATGGCGGCTACAGCGAAGCCGTGCTGGAAGAATTCAGGCGCGAGGGTGTGGACGACGAGGCGCTGGCCGCACGACTGCAAGGCGATGGGGTGCAGGCGTTCGCCAAGTCATGGAGCGCCCTGATGGCAAGGATCAGAGAAAAGACTTCACCTACAGCCGCTGTGGGGTGGGTATGAGCCCGGGTTACGACAAGGCGCTTTATTTGCTGCCCTTCGCCTCTTGAGGCACGCGTGGCCACCCGCATCAACCTTCTCGCCGGTCAAACGGCACCGCCGTCAGTGCTGGTTGACGTAGACAAACTCGTCACCGCATACTATTTGCAGGTGCCCGACGCGACGGTCATGTCGCAGCGTGTGGTGTTCGGCACCTCGGGTCACCGCGGCTCTGCGTTCGACTGCTCTTTCAACGAATGGCACGTGCTGGCCATCACGCAGGCGATTTGCCACTACCGCAAAGCCAAGGGCATTGGCGGGCCACTGTTCCTGGGCATAGACACCCATGCGCTGTCGCGCCCCGCTTGCGCCAGCGCGCTCGAAGTGCTGGCAGGCAACGGCGTGGATGTGATGCTGGCACCTAACGACGAATACACACCCACCCCAGCGATTTCGCACGCGATTCTGGCCTACAACCGCCACCGCAGTAACGGC
>JAYVGI010000047.1:0-25670 GCA_043772355.1 Polaromonas sp.
CCTAAAACATATAAAAAAGTGGTTTTGTGCAGGCTTTTAACCATTCTGGCGGGGTTGACCCATTATCAACTGCTACGCTGCACCACCATATCGGCCAGGGCATGCAGGGCGCGGGTATCGGGCAAACCACTGGCCTGCAGCGCATCGATGGCTTGCTGGTAAAGGTGATGCGCATAGGCGCGCGCGCGCGCCAGGCCCATGAGGGAGACGTAGGTGGGCTTGTCGTTATCGGCATCTTTACCCGCCGTTTTGCCCAAGGTGGCGGAGTCGGCGATCACGTCCAAAATATCGTCTACCACCTGGAAGGCCAGGCCAATGGCCGCGCCATACATGTTCAGGCTGGTCAACTGCTGGGCGGTGGTGCTACCACAGGCCGCGCCCATCACCACGCTGGCTTGCAGCAGCGCGCCAGTTTTCAGGCGGTGCATTTCGCGCAACTGGTCTTCGCTCAGTTGCCTGCCTACGCTGGCCAGGTCAATGGCTTGGCCACCGGCCATACCGGCCTCGCCAGCGGAGCGGGCCAGCAAAGCGCACAGGCGCGCCTGGGTGGCCGCAGAGACACTGCCGTCCGTAGGTGTGAGCAGCTCAAAGGCCAAGGCCTGCAATGCATCGCCTGCCAGCAATGCTTGGGCCTGACCGAACTTCACATGCACCGTCGGCTTGCCTCGGCGCAAAATATCGTTGTCCATACAGGGCATGTCGTCGTGCACCAGGCTGTAGGCGTGGATCAGCTCCACCGCGCACGCCGCGCGAAGTGCAGCCTCGTTGCGCTCACCCGCAAAAGTAATCGCCTCACCCCCTGTAACCTCAAATGCTGTAGCCTCCCAGGCTGCCATCACCAGCAGCGGGCGCAGGCGCTTGCCGCCGTCCAGCACGGCGTAGCGCATGGCATCGCCCAGACCGGCCGGGGCGTGCGCGGGCACCCATTGCGACAAAGCCGCCTCGACCGCCTGCAAGTGCTGATTTGTCCAACCGGCGAAATCAAAGGCCATACTGGGCAGACTATCATCCACCATCACTCTTGCGTCCATGGCTTGGCCTCCATGCCAGCCGCGCCGTCCGCCTTGCCGTCCAGCACCTTGATCTGCTGCTCCACGGCTTGCAGCTTGTCGCGGCAAATCTTGAGTAGCACCGCGCCGCGCTGGTAGCCTGCCAATAATTCATCCAGTGGCAATTGGCCCGATTCGACACGCGCCACCAAGCCCTCCAACTCTTGCAAGGCGGCTTCGTAAGTCAGGCTGGCAGGTGCGGGGGGGGCTTTGGGCATGGAATGTGGCGGTTACTGGGCTAAAACGACCATTGTAGGCGGGTAAAATCAGCTTCTCAGCAAATTTCGCCCTCACCCGCTGCCAAGGTGGGGGTAAGCCACCTAGGTCTTAGGTCTACCATGACGGATTTAAGTCTTCAGCCCCATTTATCCCCCCTTGCCCTGGCCCATAGCCCCTTACCGGTAGCGGAGTATTTTGACCCAGCCACCTACGCCGCCGAGCAAGAGCGCATCTTTGCGCGCAGCCCGCGCTATATTGGCCACCAGCTCTCGGTGCCCAACGTAGGCCAGTACCACACCCTGCCCCAAGAGGGCGAGGGCCGCGTGCTGGTGCACACGCCCAAGGGCATTGAGCTGATCTCCAACGTCTGCCGCCACCGCCAGGCCCTGATGCTCAAAGGCCGGGGCCGCATGGACCCTGCCGCAGGTGGCAACATCATTTGCCCCCTGCACCGCTGGACCTACGATACCAGCGGCAAGCTGCCCACGGGCACGCTGATAGGCGCGCCGCATTTCCCTCAAAACCCCTGCCTGCACCTGCCCAACTACCAGCTACAAAACTGGAACGGTTTGCTGTTTGACGCGCCCCACAGCGATGTCAATGCCGACCTGGCAGGCATGCATGCCCTGCCCGAGCTGAACTTTGACGGCTACGTGTTTGACCGCGCGCACATTCACCAGTGCGACTACAACTGGAAGAGCTTTATCGAGGTGTACCTGGAGGACTACCATGTAGGCCCCTTCCACCCCGGCCTGGGCCAGTTTGTGGCCACCGACGACCTGCGCTGGGAGTTGAAACCCAAGTACAGTGTGCAAACCGTGGGCGTAGCCGACAAACTGGGCAAGCCCGGCACCGAGGTGTACCAGCGCTGGCACGACGCGGTGCTGAACTACCGGGGCGGCGAGCCGCCCAAACACGGCGCGATCTGGCTGACCTTCTACCCCAACATCATGGTCGAGTGGTACCCGCATGTGCTGGTCGTGTCCACCCTGTTCCCCCAAGGCCCGCAAAAAACGCTGAACATGGTGGAGTTTTTCTACCCCGAAGAAATCGCCGCCTTCGAGCGCGAGTTCATCGAAGCGCAGCAAGCCGCCTACATGGAAACCTGCGAGGAAGACGACGAGATTGCCCTGCGCATGGATGCTGGGCGCAAGGCCTTATTGGCACGCGGCGACACCCAGTCCGGCCCGTACCAAACCCCAATGGAAGATGGCATGGAGCATTTTCACCATTGGTATCGAGGCGTGATGGGCCAGGATCACGCTGGCGCGTAACAGGTTCACTGGTGGCGTTGCACACGTGAGAGCAAAAGAGGTCTGCTTCCAAGTGGGAGAGCAAGTGGCAGAGCAAATGGCAGAGCAAAGGTGAAAGCAAATGGGGTCAGATCAAAATTCAGGACAACCATTTCTTCAGGGCGCGCAACGCCATAACGAAATTTTGCTCTGCCCCCTTTTGCGCTGCCTCCGGTGCGTCATCTCTTCTGCCTGCGAAGAGTCTTTTGCGACCACCTCGCCCCTCGTGCCAGAGCGTGTACGGGGGTGGTTTGCGCGCTGCCGTGGCGTGCGACATCGGTCAGCGGTCTGGGCACATGGTTACTCACTAAAGCGTAGCACGCTTTCTAATAAAATCAGTGGGGTACATAGGGTAATGATCCAAATTGGGCGTTTTTCAGCTCCCGGAGCACCCCGCCGCCTTTTTATTCCATTTCTACATCATTAATGTCTAGGCGCGGAGCCTACGAGAGTGCTGTAGCGCGGCAAGGCGACGCAACAACGACAGTAATGATTTAGAAATGGAATTAGCCCGTTTGGCGACACCCAGCACCCCCCCCAAGGACAAAACATTCGCTATGCATTGCGTAGCTGGATCCACAACATTCTAGAAGGCTACAGCCTGGTTAGCACCTCAAAAACCGGTCAAAAATCGGCGTTTGGGAGCGTTTCGGAGCCCCTGGAAAGTCGAAAACCGGCTGAAAACCGCAAATTCAGTGCTCTGGGAGCCGATTTTTAGGTATCTATCGGGCTGTAGTCACCTAGAATATTGCGGAACTAGCTATGAAATACGTAGTGCCGGGTTTGACCGAAATGATCTGCCAGCGGTCAGAAAGGCAGCCCAGAGGCACGTAGCGGCTGGGTTACCTCAAAAATGCCCGATTGGAACCTTTAACCCCTGTACCCCACTGCCCTGCTTAGATGGAGTGCTACGCTTTAGTGAGTATCCAAGATTCCAAGCTACCCGCCAACCCGGCACGTCACCGCAGCCAGCAAAAACCCCAGTACTCGCGCCAGAGCGTGTGCCATGGGTATGCGCCCCCATCAGGGCGCTTTAGCTGGACGCACGGAAAATTGGGTACGAAAGTGAGTCGGATCACAGCCAAGCCAGACCCCCATTTGAGTACTGCACATGCTCGCCCGAAGGGTAGGGCGTCCGGGGCACATGCCCATGGCACACGCTCTGGCGCCAGCGGCGAGGTCTCTGCGGGTGACTCTTCGCATGGAAAGAGATGGCGCGCCGGAGGCTACGCAAAAGGGGTCAGAGCAAAATTTCGTTATCGCGTTGCGCGCTCCGAAGAGATGGTCGTCCTGAATTTTGATCTGACCCCATTTGCTTCACTGAAGAGATGGTCGTCCTGAATTTTGATCTGACCCCATTTGCTTCATGACCCCATTTGCTTCACACCACATTCACCTCCAGCAAAGGCCGGTTTTCCAGCACCCTGGCCCATCCCAAAGCCGATAGATTCAGGCTACGGTAGGCACCGTGCACCACCAGCTCGGACAAGGCCCGCCCCACCGCAGGGGCGTGCTGCATGCCGTGACCGCTGAAGCCGTTGGCAAACAGCAGGTTGTCCACCTCGGGGTGGGCACCCAAGATGGCGTTGTGGTCCAGGGTGTTCACGTCGTAGTGGCCGGCCCAGGCGTTGTGTACGCGGGCCGCCTCAAAGCCGGGCACGCGGGCGGCCAAAATGGGCCACAGGGTGTCGTCAAACAGGGCGTGCTGCACCTCAAAGTCAAAGCACTCCGGGTCTTGGTCTGCGGGCGGCGAAATGCCGCAGATAAAGCCTGCGCCCTCGGGCCGGAAATAGGCCCCGCTGGGGTCTACCACCAGCGGGCAATGCGGCAACTGCGCGGGTGAGGTGAAGTAGAACACACAGCGCTTGCGGGCCTGCACTGGCAGGGCAATACCCGCGCTGCGCGCCAACGCGGCCGCACCGGTGCCAGCGGCGTTCACCACCACCGAACAGGCCAGCGCCGAGCCATCTGTCAGCAGCACCCGCTCTATGCGCCGCCCTTGGCGCTGTAGGCCCAGCACCTGCGCCTGCTGGTACTGCACGCCCAGCGCCATCGCCTTGCGCCGCAGCGCGCCCATCAGGCCGTAGGCATCTAACCATCCCTCACCCGACAAACCCAGCGAGCCCGCGCTCAAACCCTGCGTGCTCAGCCATGGAAAGCGCGCTTGTAGCGCATCCGGGCCCAGCAGCGCCACGTCCACCCCCAAACCGCGTTGCACCCGGTGGTTGGCCTGCAACACCCCCTGCCCTGCCTCGCTGGCTAAAAACAGGTAGCCGCCTTCATGAAAGCCCACATCGGGTGCCTCCCCGTCCACAGCCAGGCAGCGCCCCAACTGGCGGATAAACTGCGTGCCAAACTGCGACATGCGGATATTGTCTGGCGTGGAGAACTGGTGCCGTATCGACGCTGCCGAGCGTGCAGTGGCACTATTTGCATAGCTGGAGTCTTGCTCCAGCACCCTCACCGAGCCTGTGAAGTCGGGATGGGATGCCAAAAAATACGCCACAGCACTGCCCATGGCGGCCCCGCCGACGATGACAACGTCTACCGTTCGCATACCGCAACGACCTGCGCCTCACGCATCGCAACTCCTTCCATGGGAACTCCTGAATTAGGAGCTGCTCCCGCAATATTTTAGAGGGTTGAACCCCATATTGCCACTTAAAACCGGTTTTCAAGACGGACCGCAGGTGCTCCAACTCAATACACCGGCTGGTGGCGACGTACAGTGTCCAGCACCGCCGCATCCAATGCAAAGCCTGCGCCGTGCGCACTGGCCAACTGCGCGGCACGCTTTGCAAAGGCTCCAATACCGATGCCATAGATAAACTGCATGGCCCCGCCCGTCCACACCGGAAAGCCGATGCCAAAGATCGAGCCGATGTTGGCATCGTGCACGGTGGTGAGCACGCCTTCGTGCAAGCAGCGGGCGGTCTCGATGGCTTGGCGATAGAGCAGACGGTATTTGATGTCTTGCATGTCCCAAGCCACGTTGGCTTTGCCAAAATGCTCGGCCAAGCCTGGCCACAGCGTTTTTTTGCCACCTGCAGGGTAGTCATAAAATCCCGCTCCGCCTGCGCGGCCGGGGCGTTTGAATTCTTTCACCATCTTGGCCACCAGTTGCTCGCCTTTGCTGGGCGTGTAGGTTTTGCCTTCGGCAGCAAAGTCTTGCATGGTTTGCTCCATCACATGCACCGAAAGTGATAGCGCGGTTTCGTCCAGCACGGCCAGTGGGCCGACCGGCATGCCGGCCTGAATACCCGCGTTCTCGATCACCGCTGCGGGGATGCCCTCGCCCAGCATGGCCGCGCCTTCCATCACAAAGGTGCCGAAAGTGCGGCTGGTGTAGAAGCCGCGCGAGTCGTTGACGACGATGGGGATTTTGCCCAGCGACTGTACATAGTCAAAGGCACGGGCTACCGTCTCGTCGTCGGTTTGCTTGCCGCGAATAATCTCTACCAGCTTCATCTTGTCCACCGGGCTGAAGAAATGGATGCCGATGAATTTTTCGGATTTTTTGCTGGCAGTGGCCAGGCCGCTGATGGGCAAAGTGGAAGTATTCGAGGCGAAAAAGCCGCCCGCCTTAAGCATCGGCTCGGCCTCTTGCGTGACCTTGGCTTTCAAGTCGCGTTGCTCAAACACGGCTTCGATGATCAGGTCGCAGTCTTGCAAGTCCGCTGCCTTGTCGGTGGGCGTGATGCGCGCCAGCAAGGCCGCTTGGTCTTGCGCGCTCATGCGGCCTTTGTCTACGCGGGGCTGGGTGATCTTGGCGCTGTAGGCCTTGCCTGCTTCGGCCTTGTCCATGCTCACATCTTTGATGACCGTAGCAATGCCCTTGCTGGCCTGCACATACGCAATGCCCGCGCCCATCATGCCCGCGCCCAAGATGCCCACCTTGCTGGGTTTGAACCGCTCCACACCTTTAGGCCGCGATGCACCACTCTTGATCGCGTTCATGTTGAAGAAGAAGGTGTTGATCATCGCCTTGGCATTCGTGCCCACCATCAGCTTGGCCAGGTAGCGGCTCTCGATGCGCAGAGCGGTGTCGTAGTCCACACTCGCGCCTTCGACCATGCACGCGAGAATAGCCTCGGGTGCTGGCTGCAAGCCGCGTGTAGTTTTGCGCAGCATGGCGGGGGCCACACTGAGCGCGCCTGCCAGCGCAGGGCTGGAGGGTTTGCCGCCGGGGATTTTGTAATCCTTGCTATCCCAAGGGTGCGTGAAGGACGCCGGGTTGCCGGCGCTGGCGCTGATGAATTCCAGCGCCTTGCTGCGCAGTGTGGCGGGATCTGCGACCAGCTCATGCACCAAGCCGAGTTCAAAAGCCTCTTGCACACCAAAGGTTTTGCCCTCCATCAAATACGGCTGCGCTTTGAGCAGGCCCAGATGCCGCGTCATCTTGGTCACGCCGCTGGCACCGGGCAGCAAACCGAGCGTCACTTCGGGCAGCCCCAGCTGGATTTTTTTGTCGTTCACCGCAATCCGGTAGTGCCCCACCAGCGCCAGCTCCCAGCCGCCTCCCAGGGCCGTGCCGTTCAGGCAAGTCACCACCGGTTTGCCCAAGGTCTCGATAGTGCGCAGGTTTTTTTTGATCAGTTCGACCTCGCTGTAGCAGCGCGCAGCGTCTTCGGGTTGGAGGCGCATCACGCCCTTCAAATCTGCACCTGCAAAGAACGTGGTTTTGTTGGACACCAGGATGATGCCTTTGATCTGCGCCCTGTCCGTTACCAGCTGCGCAGCCACCACCGTCAGGTCGGCCTGCCAGTCCAGGCACATGGTGTTGACGGGGGAATTGGGCTCGTCAAAGGTGAGAGTGGCGATACCGTCGGTGAGGGTGTATTGGATGGTTTTCATAATGAGTTGCTATAAATATACTAGCTGCTTACGCGAAATTTCATTGGGCTAGAGGGTAAAATTGCTGGAATATGTGTATGCCGCAGGCACCCTCACCCCAACCCTCTCCCGCAGCGCGGGAGAGGGAGCTAGAAATGTGCTGGTTTGCCTTTTTGACACAGAGGCAGAGGGAGCTAGAAATGCGTTGACATGACTCCCTCTCCCTCAGGGAGAGGGCTGGGGTGAGGGCATAGGGTGTCTGAGGCATGTAGACCATCTGGCGAAGTGACCGTTAAATTCTTTCGACAATGGTGGCTATCCCCATGCCGCCACCCACACACAGCGTAGCCAAGCCATAGCGCAATTTACGGCGGTGCAGCTCATCAATCAGCGTATTCAAAATCATCGCCCCGGTGGCCCCCAGCGGATGCCCCATGGCTATCGCACCGCCGTTCACGTTGACCTTCTCATGCGGCACGCCCATCTCCTTCATAAAGCGCATGGGCACGGCGGCAAAGGCTTCGTTCACTTCAAACAGGTCAATCTGGTCAATCGTAAGACCCGCCTTGGCCAGCGCCTTGCGCGCAGCGGGCATGGGGCCGGTGAGCATGATGGTGGGGTCGGCCCCACTGAGCGCTGCGGCCACAATGCGGGCGCGGGGTGTGAAGCCGTGTGTCTTACCCGATGCCTCCGAGCCAATCAAAATAGCAGCAGCGCCGTCCACAATACCGGACGAATTGCCCGCATGGTGCACATGGTGAATGCGCTCGACCTGCGGATAGCGGTTCAGCGCCACCTGGTCAAAACCCATCGCACCCATTTGCTCAAACGCGCTTTTCAAAGAGGCCAGGCCTTCCATGGTGGTGTGCGGCTTGATGAACTCGTCGGTGGCCAAAATGGTCTGGTCTAAAAAGTCTTTTACTGGCACCACGCTGCCCGCAAAAAAACCGCCCTCGCGCGCCTTGGCTGCGCGCTTTTGCGACTCCATGGCAAAGGCATCCACATCCTCACGACGGAATCCTTCAATCGTGGCAATCAAATCCGCGCCAATGCCTTGAGGCACAAAGTCGGTGGCGCGGTTGGTCTCGGGGTCTTGCGCCCAGGCACCACCGTCCGAGCCAATGGGCACGCGGCTCATGCTCTCTACCCCGCCTGCCACCACCAAGTCTTCCCAACCCGAGCGCACCTTTTGCGCCGCCATGTTGACGGCCTCCAGGCCCGAGGCGCAAAAGCGGTTGAGCTGCACGCCAGAGCACCTGAAGTCCCAGCCTGCTTTCAAAGCTGCCACCTTGGCAATCACCGAGCCCTGCTCGCCAATCGGCGAGACCACACCCATCACCACATCGTCCACCAGCGCGGTGTCAAAGTCGTTGCGCCGCTGCAACTCGCGCAGCACCCCGGCCAGCAGGTTAACGGGCTTGACCTCGTGCAGGCTACCGTCTTTTTTACCTTTACCGCGTGGCGTGCGGATCGCGTCGTATACAAATGCTTCGGTCATGGGGCTCTCCAAAATTGAATGGGGTGGCCGTCATTGTGTCGCAAATCAAAGCGCCATGCTGTCTCCTTGGTAGATCCCCGGGGGTGGCTTTGATTTTCTCCACCTGGGTGTTAGCATCGCTCGCATGATCCAAATCCACCACCTCAATGAGTCCCGCTCACGCCGCATTACCTGGATGCTGGAAGAGCTAGGCCAGCCGTATGAAGTTATCCACTACCAGCGTGACCCGCAAACGCGGCTGGCGCCGCCTGCGCTGACTGCGATTCACCCGCTGGGCAAAGCGCCGGTGCTGTGCGACCAGGGCGTGGTGCTGATCGAGTCGGGGGCCATCATTGAGTATTTGGCACGCCGCTACGGCGCTGGCAAGTTTGCGCCCGCTGTCGACTCGCCAGACTACAACCGCTACATGCAGTTTTTGCACTACGGCGAAGGCTCGGCCATGCTGCCGCTGATGCTCAAACTGTATGTGGGGCGGCTGGGCGAAGCGGGCACGCCGCTGCAGCCGCGCATTGCCAGCGAGATACAAAACCATCTGGGCTATTTGAACGCTGAGATTGCTGGCCGCGACTATTTTGTGGGCAACGCGCTGACTGGGGCGGACGTGCAGCTCTCATTTGTAGCGCAGGTGGCTATTCGCGGCCCGGGACGTGAGGCCTTCCCGGAATTAGCCCGCTTTGTAGACCACATCGAGGCGCGCCCTGCGTACCAACGCGCTATCGCCCGCCACGGGGTTTGAACCAGGAGTTCGCACCATGATTGAACGCACGCTGTACACACCGGATCACGAAACTTTTCGATCCAGTTTCCGCAAATTCATCGACAAGGAAATTGCCCCCTTCCATGCCGAATGGGAAGAGCAGGGCTTCGTAGACCGCGAGGTGTGGCGCAAGGCGGGCGCCAACGGCTTTTTGTGCATGACCATGCCGGAGGAATACGGCGGCAGCGGTGCGGATAAGCTGTTTTCGGTGATTCAGATGGAAGAGCTGAGCCGCGCAGGCACCAGCGGCATAGGCTACACCTTGCACAGCGAGATCGTGGCGCCCTACCTCTTGCACTACGGCACGCCAGCGCAGAAAGATAAATATCTTTCCAAGCTGGCCAGTGGCGAGATGGTGGGGGCGATTGCCATGAGCGAGCCTGCGGCGGGCAGCGACTTGCAGGGCGTGAAGACCACGGCGCTGTTGCAGGCCGATGGCGCGTACCTGCTCAACGGCAGCAAAACCTTTATCACCAATGGCTGGCATGCCGACCTGGTGATTGTGGTGGCCAAGACCGACCCGGCAGCCGGTGCCAAGGGCACCAGCCTGCTGCTGGTGGAGCGCGGCATGCCGGGCTTTGACGTGGGCAAACGCCTGAAAAAACTGGGCTTGAAAGCACAAGACACCAGTGAGCTGTTTTTCAACAACGTGCGCGTACCTGCAGGAAATCTGTTGGGCGGTGAGGCGCACAAAAATAAAGGCTTTATCTGCCTGATGGAGCAGTTGCCTTGGGAGCGGTTGCAAATTGCCATTGGCGGTATTGCCGCAGCGCAAGCGGCGATTGACTGGACGGTGGCTTATGTGAAAGAGCGCAAAGTGTTCGGCCAGGCCGTGGCCAGCTACCAAAATACCCGCTACACCCTGGCCGAGCTGCAAACCCAGGTGCAAGTGGCGCAGGTGTTTGTCGATAAATGCACTGAGCTTTTATTGCAAGACAAACTCGACACCGCTACCGCCAGCATGGCCAAGTACTGGTGCAGCGACCTGCAATGCAAGGTGATGGACGAGTGCGTGCAGCTCTTTGGTGGCTATGGCTATATGTGGGAATACCCGATTACCCGGGCCTACGCCGACGCGCGGGTGCAGCGCATTTACGGCGGCACGAATGAGATTATGAAAGAAGTCATCTCGCGCAGCATGGGGCTGGCGGGGCGTTAGGGCAGCTCTGCGGGCCAACTGCATCGCCTCCGGCACGATCTTGCGCCAGTCGTCCTGGGTGCTGTGCTCCCTGCGGGTGAAGGTGGCGCGGCGAATCATCCAGCCCAGCGCGTCGGAGTTAACGGTTTTGTAGGCAAAAGCCTGGCCGTGTGCGCCTTCGGGCTTGACCGTTTGCAAGAACTCGTAAAAGGTCTTGAGGCCCGTGTAGCCGGGCGGACGCGGCAGCACGCCACCGGCGCGCACATGGTCAAAGACCTCGGCTTTGGGGTCAGCGTAGTTTTCTGAATATTGGATGCCCGTCGTCATGTCCGGTACCTGGCGCACCGCAGCGTTGCCAAAACCGGTGTCTTTCAACTCTGCCACGTATTGGGCCACCAGGGCATTCTCATCGAGCTTGCCATCGGCTACCAGCTCGGCTCCAATGGTGCCAAAGAAGGACTTTGTCACCAAGTGCGCAATGTGTTGGCCGTCAGCCTACAAACCACCGGCGTACCGCTCGTACACGACACGGCCTTTATGCAGCACCACAATGCCATCGGTGTAGTTGGTGTCTATCGACTGCGCCCACGTCATGGTGTTGGCAGTGCCCCGCACCTGAAAGCCCACACCGTCAATATCTGCGCGCTCAGCACGTGGCAGCGCGCTCACGGCTCCGCTACCACGTGCCACATTGGTGATGGGCAGCAATTGGCGGATATTTGAAAATGACCAACGAAACTGCGGAAACGCATAGAAGCGGCCATTGGCAAACTGCACCACCTTATTCGGCGGTGGCGGGGAGCCTTGCGTCCAGCCCAGCTTGACAGGATCAGTCTCTTGCGCGGTAGGTAGCTTGGGCGGGGTTTGTGCCTGCAGGTGCAGCGCGGTGGCCAGACCTGTCGTGGCCATAACGGCTCGCAGCACATGGGATATGGGTTTGATTTTCATGCGGCAAGTCTGCGAGGTGCCGCCTGCTAACGCGTCCAGACAAACCCCAAAGGGCTTGTGGCACGCTCTGCATTGAATCGCCGCTTACGCTTTGATTTATTGAACAGCCACCACAAATCGCTTCAAATTTCTGCAAATCGGCGAACTTTTGAGGCTCTACTGAAAATTGAATGGACAGCCTACTGCATTATCGTCTGCCAGCACGGCTCCTTGCATGGCGGGCAATGCGCCTCGTATCCCCTCTCCCGCACGGCGGGAGAGGGTTAGGGTGAGGGCTGGCAGCGCAATACAAGCTTCACCGAGTGCGTTTACCGCTATCACATCAGTAGCTGGTTACGCACGCATTTAAGGGCCTGTAAGCCCATAGATCTCCGAAAACGGACGGTTTCAGGGCATCTCCCAAGGCGTTCATGAGGGTGAACCCTGCACCCGCTACCTGACATCCAAGGAAAAGCGCCCACTGGTAGCGAATTTCTATGACCAAATTGGCCTACAGGTCAATCAATACGTGCGCAAGCAGCTTCTTTTTTTATAGTGGCGGGTGACACGGCCGACCGTCTTCCCGGCCTCTGACACCCTCACCCCAGCCCTCTCCCGCGAGCGGGAGAGGGGGCAACACCCGCGCTGAACCGCAGGCTGCACCGTGCGCAGGAGAGAGGCACACGGGCCCACCCAACCGATGTCGGGCAACCTACTTGAATTTCAGTAGAGCCTTTTTTGATATGCCTTTACGCGTTGCGCACTTCCAGAATCTCAAAGTCAATCGCTTCCTGGTAGGTCTTGGCATCTTGTTGGGCCAGGTGCAGCAAGATTTTGGGGGCGTGGGCTTTGACTACCCTGGGTAGTAAAGCGCCACAGACCACCATGGGCAAGCCGGCCCACACATAGCCAGACAGCGCCAGTGCTGCGCCTATGCCCAGCAGGGGGAGCGCAATGCCCACTATAAATAATCGGTGTTTGACGTATTTTTGTGCCCGCTCAGGGTTCACAATCACGCGAAAGCGCCCTCTCGGTAGCCCCGAGCGAAACTCGGCATGGGGCACGTAGATGGTGTCAACCGGCTCGGCGGATGGGGCTGTCTGGGAGGCCGTGGATGCGGTGGTTTCGGTGGTGCTCATGGGGGTGACGTTGGCTTGCTGCTTTGTTCAGGGTGTGAATTATCTCAAAGCGCGACGGTTTATAAAATGCAGTGTGCCAGCAGCGCACAATGTGTCGGTGTAGATGATGGCGTGAGTACGATCATGTATTAAAGGCGATTTTTTTGAAATTTGCAGTATTAGGAGCCGGGTCACTGGGCAGTGCCTTGGGCGGGGTGCTGACCGAGGCGGGGCACGAGGTGTGGTTGATTACGCGCAACCAGGCGCATGTAGACGCCATTAACCAGCGCGGTTTGATCTTGCGCACAGCGGGGGTTGACCGTGTAGTGCCAGCGCGTGCATCGACCAGCGCGCTGGGCGCTGGCGTGGTGGACTGCGTGATCGTGTTGGTCAAGTCTGCGCAAACGCGCGCTGCCATGCAGGCGGCCATGTCGCTCTTGGGGCCAGAGACCACCGTGCTGTCGCTGCAAAATGGTCTGGGCCATGAAGACATTTTGAGCGAGGTGGTGGGCCGCGAACGAGTGCTGGCGGGCAAGAGCTATTGCGGTGGGCAGATGATTGCGCCGGGGCATGTGATCTGCGGGCATGTGGGCAAAGACACGCATATGGGTGAGCTCGACGGCAGCATCACCCCACGCATCACCCACATCGCCGGTGCGTTTAACGCTGCGGGTTTGCAAGCTGTGGTCAGTGACAACATCATGGGCACCATTTGGGACAAGCTGTTTATCAACGTGGCCACCGGCGCGCTGAGCGGCATTACGCGGCTGGCCTATGGCGATTTGTACCAAGTGCCAGAGCTGGAGGCCTGCGCTGTGGCGGCCGTAGCCGAGGCGATGGCGGTGGCCAAGGCGCGCGGTGTGCGCACCAGCATCACCGAGCCGGTGCAGGCTTGGCGCAAGGCGGGCGCTGGGCTGCCCCATGAATTTAAAGCCTCGATTTTGCAAACCCTGGAGCGCGGCGCGCGCACCGAGGTGGACTACATCAACGGCGCGGTCGTGCAACTGGGTTTGCAGCATGGTGTGCCCACCCCCGTTAACGCTACACTGCTTGCCTGCATCAAGGGCATTGAACAACTGCTCCCCCCATCCGACTAACACTTGTATGAAACCCGCCACCACCTCTTACCTGGAGCACGTCGCCATCCGCGTGCATGATATTCACTGGCATATCCGCTTCTTCCACGAGGTGCTGGGGCAGACCCTGCGCGAGGTGGAAGGCACGGTGCAAGAACCCAAGCAATACTGGACGCTGGGCGGCTTGCAGTTTATGGCCGCGCCCGGTTTGTCGCTCGCGCCTAGTAACGACAGTGGCTGGCTGGCGCACTTGGGGGTGATGGTGGATGACTTGGAAGCGGCGCTCACCGCTGCGCATAGCTTTGGAGTGATCACCACCCTGCCCCAAGGCAGCAACTGGCTGCAACTGCCCGATGGCTTGGCGGTGGAACTCATCCAGGCCAGCCCCGGCGCGGTGCGCCAGGCATTGGCCGTGAACCCGCGCGCACTATGAGTCATCACCAACCCACCACAGCCGAGAAATACTGGGACGATGCCGTCGAAGGCGACACTTGCACTAGCCCCGGCTATACCGTGACCGAGGCGCACATCAATGCGTATGCAGAGCTGACGGGTGACTTCACGCCCGTGCACATCGACGAGGCGTATGCCAAGACCACGCCCTTTGGCACCCGCGTAGCACACGGCTTGTTTGGCCTGTCGATAGCCGATGGCCTCAAAACGCAGAGCGACTACCGCTTTGTACCCGGCATGTCGCTGGGTTGGAGCTGGGATTTTGTGCTGCCCATCAAGATCAACGACGTGGTGCATGTGCGCTTCACCGTCACCGGCCTGCGCCAGTCCAAAAGCCGCCCCGGCTGGGGCATCGTCATCTTGCCCAGTGAGTTGGTCAACCAGCATGGGCAGGTGGTGCAAAAGGGCGACCATCGGCTGATGATTCCGCTGCGCCCAGTTGCATTAGGGGATGTAACGCTAAAAGCGCAAAAATAACGCAAAAAACGCTAAAAAATCAAACCAAAATCTATCAAACTTTTTAATATTATTTTCTGCGTTTTTGTATTTTCTTTTTTAGCGCTTTTTGCGTTACCTCTTGCCTCCCAGAAATTACCAATATGCAAAACAAACCCCTAGACGGCATCCGCGTCATCGACTACAGCCACTTCCTCGCTGGCCCACACATATCGCGTTGCTTGAGCGCGATGGGCGCTGAAGTCATCAAGGTCGAGCGCCCGCAAGAGGGCGACGCGGGCCGCGCAAGCCCGACGCAGATCAACGGGCAAAGCGGCTACTTCATGCAGCAAAACATGGGTAAAAAGGGCCTGTGCATTAATCTGCGCGACCCACGCGGCCTGGAGCTGATGCATAAGCTCACGGATAGCGCCGATGTGTTCGTAGAAAACTACCGCCCAGGAGCACTCGCCAAACTCGGCCTGGGCTATGACGAGTTAGCCAAACGCAATGAAAAGCTGGTGTACTGCTCCGTCTCGGCCTACGGCCACACCGGGCCCGATGCGCACCGCGCAGGCTTTGGATTGATTGCAGAGGCCAAGAGCGGCGCGATGTCCCTCATTGGCGTGCCGGGCGAGCCACCACCGCTGTTTCGCATGCCCATTGCCGACATGTACGCAGGCATGCACGGCGTGTCCGCCATCTGCGCGGCGCTCCTGGGCCGCGTCAAAAGCGGGCGTGGTCAGCACATCGACATTGCGCTGTACGACTGCATGGTGTCCATGCACGACTTTGCTACGCAAAGCTATTTGCTCAAGGGGGAGCTGCCGGTGCAAACCGGGCACGACCTGCCGCAAAGCACGGTGTACGGCGTGTTCAGCGCCAAAGACGGTTACTTGGTGATTGCTGCGCAAATGACGGATACGTGGAAAGCATTGGCTAAGCTCATCGGAGGCGATGCCTACGCGCTAGATGCCGCGCTGCACAGCTCCGCAGGTCGCAATGCGCAGCGCGACGCGATACTGGCCAAGGTGCGCGCCTGGACGATGGCGCAGAACAGCGTGCAACACTGTTGCGTCCAGCTAGACACAGCAGGCGTACCGGGCGCCCCCGTGCAAACCATCGACCAAGTATTGAGCGACCCGCAAACCCTGGCACGCGGCATGGTAGTCGAACTTGACCACCCCAGCGCAGGCAAAATCAAACTGCCTAACCTGCCGTTTAACTTCTCGGGTTGCGACACCACCCCCAGCGGCCCCGCGCCGCTCTTGGGGCAACATAATGCGCAGATAGCGGCTAGCTTGGGCTACAACGCCGCACAGATTGCGCAGTTGCAAAGCGATGGTGTGTTGTACGCACCAGTGGCTACAGCCTAGTTGATAAATTCCACCGCCAGCTCGCGTACATCGCTGGCACCCGCCTCATCCACCGCACGCACGGTGTAGTGGCCGGATGCCGGGGGTGTCCATAGGAAGGACTGGCTGCCTTGCGTTTTACCTACAAAGGCATTGTTGGCAAACCAAAATATCTCGCGCATGGGGGATGCTGCATTGGCCATCAGTGGCACTTGCACTGCTTTGCCTACCCGCAGTTGGTAGACCGCACCGCGCTGGGGCGAGGTAATACGCGGTGGCTCTTCACTAGCAGTCACCTGCCCGGCGCTATTGCACACGGCTTCACGCGGAGCGGAGCGGCGCGGCATACCCGCTTGGCGAAACAGCATGGCCAGCTCGCTGGGCCAAAACTCAAACACCTCTGCATGCGCACCCGCCTGGCCTGCGCACGCCGCCTGCCCCTGCGCATCGACCCACATACTGCGGTGCAAGGTACTCACACGAATGGGGGACTTGCCAGGAATAAACCAGGTGTTGGCCAGCAGAGGACAGGCGGCGTTAGGCAAATCACCACTGGCTGCGCACACCTCGATCTGGCGCACCTCTGCGGGTGGCAGCACAGCTGGCGTGCTGATCAAGCCTTGCGCACGCAGGCTGTCGGCAATGCGCAGAAACAGTGGTGCTGCCGTTTGAATACCGACAAACGCGGGGTTGGCGGTATTGTCAAAATTACCCACCCACACCACCAGCACATAGTTGCCCACCACGCCCGCCGTCCATGCATCATGAAAGCCCCAGGACGTGCCCGTCTTCCAGGCGATAGGTGGCAAGGCGGGTAGTTGCGAATCAGGCCGAGGGTTTTGCTCCAGCATGCGCAGCGTGATGAACGCGGCCTCTTCGCTGATGAGCTGGGGCGACTGCGTTGGCGCAGCATCCGTGCTGTAGCGCACCGGGGTGTAGCGCCCCTTGTTGGCCAGCGTGGCATACAGGCCAGCCAGCTCCTCCATCGTTACCTCTGCACCGCCCAGTGCCAACGCCAAGCCGTAGTGCTGCTCGCTCTTTAGGCGTGAAACCCCCGCAGACTGCAAAAAGCCATGCAAACTCGGTGAATTTAGCTGCGCCGCCAAAGCCACTGCGGGCACATTGCGGCTGCGCACCAGCGCCTCTTGCGCGGTGATAGGCCCGACAAAGCGGCCATCAAAATTCTCTGGCGTAAACGGGCCAAATGAAATGGGCGCATCTTTCAGCACGCTGCGCGGATGGATCAGCCCTTGGTCTACCGCCAACGCATACACCAAGGGCTTGAGGGCAGAGCCGGGCGAGCGTTTGGCCGTAATGCCATTAACCTGTCCCTCAATGCCAGCATCAAAATAATTAGCCGAACCTACATAGGCCTTGATGTCGCCTGTAGTGGCATCCACCAACAACGCTGCGGCATTGTGTACACCCACATTGGACTGCGCGGCCACCGCTTGGGCAATGCCTCGCTCCAAAGTTTGCTGAAACTGCGACCCTAGGGCCGTAGTAAGGTAATGGCTCGCTCCTGTAGTGCGATCCACCACAAATTTTTTTAACAAAAAATCCGTCAAATGCGGCGCGCTAAAAGGCAAGGCACTGGGTGCATAGAGCTTGACCACTGCCGACGCATCAACCCCCATGCTGGCATCTACCGGATGTGCCGCCACCCAGCGCTGCCATAGGCGCGTGCGTGCGGCCTCTTGCGTCATGTGCGGCTTGGCGGCGGCTGAGGCGGCGGTGGCCACTGCCACCGGATTGCGGGCGCGCGGGTTTTGCGGCACCACCGCCAGCGTCATCACCTGTGCTACCGTCAGCCGCTCTACCCCCGTATGAAAAAACACCAGGCTGGCCGCGCCCACGCCCTCCACATTGCGGCCATAGGGTGCGATGTTGAGATAGGCCTGCAAAATATCGCGTTTGGAATAGCGTGCCTCCAGCCACAGCGCATAGGCCATTTGCTGGAGCTTGCCCTTGACTGTGCGGGTATTCAGCCCGTAGAGCCTGCGCGCCAGTTGCATCGTCAGCGTAGACGCGCCTTGTTTGTGTGCGCCGCTCGCCGTGCTCAACGCGGCGCGCACCAGCGCTACGGGGTTGACACCCGGATGCCAGGCAAACCACTGGTCTTCATAGAGCTTGACGGCTTCCACCAGTCGCACCGGCATCTTGTCCAACGGCGTCCACACCCGGTACTGCTCGTCACTGGCCAGGCTCAGGCGCAGCAGGCTGCCATCCTGCGCGTAGATGGCGGTCGATGACGGCCAGCGCTCGGCTAAGGACGGTTTGGGCGCTAAGCGCAAGCCGACCAGCACAACCAATACCACGGCCATCGCCATGGCCCAGCCTCGGTGCAGGCGCAGCTGCATAGGCTTACTTCTTGCCCACCCGCTCCACGGTGATCTTGCCCGCTGCCGAGCGCGCCTGGATGCTGCGCTCATACATCGACTCACCGTAGGCAGGCGGCACAACAAACGTGCCTGCATTGGTGGCGCGAATGCGGTAGACAAACTCACTCATGCTAGCGTCCACCGTGCCATACAGCACCACGCGGTCTTCGCGCACATCCGCAAACTCTGCGCCCCAGCCACTGTTGCTGCCGATGCGCAAATATGGTTTGTTTTTGTCTTTAGGCGGCTCACCCTGCGCGCGCTCGTTAATCACGGGCTCAAAACCACCGGGCAGCAAATCGGTAAGTGCTACGTTGTTGATGGTTCCGCGCTCAAGTGCGCGAAAACGAAGGCGCACCAGCACTTCATCGCCTACCTTCACACTCGTGAGCACTTGGCCTTGCTTGTCCACGTATTCGCGCAGCACCTCCATGCCTTGCTTCAACTCGGTGGTAGGTGGCGCACGGTCAAAACCGGCTTCCACCAAGGCGTAGTAGCCATGGAGATCGCTCTCATTGGTAAAGCGCAATTGTTTGGCTGCCACGCTGTAGCCTGTGCGCCGCACAATGCCTTCGCTCGCACTCAAGGCGGTGACCACGCCTTTGACATCTAGCTCAGCCATGCTCAATTTTGCCGCAGCGTCGGGGCCCAACACAGCCACATAGGCGTCCAAGGCCAGCATCAGATACGCTGAGGACAGGGTGTTGTAGCGGCTCTCTTGCAGTGGTTTGGTGATAGCCAAGAGCGTGGCCGCGGGCAGTGCCTTGGCACGCTGCGGGAAATGGCGTGCCAAGATATTGAGCGTCTGGGCATCCCGCACGGTGGTGTCGTAGTAATAGCCCCAGCCCAGGGTTTTACTCTCAGCGCCTAAGGTTTTAAGAGGCCGTGCAATCAACTCTGCCGCTGTTTTTTCTTGTTTTAGCAACTGGTAGCTTGCGGCCAGGTAGGTGGCAGCAACGTCGTCTTGCCAAACCAAGTCGGTTTTGCTGTTGGCCCCAAAGCGTGACTCCAAGGCCTCGCGCAGACTAGCCACAATGGGAGTGGTGACGATCCCTGTGCGGGTGAGCAAATACACCGCGTAAGCACGGTTGCGCATCAGAGCCAAGCCACCCAAGCCTAGATCGGTGTCCCGCGTGGGGCTGCCGGCGTATTGGGTAAGCCAGTCCAGGCTGCGTTGCATCAAGTCGGGCGGCACGGCCTCGCCACGCTCTTTGGCCTCGATCAACCAATGCACGGCATGCACGGTGGCATATTCATCGGCCTGCACACCAGCTTGCCACAGACCAAAGCCGCCGTCGGCATTTTGCCGAGAGCGCAGCACATTGGTAATGCGGCCCACATAGCCGTTGTCGCTCGCAGCGGGGTTGAGTTTGAGCTCGGGCCGTTTGGCCAAAATCAGATCGGCAAAGGCGCGGCTGGTGAGCTGCTCGGTACACAGGTGTGGATAGTCGGCCAGATAGGCACCGAGGCCCGTAGCCAGCCCCAGCGGCACCACCGACACACTGGCGCTGGACTTGCGCAGCTCGGTAAACAAATCGCTTTTGATCGGCACGTCCAGGCTTTTAGTAAAAGAGCCCATGCTCACCACCGTGCGGTAGGGCGTGGATGGCCGAATGCTCACGTCGCTGGTCAGCTTAGAAGTTTTTGCGCCACCGCTGGCATTAAAGCTGATGCCCGCAGAGCCCAGCACGTCTTTGGCGCGAAAGCGAAACTGCGCTACTTGCTCACGTAGCTCGTCAATTTGCAGCGTCACCACTTTCTCGCCCACCGCTTCAATACCCGCTGGCAAGTTGGCCGTGAGAGTGACCGGCAATGCCTTGCCGGAGCCTTTAATGCTATTGGTCACGCCCACACTCACGTCAAACTCGTCCCCTGGCGCTACGGCCAAGGGCATATTGGGGGCAATCACAAAGTCGCTGCGCACGGTCGTTTTACCTTGTGCGATACCGATGGTGTCGTCATTCACTGCCAGCGCAAATACTCTGAGCGAGCCATTGAAACTCTCTGGCACGGTGTAAGAAAAATCGCGCTCACCATTGACTTCCACAATGCCTGACCAGTACACAGCAGGCACATCTTTACGGCGTTTAAATGGATTCAAGTTGCGACCTCGCAAACTCTCTGCATCACCGCCCGGTGCCGCAGCGGCCATCACCTTTTTAAACTCCGGCAAGATCATGTCCAGGATCTGCGAGGTGCGCACCTCCAGCGCACGCTTGGCATAAAACTGCTTCAGCGGCTCAGGGGCCTGGTAGCGGGCTACTTGCAAAATGCCTTCGTCCACCGCAAACACCACAGCGCGCGTGGGCTTGTCGGCCACCAGTTTCATCTTTACCACTTGGCCCGACTTCACCAGCTCGGGTGATGTCAAGGTAAGTTTATTCGTCCGTTTATCCAGGCTGGTGGCAAACGGTACAACCCCATAAGACAAGGGACTCATAAAAATTTCGTCCGAGCCAGGGTCACGGATAAACTGCACACTCACATAGCCATTGCCTTCAAAGTTGGCGGGCAGCTTGATGCGTTGGGTGCTAGCCGTCGTGTCCGATTTAAACCATTGGTGCGTGATCACTGTGTCGCGCTCAATACTGATCAAGCCTGCGCCGGTATAGGGCGCTTTGATGGATATTTCAATCTCTTCACCGGGCGCGTAGTCTTTCTTATTTAACGTGAGTTGCAGCTCGGCGTTGCGCTCCAGGGATCGGCTCACATTGCCCTTTCCCGCCACGGTGTATTCCACCCGGTTCATCTCCACACCCGCCGCATCGCGTAGCACATAGGCAAAGCCGCCTGGGGTATCGGTCTTCAGCGTCAGGTCGTAGCCTGCGACTGGCACGCTCAAGGGCACATCGCTGATGGAGACTTCTTTTTTCTTCGACTCGTATTTGTACGTGCCGTTATTTTGCTTGGCCAGCACGCTGACAAACTTGACCTCTTGCAAATGGAGCTTCAGTCCTTCTACCGCAATGCGCTGCGCCTTCGGGTCAATCGCCATCAGGTTAACGATGCGCTTGCTGCCACGCGATACGTAGTTCAGTTCGCCATCGGATTTAAAGCCCACCAAGTACGGCAGCTCTGACACCATGGCCGAGGTGTCGGCCGACACCGCACGCCCACCCTCGGGTTCAAACACTTGGGTCAATAGATGGAGGCGGTAGGTAGCCTTGGCATACTTGCTCAGCCCCAGGTCTAGCTCCACCTCGCCTTTTTCATTAGTGGTGCTCTGTGCCAAGGTTTCGTTAAAACTCTCCTTAGCTCGCAGTGGATCGTAAAACTTATAGCCTGCATGGCCTTTGAAGGAGGGGAAAGTGGGGCTTAACGTTATGGAGGCCTCCACCCTGCGGTTTTCTGCTGTGGTGCCAAATAGATTTTGGGCATTCACAATACCCTTCAAATCTTTGGGTGACACCCAGCCATCCCCCGCATCTTGTGATAGCCGGGCTTGCACCTTCATACGGTCAGGCTGAAACTCTTGCACACGCACCACGGTAGAGCCTATCAACGAACCCGGTTTGCCATCTTTCACTATGTACAAGTTGGCCGACCAATTGCCTGTGGGCGATGTTTCCTGCGTGGCGTGCGACAGCTCGGTAAATCCCCCAGCGGGCAGCTTGATGCGCTCGCGCTTAACCACCAGCCCGCGCGCATCCAGCACCTCGGCCTCCAGTGGCAGGCCCGCCGCCTGGTTACCCCAATCGGCAGTTTTCACAATCATGCCAATCTTCATCGTCTCGCCGGGGCGATAGATACCGCGATCACTAAAGAGAAAAGCATTCAACTGCTCGGCGCTGCGCGCATTGCGCTCACCACCCACATCAAAGCGTGAATAGTCCAGGTTGCGGTCACTGCGGTTCAGTGGCATGAAAGAAAGGTCGTTACCCTTCTTGATAATCGCCAAGAGTGGCGCTTTCTCACGGCTCAATCCTTCGAGCTTGCTAAACCGGGCCCGGCCAGCGGCATCGGTGGATTGGGTTGCCATGGTCAGGCCATTGGTCGCCACCATCTCTACGCTGGCACCCTCTATCGGTGCGCCACCAAAAATGGACTGCACAAAGACATCTTGGGTGCCATCGGTAGATTTTTTAATGATCACGCCCAGATCGGTGACCAAGACGAGTCGGCGCTCGACCATGGATTCAGGATTGGTTTGCTGTTCACCCTCGCCCTCACCTTCCCCGCGCTGACTTTCAGACTCCTCGCCTTCGCCCGGCACCACAGGCTCTGGTTTAGCGGTAAATTTCTCGGCCTTGGCTTTTTCTTTGGCCTTGGCTTCGTCCTCGTCCTTCTTGGGGTCGTAGCCTTGAATGGTCAGCAAAAACACGCCCTTGCGATCCGCATTGCCGTTTAAATACTCACCCAGATCTATCGCTTCGTAGTGCGGTTTTCCGGGTTGCGTGGAGAGTTTAATTTTTTTCTCAAAACGTTCTGCCAAGTTGTCTTGTCCAAACGATCCTTCAAAACTGGGATTGGCAAAACTGCCCTTGCTTTGCGACATCAGGTGCTGGAGCTGCCCTGGCAGCACACGCCCAATTTCGATACGCAGGCCGGGCAGATCGCGCACCATGGTGGCTACTTTTTTCTCGCCGCTGAGTGCCAGCAAGGCACCTTCGCTCAATATTTTCAGCTCCGACGGATAAGGCGGTACTTTGATAATGAAGCTTTGCGTATTGGCCAGCAAATAGCCACCAAAACTTTTAACTTTGTTATCGATCTGCACATACATGAATCGCCCCACATCGGCTTTGTATTTAAAGCTGTGCGATGCCGTCCATTCCGTTTCTGCCGCAATGGGCTCCAGCGCCAACTTGCTGCTTTGCTTGAGTGCTTCGGCGGTAATGTCGGCTTTTTCGCTCCATTCATAAGGGCTATCGCGCTCTTCTTTAGGTGTTTTGGGGTTATGCACGGGCAGCAACCAAGCCTTGGTGGCAGCGATCACTTCTTTTTCTTGCACCGTGGCAGAAAACACCGTGAGCAATACCTGCTCTGGCTCAAAGCGTTCATTGCTGGCAATCGTTGGGCTCACCTCATTGATCTGCAAGCTGTAGAGTGCGGGTACCGTGACCGACTGCTTCAACACCGCCTCTGTGGCATTGCCACCGCGCGAGGATTTCAGGCCCTTGGCTAAGCTGAGCGCCAGCTCGCTGCGCTCTTTGGGTAGCGGCAAGGCAGCGGAGTGCACGTAGGCGTTGAGCTTGAGTTTGTCATAGCTCACGGTAAATTTTGGGGCAGTTTTGGTGCTGATCAATGCGGCGATTCCACTGGGCTTCTTACCCTCTTCCAGTTCCAGGCTCAGCCGTTTTTCCAGCTCTGCAGGGTCTACGGGAAAGCTGAAGTTAAGTTCAAACACGCCCTTCTTCAATGCGGGGTCGCGTGGGTCTTGGTAGAACTCACTTTTCAGTATCTTCGCCACGAAAGGTGCCGTTTTAAAGTCAAACTCCCGCTGCGCCAGCCGTGCTTGCGGTGCAAACGCGGCGGCACCCAAATTGACCTTATAGCTCTCGCCCACTGCCCAGTCTGCACGCGGCGCAAACTGTAACTCGCGGTCGTTGATCCACTTCCATGTGCCTTCGAGCGCTGGGCTGATACCCAAGCCCTCACTCACCGGCTTGCCCGCAGCCGCCAGTGGCGCTACCGATGCGTTAAATCGCACCACCAGCGGCGCGATGCTGAAGTTGTCATTCTCCATGCGGGTACGCGGTGGCTCAGTGACTTTAAAACTGGCTTCAAACGGCTTGGGTTGCGCCTTCCACCATTGGTAACCCCACCAGGAGCCGCCAGCTAGCGCCGCTATGGTAAGCAGTGCTACAAATGCAGCCTTTGGCTTGGCACGGACGCTTTGCCACACATAGCGCCCAGCGCGCAGCAGCTGGGACACGATCCACGCTAACCAGCGCGGCAACTGCCAGCGAAAGCGCCCAAATATTGCACCCAAAATGCTGCCCACGAAACCGTACAAAATGGAGACCGTGTTGCCCATAGAATTCTCACCGTATGTTTAGTGCTTGACTTATGGTCTGAGTGTAGCGCTTAGGTCGTCAATACTCTTCTTTCATTGAAGTTGGTACTGACCTTTGTGGCCCCTCGTTGCATTGGGAAGTCTATTTATTTATCCACTGAAATCCATTAAAATGGAGTGTAAGAAGCTATTGAATTTGCAGCGTTATTCGATTTCTTCTTTGCTAGACTTTTACTCACTCACACCATGACCGACCGTTACGCCGTCATCGGCAACCCCATTGCGCAAAGCAAGTCGCCCCTCATCCACAGCACGTTTGCCGCGTTGACCGGGCAAGACCTGGAATACACTCGCATCGAAGGCGCGCTGGGCGGTTTTGCCAAAGCGGTCGATGCGTTTCGCGCGGCAGGCGGGCGCGGCATGAACATCACCACGCCGTTCAAGCTGGATGCCTTTGCCTACGCCACCGAGCATTCCGAGCGCGCGCAGTTGGCAGGTGCAGTCAACGCACTCAAGTTTGATGGCCAGCGTGTGATCGCCGAGAACTTCGATGGCATCGGCCTCGTGCGCGATGTGACGCACAATCTGAACTGCGCGCTCAAAGGCAAGCGCGTGCTGCTAATGGGAGCAGGGGGTGCCACACGCGGCGCGTTGATCCCGTTTTTAGAGCAACAGCCCGCGCAATTGCTGATCATCAACCGTACTTTAGCCACTGCACAGCAACTAGCCAGCAGCTTTGCACATGCGGGCCCGGTGACTGCTGTAGGCTATGGCGACGTTGGTACGCAGCAGTTTGACATCGTGCTCAACGCCACCTCCGCCAGCCTGCGTGCCGAGCTGGCGCCCCTGCCCACCAGCGTGTTTGCACCTGGTGCACTCGCCTACGAGTTGGCCTACGGCAAAGGCCTCACGCCGTTTTTGCGCATGGCGCAAAGTGCTGGTGTGCAGCGCCTGGCCGACGGCGTGGGCATGCTGGCTGAGCAGGCGGCCGCGGCCTTTGAATGGTGGCGCGGTGTGCGACCCGATACCAAGGGTGTGATTGCGCAGCTGACTGTGCCGTTGGAGTAGCACCTTGGAAGCCACAACTTAGGGAGGCGGAAATAGTCGATATACCGTTTTTGGGTGCGCTTGCGGGATGCAGTGCAAGGCGCTCTGAGCGCCGTGTGGCGAGCCACACAAGCGA
>JAYVGI010000048.1:0-22823 GCA_043772355.1 Polaromonas sp.
CATGAACGCTATCGTGCGTTCGGGCCAACCTTGGAGTGCTACTTATGCACAGGATCACAAACATTGAAATCATTTAAAAATAACTTGACTTTGAACACAGTTGCTCCTTTATGCCGCTGCGCTGTGCACACCAAGCGCCAGGGCTGTGTACTGGTTTGGTTGGGGCACATCAGTTGATCGCCACCTACTTCGCAAAAGCTGCAAGCTGGGATGTTTGGAGCCACACGGTAGATCGCCAACCGCTTTCGCAAGAGCTGGTCGGCGGTGTACTCAGCGCAGCGGCATAAAGGAGGAGTCGCTGGCCATAGGCCAGCACGGGGGACAGCCGCGGAGCTGAGTACACCGTCGGCCTGCTCCCGTACAAAACTGAAGTAGCATCGCCGGCCAGCTGTTGTACAAGACTTAGTTCCCTTGCGCAATAGCCACGTAGCCCACCGGCCTGTTCCCGAGGGGACGACAGCAACCCACGGAAGCCCTCGGTTTTCCACAATCGCAGCGGCAACCATATCCGCTAGCATGGTTACACGTAACACCCAGGTGTTTGACCCACAGACTATTCCCGGACTCCCTCCATGCCCCACATGCCCGCCTCCTCCGCGCTAGCGCGCTTTCGCGTGATCGACCTCACCCAGGTGCGCGCGGGCCCCACGGCGTGCCGCCAGTTGGCCGACTGGGGCGCTGACGTCGTGCAGGTGCAAATGCCCGAGCACATGCGCGGGGACGACACGCTGGGCGGGCAGGAAGGGTCGGACTACCAGTACACCCACCGCAACAAACGCTCCATCACGCTGAACCTCAAAGAACCCGAAGGCATTGCCGTGCTCAAGCGTTTGATCCAAGGGGCCGACGTGGTGGTCGAGAACTTTCGCCCCGATGTGAAGTTTCGTTTAGGCATCGATTACGAAAGCCTTAAAGTCGACAACCCTGGCTTGGTGTACGCCAGCATCTCAGGCTTTGGCCAGTCCGGCCCCTTGGCCGAGCGTCCGGGGTTTGACCAGATTGCACAAGGCATGGGCGGGCTGATGTCGGTCACAGGCGCGGCAGAGCAGGGCCCCATGCGCGTGGGTATTCCGATCGCCGATTTGTGCGCCGGTATTTTTGCAGCGCAAGGCATTTTGGTAGCGCTGCTAGAGCGCGAAAAATCGGGGCAAGGGCAGTTCTTGCACACCTCGCTGTTGGAGTCCATGGTCTACATGATGGACTTTCAAACTTCGCGCTGGTTGATCGACGGCGAAGTGGCCACGCAGGCTGGCAACTTCCATCCCACCAGCATCCCCACGGGCGTGTACAAGGCGCGTGATGGGTACATGAATATTGCGGTGTTCGGCTCCAAAATATGGGAGCGCTTTTGCGACATTTTGGAGTCGCCGCAATGGGTGCAGGACGAGCGCTACATGGCCAAGGCCGGGCGCTCGGTGCACCGCGATGCCTTGAACGCAGAGATCAACGCCAAGCTGGCGCTGCAAGACCGTGCCTACTGGATCGAACGCCTCAACGCAGGCGGCGTGGCCTGTGGGCTGATCAACAACGTGAAAGACATGTTTGCCGAGCCGCAGATACAGCACCTGGGCATGGTGAAAGACGTGGTGTCCACCCACCTGGGCGCGCAAAAGCTGGTGGGCCAGCCCATGCAGCTGGAGCGCACGCCCAGCAGCATTGCCCGCGCCGCCCCGCGCCGGGGTGAGCATACCGAAGAAATTTTGACCGAACTTGGCCTGAAGTCTGACGACCTGGCCCGCATGAAATCGACTGGAGTGTATTGAAATGACCGCTGCAACTTATGTGTCCACTACCGAGCGTGTGCAAACCTGGCTGGAGGAGACCACGCTGCACATCCGCTTTAACAACCCCGCGCGGCACAACGCCTTGTCGGTAGACATGTGGGAGGCCGTACCTGCTCTATTATCTGTCGCGGAGACGGACGACCGGGTGCGTCTGGTGGTGTTCTCTGGCGCAGGCGAGAAAGCCTTTGTCTCTGGCGCAGACATCTCGCAGTTTGAAGACATGCGCGCTGCCAAAGAGGCCGTCACGCACTACGAGAAAATGGCCGAAACCTCGCTGATGTCGATTCTGCATTTCAGCAAACCCACGCTCGCCAGCATACGCGGCTATTGCATTGGCGGCGGCGTGAACGTGGCGATCAGCTGCGATATGCGCATAGCGTCCAGCGACTCGGTGTTCTCCATCCCCGCAGCGCGTTTGGGGCTGGGCTACCGCTATTCGGCCATGAAAAACTTGGTCGACTTGATTGGTCCCGGCGCGGCCAAAGATTTGTTTTTTACGGCGCGCAAGATCGACGCGCAAGAGGCTAAAGACTTGGGTCTGGTGTCCCGAGTGTGCGCGCCTGACGCGCTGCCTGCGCTGCTGGCCGAGTACAGCGCAGCCCTGGCGGCCAACGCCCCCATTACCATCCGCGCCGCCAAGGCCATCACGGCAGAAATTCTCAAACCTTCCCCTGAGCTGGACATGGACAAATGCCAAGGCCTGATACGCGCCTGCTTTGACAGCGCCGACTACGCCGAAGGCCGCAAAGCCTTTATGGAAAAACGCAAGCCGGTTTTTGTCGGAAAATAAAACCACAAAACCTCCAGCCTGTCCTCCTGTCAACCTACATCCTGCCAAACACCATGCTACTCAACACCATGCAATCCCACTGGTTGCACCTGACTGACGACCAATCCAGGCTAGAGCAGCGCACGGTGCCTGTGCCATCGCCCGGCGCCTACCAGGTGCTGCTGCGCCTGCACGCTGCCAGCCTGAACCGTGGCGAATTCATTGCAGGCCACGGCCTGCACGGCAAGCCTGGTGCCAAGGCCATTGGCATGGAGGGTGCGGGCGAAGTGGTAGCGCTGGGGGCGGGGGTAAGTACGGTGCAATTGGGCGACAAAGTCATGGGCCGCTGCCCCGGTGCGTTTGCTGAATACGCGGTGATGGACTTGCGCGAGGTGATGGCCATGCCGGCCAGCCTGTCGTGGGAGGAGGCCGCCAGCATTCCACTCACGTCCCTCGTGGTGTACGACATGCTGGTGCAGCAAGGTCGCTTGGTCAAAGACGAATGGCTGCTGATCAACGGCGTATCGTCTGGCGTGGGCGTGGCGGCCTTGCAGATGGCCAAAGCCTTGGGTGCGAAGGTGATGGGCACTTCTGGCTCTGCCGAAAAACTGGCACGCTTAAAGCCCCTAGGCCTGGACATTGCCTTGCACACCCGCCGCCCCGATTTTTGCGAGGCGGTGATGCAAGCCACCGGCGGCAAGGGAGTGAACATGGTGGTCAACACCGTGGGCGGTTCGGTGTTTGCCGAGAGCATCCGCTGCATGGCCTTTCAGGGGCGGCATGCTACCGTCGGCTACGTCGATGGCTCGCTCAAAGCCGAGATCGACATCGAGGCCCTGCACGCCAAACGCCTGAACTTGTTTGGCGTGTCCAACAAGCAGCGCAGCCCCGAACAACGCGCCCAGCCCATCCCCGGTTTTGTCGCCGACATCATGCCCCATATCGCCGCTGGGCGCATCAAGCCCATGGTGGACAAAGTGTTTCCGTTTGCGCAAATGGGTCAGGCCAAAGCGTATATGGAAAGCAACCAACAGGTCGGCAAAATCGTGCTGTCCACGCAGGTCACCGTCTAGTCTTCTCACCCTGTCCCTCTCCCGCCAGGCGGCAGAGGGCCGGGGTGAGGGCCACCGCATCCCAGCTCCCACACCATCGCAGTTCAAGGAAATTCGCCATGAAAACTCTCACCATCCTCAGCGCCGTGCTCCTTGGCAGCCTCAGTCTGAGCGCCAGCGCCCAAGACTACCCCGTCAAGCCTATCAAGCTGCTGGTCGGCTTTGCCCCTGGTGGCGCAGCCGACTATGTGGCGCGCGCCATGAGCGATGCGATGGGCAAAGCCCTGGGCCAAACCATCGTGGTAGAAAACCGCGCGGGTGCAGGCTCCAGCATTGCTGCCGAAGCGGCGGCCAAGGCCGCTCCTGACGGCTACACCATCCTGATAGCCAGCCCCAGCAGCATCTCGGTGAACCCCGCGCTCAACCCCAAGCTGGGCTACAGCGCCCGCGACTTGATGCCCATCACCAAGGTCACCACGTCACCGCTGGTGATCGCGGTCAACCCCGCCACGGGCATCAACAGCATTCAAGAGCTGATTGCCAAAGCCAAAAAAGACCCCAACGCGCTGAACTACGCCACCTCGGGCAACGGCTCAGCACCGCACTTGGGCGCAGCGCTGTTTGTGCAAACGACCGGCGCGAACATGACGCACATCCCCTTTCGCGGCGGCGGTCCAGCCATTCAGTCGGTCATCGCCGGCGATACACAACTGACCTTCGGTACACCGCCCTCGGTGCTGCCGATGGTGCAAGCCGGTCGCCTGCGCGGCCTGGCCGTCAGCACCCGCGAGCGCACGGCTTTGGTTCCTGGCCTGCCCGGTATGGCCGAGGCGGGCCTGCCAGAGTACGGCATTGAGTTTTGGTATGGCCTGTTTGTGCCCGCAGGCACGCCGCCTGCCATTGCCAAAAAGATATTTGATGCGGCCACCACGGCGATGCAGCAGCCCTCCATCAAAGCCTCTTTGGCGCGCGAGGGCACCGATGTGGCGTTGTCACAGTCGCCAGAGCAGTTCGCCAGTTTTTTGAGTGAAGATGCGAAGTTTTGGGTGAAGTTGGTGAAGACGGCTGGTGTCAAGCTCGATTGATGGGCAACATGGGGATGACCTGCCACAGTGGCGGCGTTATAGTAGTCACAAGTTACCAAATAAAACAATCACTACTTTGGAGTCTTCATGCCCCAGTTCTGGCATTCAGCGTCGAGCTTGAAAACTCTGGCCCTTGCTTTGCTAGCCGCAGCGCTGGTGGTGATTGGGGCGGTGCATATCAGCAGCCAAAAAGTGGTGGCCCTACAAGGCCCGGGTGCGCTACAGCCAGTCAGTGCTGACCGGGTGTGGATGGGCGTTAACAACGATCTGTGGGTGCTGGACCACTCAGGGCGCAAAGTCGCGCAGAAAACCGTGCAAGAGCTGGGCCTGCCGCACGCGATAGCCAATATTGTTCCCGCGCCGGGCGGCCAAGTGCTGCTCAGCGCACGCGGGCAAGCCACCTGGTCGGTGGTGCGTGCGTCGGACATGGCGGTGCTGCGTACCATCACGCCGCAGTGGCCAGAACAGGACAAGGAGCACAGTGCCCGCGCGATCCATATGGCGGTAGCGCCGTCGGGCGACATTGCGGTAGCTACCGGAGGCGGGCACAGCGTGCTGCTGTTTGACCAAGAGGGCCGTTTCAAAGCCAAAACAGCCAAAGGCGCGTATTACTTTACCAATGGCCTGTGGCACAGCCCAGAAGGTTGGTGGACCACCGACACCAACAAATTCACGCTGCGTTTGATGGACAGCGACACCTTGGCCGAGAAGCGCTCTATCTTGTTGGAATCTGGCAACCCTGGCTACCCTTGGCTGGCCGAGATGGTGCCCTCCAAAGGGGCACCCAAGCCAGGCACCCGCATGGCACCACTGGCCACCCTCAGCCGGGTGGGCACGTTGATGGAGCCAGGCCATGTGGTGGATGTGTTTCCTGATGCAAGCCAGATCAACTACCACCCAGCGCCCTTGGCCCGCATCAACGACATAGCCTGGCTGGGCGAGCAGCTGCTGGTGGTCGATGGCGGCAATTACCAGGTGCTGCGTTTTTCTGCCCACCGGGAGGCGCTGTCCAATTTTGGCGACACCCAAGTGCAGGCTAGCCTGGCGGACATGTTGGAGCAGCGCACTTTTTGGAGCCAGTGGTCGTCGCGCTATATGTTTTTGCTGGCGGCTGCGTTGCTGTTGATGGGTATTGCTGCCTACAACCGGCATAAAAAGTTGGCCATCAGCGCCGTGCTGGTCAAGCGCAGCCCGACCATCGTGGGTACACCGGTGGTGGCACACAGGCTGGCGCTCCAGCAATGGGGGGTCGCCGTGGGCCTGCCTTTGTTGGTGCGGCTGGGGGTGGTGGTGCTGTTTGTCTATGGTGTGTTCTTCAAGGCCGTGCTGTATGGGGTCAAGCTCGGACTGGCCGGGCCCAGTGTGCTGGCGTTGGCCATTCTGTGGGTGATGACGCTGGCCATTTTGTGTGTTGCGCTATGGCAGCAAAGGCACTACCTCAGGTACTCGCGCAAGCCCAGCTACGAGGGCACGCTCAACCGCAAAGCCATGGGCTGGCTGCAACACCATGACGACTGGGACCGCGTCAAAGGCGAGGGCGAGGAAGTGCGCGAAACTTTGCTGCTGCGTGGGCAGTGGCTTGGCCTGCGCCAGCGGTGGTTGCTGGTGACGAACCGGCGCGTGCTGCTGTTTGCAGCCAACGCGCGCGAGCGCAGGCTAGACCAAGAGTGGCCGCGGAGCGCGGTCGTGTTTGCCGGTTTGCCTGAGCACGACCCGCTGGCTGGCAAGGTGCCGGGTCGCTTGGAGCAATGGCTGCTGGTGCAACCCAATATACGCATCCGCTTGCGCAGTGGCGAGGTGGTCACAGGCATCAGCCCGAGCGCGGTAACTGCCCAGCGCGCCGCCCAGTTACTGGTGCGCGCGCGCCAGCCGGTAGCGCTTAGCGGTCCCCATGAGGCAGGGCAGGCAGGGCAGGCAAGTGCACCACGCAGGCGGCAATGGCAGCAGGTAGCGGCTTCGTTCATGCTGCCTGGCGCGGGGCAATGGCTGCAAAACCGTTTTGCCACAGGCACGGTATTTTTCACCGCTGCCGCCCTGCTGGTATTGATGGGCTTGGGGCCAGTGCTGTGGGCGATGACAGGGCCCAAAATGCATGTGGATTTTCTGTCAAAACTGCTGCCTGTGTATATCTGGCTTTTGCTGGCCACGACGTCGGCTATAGACGCCTACTTTTTCGCGCGGTCTGGCAAAGTAACCCGCAAAAAGTAGCCCGCAAATCGGTGCTGGATGCACTGCATTGACGGACTGTCCCAGTTGATTGGCCAGCATTGACTCGCGGGATTTGCTAAAACTGCTTGCCTGTCAGTTTGTACATGCTACATATAAAGTAGCTGCTACCGCAATATTTTATTGAGCTCCAGCCCGACTTGTATCTTAAAAAGACCAGGTCTATGTGATTTGTAGTGGGGAGCGAGCTGGATCTGTAGGGCTTGGCTTGTGTACTGGTGCAGGAGGGTGGCGCACCTTCAGCTACGCGGCGGTGCCCCGTGCTGGCCTATAGCCAGCAACTCCTCCTTGATGCCGTTACGCTAAAGTAGCACCGCCGACCTGATCTGGCTGGGGCGAGGGAGATAGCCAACGGGAGAGCAAATGGGGTCAGATCAAAATTCAGGAAGCCCCTGTGTTCGAAGCGCGCAACGCCCAGGCGAAATTTTGCTCTGACCCCTTTTGCGCAGTCTGCGGCGCAAGAGACCCGCACCACGCCCAGCGTCACCCGCACAGACCTCGTAGCGCAGGCCTGCGAGTGGGCCGCTTGGAAATACACTTGAAGATGCATTTACTCATTAAATAGTAGCGCTTCGTCTATACAGGCCAGTGGGGTACACGGGGTAGAGGGTAAAAATGAAGGTTTTCAGGCTACCGGACCGCTGGAGGAAAAAAATCTGCCCCGCAGACCGTCCATCGGCCACTTTCTGCAAACAGGCACTCCCTATTCCATAGCGGCTCCCGCATGTTTCTTGCTGGCTATAGCACGATAAGATCTAAAAACAGCGTTCAACCAGGTCAATTTTCAGTGCCCAGCCGATTCTCAGGCTCCCAGGGCCTCCCGAAGGCTCTAAAACAGCGATTTTGAACTGCTTTTGAGTATCTATCAGCTGTTAGCCAGCAAAAAATATACCTTAGCCGCTACGCAATAGATAGCGGTAGGATTCTCGTGGAGAGCGGGTAGTCGTGGTTCTGGCGGCTAAAACGCCTTTGAGCGCCACAGAAACTGCACATCGACCCATTATTGGACTTATCCTGTGTACCCCACTGGCCTGCAAACCCACCTCTCAGCGTAGCCACTGCAAATCCTGTGGACCCTCAAATTTGTCTAAACCAGCGGCCAGTTGCGCATCTTCTTCGGTCTGTTTGATTGCCAAAGAAGATTGAGCGGCGATTTTTTGCTTCTTCATCATGGTGTTTTGAGCCTGTTTATGCCAAAGACTGGCTTGTTTTGTGCACGAAAAGCAAGAATAAACTCTGCGCCAGCAAGGCTTTTGGCCCGCCGCACAAGGTACAGTGATGGCTATGCGTAAATCTATTGAAAGCCTCCAAGGCTCCCAAATCCGTCTCGTCGTCAACGCTGCATTGGGCCAACCCGATGTACTGCGTTTTTGGTTTGGCGAGAGTGATGAAGTTACCCCGCAGGCGGTGCGCGATGCCGCTGCGCAGTCTATCCAGTCGGGGGAGACTTTCTATAACCAAAATCTGGGCATCCCCGAGCTGCGCGAGGCCATCTCGGGCTATATGGCGCGCCTGCACGGCCCGGTGCCGGTAGAGCGCATCGCGGTCACGTCGTCTGGCGTGAGCGGCCTCATGTTGGCTGCGCAATTGCTGCTCGACGCGGGCGATGAGGTGGTGGCCGTCACCCCGGTCTGGCCCAACCTCACGCAGCAATGCACCATCATGGGTGCCAAGCTGCGCACGGTGTCCTTGGTGCCCAGCCATGGGCAATGGGGGCTGGACATTGGCAAGCTGCTCAGCGCAGTCACAGCCCACACCAAAGTGCTGATCGTCAACGCACCGAACAATCCTACCGGTTGGACGCTGTCCAAAGAAGAGCAACTGACGATTTTGCAGCACTGCCGCACAACCGGCACCTGGATTGTGGCCGACGAGGTGTATGAGCGCTTGTACTACGAGCCCACGCCGCACGCCTGCGCGCCCAGCTTCTTGGATATTGCAGACGCAGAAGACCGCTTGGTCGTAGCGCACAGTTTTTCTAAAACCTTTTTAATGACCGGCTGGCGCTTGGGCTGGCTGGTGCTGCCGCCCAGTGCCACCCCGCATGTGAGCAAGCTGATCGAATTCAACACCTCGTGCGCGCCCACCTTTGTGCAGCGCGCAGGCGTAGCCGCCATTGCGCATGAGGCAGACATTACACCAGCCTTGGTAGCGCACTTTCGCCGCTGCCGCGACACCTTGGTGCCGCTGCTGCAAGCCTTGCCGGGCGTGCATGTGCAGCCTGCCAAAGGCGGTATGTATGCGTTTTTTCAAATCGACGGCTATAACGAGTCGCTGCCGCTGGCCAAGCGCTTGGTGCAAGAGGCTGGTTTGGGCCTGGCCCCCGGCAGCGCCTTTGCACCTGAGGCTGAGGGTTGGCTGCGCTGGTGCTTTGCGTCGAAAGATGTGGCGCGGCTAGGGCAGGGGGTAGAGCGCCTTAAAGATTGGTTGGCGAAGCAGTAGCATCTGGTCGGTGGCTCTTTTCGCCTCGGGCAGGCCCAGAGCTACCAGACTTTGGGATAATGGCCGTATATGAGCGGCAACACCTTCGGACAATTATTCGCAGTCACCAACTTTGGTGAATCCCACGGCCCGGCCATTGGCTGCGTGATTGACGGCTGCCCACCGGGCATGGCGCTCAGTGAGGCCGATATTCAGCCTGATCTGAACCGCCGCCGCCCAGGCACCTCCAAATTCGTCACCCAGCGCAATGAACCCGATGAGGTAGAAATATTGTCTGGCGTGTACGAGGGCAAAACCACGGGCACACCGATTTGCCTGCTGATTAAAAACACCGACCAGCGTAGCAAAGACTACAGCGATATCGCCCGCACCTTTCGCCCAGGGCATGCTGACTACACCTATATCCAAAAATACGGCGCGCGGGATCCGCGTGGCGGCGGCCGCTCTTCAGCGCGATTGACAGCGCCCATGGTGGCGGCGGGTGCGGTGGCCAAGAAGTGGCTGAAAGAAAAATACGGCACGCAGTTCCTGGGCTGCATGACGCAGATCGGCGATATCGCCATCCCGTTTGCAAGCTGGGAGCATGTCGGCCACAACCCTTTCTTTGCGCCGATGGCGGACGTGACCCAGTTGGAAGACTACATGCAAGAGCTGCGCAAGTCGGGTGACTCCTGCGGTGCGCGCCTGCGCGTGGTGGCCACGGGCATGCCCGTGGGCTTGGGCCAGCCGCTGTTTGACAAGCTGGATGCCGACATCGCCTTTGCCATGATGGGCATTAATGCGGTGAAGGGCGTGGAGATTGGCGCGGGCTTTGCCAGCGTCACGCACCGTGGCAGCACGCACGGTGACTCGCTTACGCCGCAGGGCTTTAAGGGCAATAACGCAGGCGGTGTGCTGGGCGGCATCAGCACCGGGCAGGATTTGGAAGTATCAATTGCCATCAAACCCACCAGCTCCATTTTGCTGCCGCGCGAGACGATTGACATCGACGGTCATTCTGCCGAGGTGATCACCAAAGGCCGTCACGATCCGTGTGTAGGCATTCGTGCCACGCCGATTGCCGAGGCGATGCTGGCCCTGGTGGTGATGGAGCACGCGCTGGCCCACCGCGCGCAGTGTGGTGATGTGGTGAGCAGCACGCCGGTGATCAAGGCACACGTTTGACACCTCCAACGCGGCGCGGTACGGGTGCCGCCGGGCCGCCCCAAGGCGCGAGAGCCCCCTTGGGGGCAGCGAAGGGCGCGTTGTGACAAGCGTGGGGGCAACTACCACCACCAGGCAGCTTGCGCCATTTGCTGCGTTGTCGGCCAGTTATTTTGCGCACATAGGGTTTTTCAACCCGTTTTTATCCCTCTGGCTCAAAGAGCTGGGTTTCAGTCTGCTGGTGATCAGCTTGCTTACCTCGGTGCAGGCTGCTACAAGGCTGTTTGCGCCCTATGGCTGGGGCGCGCTTAGCGACCGCACGGGCGAGCGCGTGAAGCTGCTGCGCTGGGGTGCCAGCTTGGCCTTTGTGGCTTCTTTGGGTTTATGGTTTGACGGCGGCATAGTTTGGCTGGCCCTAGTGCTGCTGGTGATGTTTAGCAACACCAGCGCCATGATGCCGATGAGTGAGGCCGCCATGGCGCACTTGGTCAGCCACGGCGGTGCCATTGACATGAAACGCTATGGACGGGTGCGGCTATGGGGTTCGGTGGGGTTTTTGGTAGCGGTGTTTTCGGCCGGGGCATGGTTTGAGGCCTTTGGCATGCGCCACTTTCCACAGTGGACGATGGTAACGATTGGCTTGGTATGCCTCAGCACTTGGTGGATGCCAGACTACAAAGAGGCTCCGCATGCCATAGACACAGGCGCGTCAGTGCTGCCGATTTTGCGTCAGAGCGCGGTGCGATGGTTCCTCGCTACCTTGTTTTTCCATGTGCTGGCGCATATGGGGGTGTATGCGTTTTTCTCGCTGTATTGCGACTCTTTGGGCTACAGCAAAACCACCATTGGCCTGCTGTGGGCGACATCGGTGGTGGTGGAAATCGGTTGGTTTTTCACCCAAGCCCGCTGGTTGCCCATGCTCAGCCTGACAGCCTGGCTGGTGGTGTGCGGTGCGGTAGCCATGCTGCGCTTTGGCATCACGGCGGGCTTTGCCAGCACCTTGCTGCTGCTACTGGCCGCGCAAATGCTGCATGCCATCACCTTTGCCACCCACCACAGTGTGTGCATTGCGCTCTTGTCGCACCATTTTCCCGGGCGCTTGCGTGGCCGGGGGCAGGCGCTGTACACGGTGGTGGGCTATGGCTTTCCGGGCGTGCTGGGCGGTGTGGCAGGGGGCTACATCAGCACCCACTGGGGCTTGGGCACGGTGTACTGGGTCTCTTTAGCCATGAGCACGGTAGCCACTGCCTGCGCCTTCAAGGTATGGCGGCTGCAACATCCGCAGGTTTTGCAAACGGGTTAAATTCAGTCACCAAGGCAGTGGCTACCAGCACCAGCGCCGCACCCGCCAGCATGCCTGAGCTCACCGGTTCACCCAAAAAAAAGTGCCCCCAAGCCACGCCAAACAGCGGGATCATGAAGGCCGGGGTCATGGCCGCTGTGGCTGACACATCGCGCATGATACGCAAATGCACCCAGTAAGCCAGCGCGGAGGTAATGATGCCCATCACCGCCACCGCCGCCATGGCAGGCACTGTAAAGCGTGCTTGCGGCAAGGCCCACAGCGCGGCGGGCGCTACCAAAATAGCCGACCACAGGTGGATGCCCGCCGCAATGGCCACCGGCTCCATGTGCGCGACAGCCCGCTTCATCAGCGGGTTGGATATGCCGTAGCACATGGCCGCCCCGGTGCAGGCCAGGGCGGCCAGCACCACCGAAGGCGTGGGCGTCATAGGCCCCAAGCGCACGATCAAGGCTACACCGGCAAAACCCAGCAAGCAGCCGATGATTTTGCGCGGGGTAAGGGTGTCTACTTTCAGCCACGCGCCCGCCAGGCAGCCAAACACCACCGCGCTGGTGTTGAGCAGGGCGCTATAGCCAGCGGGCAGGTGCAAGGCCGCCCATGCGTAAAGGATAAAAGGCAAGGCGACCGACAAGATGCCAATGCCCAACAGCTCGCGCCAGTGTGCCCAAGGCCAGCGCTGGCCCAGCGCCCGCATGATGCAGGCCAGGGTGAGCGCCGCCAAACTGATGCGCAGCCCGGCCAGCACCGCAGGGCCTAAAACCGGGCTGGCGATACGGATAAACAAAAAAGAAGCCCCCCAAAGCGCCGATAAAGCTACCAATTGCAAGAGAGTTTTGAAGGGCATAAAGGCAAGGGATGCAGGGTAAATGTGTGGATTGACAAGGCGTGTGAAGGGCCGTGGGAGTGTTGCTGGCTTACAGCGCGAGTGTGGTGGAAAACACGGTGCAACCAAGATCGTAACACTTCGGGTTATAATCATAGGCTGAACATAAAGAGCTCGAGTCCTTTATGCTCTGTCAAGGCACCACCGTTAAAAGTAAAAGCTTTGACAATTTCCCGGAAATTGTTTTCTTATTATTTATTACTCAATCAAGGAATTGAAATGAAAAAAACCCTCGTATTAGCATCTTTGTTGGCCGTTGTGGCTTTGGCCGCTTGCGGTAAAAAAGATGCAGCTCCTGCTGCCGCTCCTGCACCAGCACCCGCGGCTGCTGCACCGGCTGCTGCTCCTGTAGCAGAAGCCGCTAAAGACGCAGCTTCTGCTGCCGCTGCTGCTGGTGGCGCTGCTGCTGCTGCCACTGGCGCAGCCGCTGCTGCTACTGGCGCTGCTGCTGCCGCTACGGGCGCTGCTGCTGCCGCTACCGACGCTGCCAAAGCTGCTGCCACTGGCGCCGCTGGTGCTGCTACCGACGCTGCCAAAGCCGCAATGGCTGGCGGTGCCGGTGCTGCCGACGCTGCCAAAGCTGGCGCTACCGCCGCTGTCGACGCAGCCAAAGCCGCTGCTGGCGACGCTGCCAAAGCAGCCGCTGGTGCAGCTACCGACGCAATGAAGAAGTAATTCTTCCAAGCATCTAAAAAAGCTCCTTCGGGAGCTTTTTTTACGTCTGTACTTTGCTGGGATGGCTGCGCGGCTGTACTCCGGCCTTTGGCCTCCTGCGCTAGTAACGCCACACCGTCCAAGCTAAGCACCTAGCAGCCTGTCGGACTTAGGTCGTCGGGTGCAAATCGATCGCAGCGGTCTATTTTTCGCCGTTTTCTTACCCAATATCTCGATATTGGGATGCGAAACCGTCAAAAACTTGTCCATCGCTGGGGCCGATTTTCGCTTTTGACGACCTAAGTCCGACAGGCTGCCAGGCAGGCAATAGGATGGACCTGCGGCGCTGCAAGACCCGCCATCGGGGAAAAAGGCTGTGTCACCAGTGGTGAAGCGCACACCACTCGGGAAGGATGGCTGCGTAGCTAAGTGCGCCGCCGCTTTGGTGCCGTACAAAAAAAAGCCTCGGCAAACCGAGGCTTTTTTTAAATGGGCTGCGTAGCCCAAAGGTAGGTTTAAATGTCAGTCACGCTCGCCGCCAAAGATGCCCAGCAAGGACAGCAGGCTTTGGAAGATGTTGAACAGGTCAAGGTACAAAGCCAGTGTGGCGCTGATGTAGTTGGTCTCGCCACCATCCAGAATCTGCTTCAAGTCATACAGCAGATAGGCAGAGAAAATGGCAATCGCCAAAGTGCTGATCACGGCCATGCCGATGGTGGAGCCGACAAACACGTTGACAATGCTGCCCACCATGAGCACCAGCACGCCTACGAACAGCCATTTGCCCATGCCAGACAGGTCACGCTTGATGACCGAAGCAACAGACGCCATCACGAAAAATATGCCGGCTGTGCCGCCAAAGGCTGTCATGACCAGCGAGGAGCCATTTTTAAAGCCCAGTACTCTGGCTATCAAACTCGACAGCATCAAGCCCATAAAAAACGTGAATGCCAGCAGCACGGGGACACCAGCCGCCGAGTTCTTGGTTTTTTCGATAGCGTAGATAAAGCCGAACGCGCCAGCTAAAAACACCACCATACCCATGATGCCGCCCAGCGAACGGGTGATGCCGGTGGCCACCCCCAGCCAAGCACCCAATACGGTGGGCACCAGGCTCAAGGCCAGCAACCAGTAGGTGTTGCGCATTACTTTGTTGCGCTCGGCGGAATTGCCTAGTGCACCCGCTTGCGAATAGTCGGCTGCGTGAATATGGTCAGACATGGTTTTCTCCTGTAGGTGCTGCGGGCGGCACAAAGGCACCAGCAGATACGCGGATTTTAGGGCTAAACCGGGGTGCAACGCCAGCATGGCAGGGGGAGATTCCTACTTTTTGTATGGACACTTTTCACCAGCGTGGTGCAGCGCAGGCCAGCTTGGGCGGGTATGCTCGGTCTTCACTCCTATTTTTTTACCCATTTTGTAATCTTGCTATGAAAACCAAAGCATTTCTGGAAATTGCCGATGTCAAAGCCATTTTGGCCGCTGCCGAGGCTGAAGCCCTTAAAAACAACTGGGCCGTGACTATCGCCGTGGTCGACGATGGCGGCCACCTGCTGGGCATGCTGCGCCTGGACGGTGCCCCGGCCATCTCATCCCACATCGGCCCTGCCAAAGCCCACACAGCTGCTCTAGGCCGACGTGAGAGCAAGGTCTATGAGGACGTGATCAACGGTGGCCGCACCAGCTTTTTAAGCGCGCCTACCATCCATGGCATGCTGGAAGGCGCGGTGCCTATTTTGAAAGACGGCCACTGCCTGGGTGCCGTGGGCGTGAGTGGTGTGAAGTCGAGCGAAGATGCGCAAATCGCGCGCGCGGGTATCGCTGCCCTCAGTTTGTAAAGCAGCCCAGCAAAAAGCCCCGCAAGCTTAGGGCTTGCGGGGCTTTTTTGATGGTCCATGCCGCTCTGCGGGCTGAGCCAAAGAAAAGTTATTTCAAATCGTCAGCGATTACTTTCACTATGCGCTGCGCGTTTTCAGAGGTTTCTGCTGCACCCGTGGTATTGAGCACCGACACGGTGGTCGACTCGCCCTCGCTTTTCAGCGAGATACGGAACTTCAGCGGTGCTGCGTCTTTGGTGCTGCTGAACAGTTTGCTGAAAAAGCCTGGCTCTTTGCCATCGGTGGGCTGCACATAGCGCACAAAGTACACGCCTTGGGCGCGGTCGCGGTCTTCTACGGTAAAGCCGGTGCGGTCCAGTGCCAGGCCCACACGGCGCCAAGCGCGCTCAAACCCTTCGTCCACTTGCACTACGGGCGCGCCGTTGACGGCTGCGATGCGAGAAGTGGTTTTGGCTTGGCCCGAGGCCACCAGCGCTTTGGACTGCTCTTGGGTGACGCCCAGCTTGACCATCAAGCGGCGCAAAAACTCGGCTTCCAGTTCGGGGTCGGGGGCTCTAGGCTCCCAGACCGTGCCGTCAGCTTGCGTGGGCGATTTGCCGCCACTGGCTTTTTCTACCATGCCTCGGTGGCTGATGAAAATCTCGGTGGCGTTGCCGTTGCGCTCCATGCGGGTGCGAAACTTGTCACGCTCGCCAGTGGAGTACAGGCTGTCAAACACTTTGCCAATGGTGGCGCGGATAAAGTCTTGCGGCAATTTGGCCCGGTTTTCGGCCCAGTCGGTTTCTAAAATGCCCAAAGCTTGTTGGTCGATATTGAGTAGAAAGCCGTTTTCCTGCCAAAAATCGCGCACGGGGCTCCAGAGCTGGTCGGCGTTGCGGTCAATCACCAGCCAGCGCTGCGAGCCTGCGCGCTCAATCCGCACGTCGCCTACCTTGGTGGCGGCTACGGGGGTGCCCGGGGCATTTTGGCCGGTGGCAAAGCCGCTGGCGGTCACAGCGCCGCCGGGTACCACATATCGGGTGTCGCGCGATAAAGCGGTCAGGTCGGGTGGCACTTCCAGCGATGGGCCTTTGCCCACGCTTTTGTAGTCCACCTTGTCACCGTCGAGCGTGGAGCAGCCTGCGAGCAACGCGCAGGTGGCGAGCACCAAAAAGACGGGGCGGGCCACGGCTGGGCTGGTAGGGGTCAGTGTGTGGGTCATTGTGCAGGTCAGGGTGCGGGTCGGTGTGCAAAAGGGGGTCACCACAAAAAATTCCTAGGTAAGAAGGGCTGGGGTGCTTACACCAGCCCAGAGGCTTTGAGCGCGGCCAAAACGGTTGGTTCAAGCGATTGTGCCATGGGCGTCATGGGCAGGCGCATAGTGCCGCCGCACAGACCCATCTTGTGCATGGCCCACTTCAGGGGAATAGGGTTGGCTTCGATAAACAGGTTTTTGTGCACCGGCAGCAAGCGCTGTTGGATCTGCATCGCTTTTTTAGCGTCACCCGCCATGGCGGCTACGCACAAATCGTGCATCAAACGCGGGGCGATGTTAGCCGTTACACTCACGTTGCCCTGCCCACCGCATAGCATCAGCGCCACGGCGGTGCCGTCGTCGCCTGAGTACACGGCAAAGCCTTTGGGCGCATCTTTGATCAGCCACTGCGCCCGCTCGATATTGCCAGTGGCTTCTTTGATGCCCACAATGCCGCTGATTTGGGCCAGGCGCATGACGGTGTCGTGCTGCATATCGGCCACGCTACGGCCCGGCACGTTGTAAAGAATCGTAGGCAGGTCACCCGTGGCCTCGGCAATCGCCTTGAAGTGCTGGTACTGGCCTTCTTGGGTCGGCTTGTTGTAGTAGGGCACGACTTGCAGTTGGCAGTCTGCCCCCACGCCTTTGGCAAATTGGGCCAGTTCAATGGCTTCTTTCGTGCTGTTGGCACCACAGCCCGCCAAGATGGGCACGCGCTTGGCGCCATGGGTTTTGGCTTGCTCCACTGACACTCGAATGATCTCGCAATGCTCGTCCACGTTGACGGTGGGCGACTCGCCCGTGGTGCCGACCACGCCAATGCAGTCGGTGCCCTCGGCAATGTGCCAGTCAATCAGCTTGCGCAGGGTGGGGTAATCAACGCTGCCATCAGGATGAAACGGGGTGACAAGCGCAACAATGCTTCCGGTAATTTGGTTCATGCACAGATTTTACCCGGCTGCGCGGGGCTACAGCGGGTAGCGTGGAGGGGATATTGATGCTGGATTGGCGGCATTTTGATGCGCTGCGCTGGCGGACTTGCTGTCAGTGGTGCTGTCAGTGGTGCTGTCAGCGGTGCTGTCAGCGGTGCTTTTTGGCGTGCTTTCATCTGCCGCTGGCACGGCCTCCCGCACTGCCACTATGCGCTGCACAAAACGCTCTGGCGCGCTTAAAAAGCCGTCTTCATAGGCCACCACGCGCAGCCCCGCGCAAGCGGCCAGCAGCTCACCAGGTTGCAGCAAAAAGTCAGGCCGCGAAGGCTTGCCCACGCTGGCGTTGCCGTGCGCAAAGGTTTCATAGATCAGTACGCCACCCGGTGCCACCGAGGCCACGATGATAGGCAGCAAAGCGCGCCACAGGTAGTTGGTGACGACTACCGCGCCAAACTGCTGCGGCGCGCCGTTGTTTATAAAAGGCCAGGGGCCGTTTTCAATATCTGCTACTTTGAGTTGTGCAGTCGGTGGGAGTTTTTTTGCTACTTCATCGATAGCTGCTTGCGCAATATCTACGGCGGCTACTGGATGATGCAGCTTGGAGAAATGCAGCGCATGCCGCCCCAGCCCACAGGCCACGTCCAGCACCGTGCTGCCCGCAGGCACCAGGTGCGACCAGCGCGCCACCCAAGGCGAAATAGATTCAGATCCGTGCATGAAAGTCCTGTGTGCTTGACAGCGATATGTGGGCGAGTGGACACGATGGTCGGTGAGTAATACCATGCGCTGATAAGCGCATTCAGCCTTTCGGCTTCACATCATCTTTGAGCGCCGCCAGCGCCATATTCTCCACCGTACCGGGTGAGAGCAGTTTAAGCCAGCGGCCCAGTTTGCCTTTGCTGCTCATCACCACCTCGCGTTCGCGCCCCTGCATGCCGGTGATGATCAGGCGGGCGCATTCTTCTACACTCATGGCATCATCCTCTTTAAGCCCGCTGGAGCCTGCGGGCACGCCCGCAGCGTTCAGGCCCCGGTAGCGGATCTGGGTGGCTACCACGCCAGGGTAGGCAGTGGTGACGCTCACGCCTGCGCCCTTGAGCTCGGCGCGCAGGGCCTCAAAAAAGCCGGTCATGGCAAATTTGCTGGCGCAGTAGGCGGTGCGGCCTGGTACGCCGATCAGCCCGGCCAGCGAGGACACGGCGACGATGCTGCCCTTGGACGCTTTAAGGTGCGGCAATGCAGCATGGGTGCACCACACGCTGCCCCACAGGTTGATGCGCATCAGGTCTTCATACCAGCCCAGGTCGCCGTCTTTCACCTCTTCAAACAACGCTTGGGCCGAGATGCCTGCGTTGTTGATGAGTGCGTCGATGCGGCCAAATTTTTGCAGGGTGTGGTCTGTCAAGCGTCGGCAATCGGCCTGTACGCCGACATCGGTTTTGACCACGCAGGTTTGCGCTCCCAAGGCGTTGCATTGCGCAGCCACTAGCTGCAGCTTGGCTTCATCGCGCGCTGCCAGCACCAAAGCTGTGGCGGCCTTGCCAGCGCCCGCCAGTTGGCGTGCAATCTCAGCCCCAATGCCATCCGAGGCACCGGTAATGACTATCACATTCATAGCTTCTCCCGCAATATTTTAGAGGGCTAATGCCCTGATGAATCTAAAAACAAGCCCACACCTGATTGGCCAGAGTGACCAAAAAATCTGGCCGCGTGTACAGCGCAAATACACCCAGGCAGGCCAGCACTGCGGCTGCGTAACAGGCGTAAGTGACATAACGGGTGCGGGTGGCGCGGCGGTGCATGACGGGGTGGGTTGGAAAAAATCTGTGATGACGTTACCACACATCCCATGTTTATGGGATCACACCCTAGCCGCTGGGTGACGACAACCGCGATAATCCAGATACTCATAATTGTTACAAGTTGGGCCCTATGCTGTTACGTCGTTGTTTGCTTCTGTGCTGTGCGCTCATGGGTTTGATGGCTCCGCTGGCCTACGCCAACACCGAGCCCCGCCTGGCCCTGCTGATCGGCAACGCAACCTACAAGGCTTCCCCTTTGGCCAACCCGGTGAACGACGTGCGCCTGATGGAGGGCGCGCTCAAAGAAGCCGGCTTTACCGTCATCAAAGCCGAAAACGCCTCGATCCGCGACATGCGCCGCTTGGTGCGCGACTTTGGCGACAAACTCAAAGCTACGGGCGGCGTAGGCCTGTTTTACTTCGCCGGCCACGGCGTGCAGGTGCGCGGTGAAAATTTTCTGGTGTCTACCGATTCGGACATCCGCAACGAAGACGAAGTCGCCGACGAAGCCCTGAACGCCAGCGTGATACTGGAGAAAATGCAAACCGCCGGTAACCGCATGAACCTGATCATTCTGGACGCTTGCCGCAACAACCCCTTCGCCGTCAAATCACGCTCCGCCACCTCTGGCTTGGCCACCATGAGCGCGCCCAGCGGCTCCCTGGTAGCCTACTCCACCGCGCCCGGTTCCGTCGCCTCAGATGGCAGCGGCAAAAACGGCCTGTACACCGAGCATTTGGCCAAAGTGCTACGCCAGCCCGGCCTGCCTGTAGAAGAGGTGTTCAAACAAGTGCGCGCTGCTGTGCGCAAAGACAGCAACAACCAGCAAACCCCGTGGGAAAACACCGCGCTGGAGGGGCAGTTTTACTTCAAACCTGCCGTGCAGTTGGCCGCGCCATCGCCTGGCGCAGCTGCGGCAGCAGCACCCATTGCAGGTAGCCAAAACGCAATAGATCCAGCAGCCTTTGAACTAGCGTTTTGGGACAGCGTGAAAAACAGCCAACGCCCTGGCGAGCTGCAAGCCTATATCGAGCGTTTCCCCAATGGCACTTTTGCCATGTTGGCCAAATCCAGGTTGCTGGAGCTGCCGGGTGGCACTGCGAAGCCGGTCAGTGCGGTGCCTGCGCGTATTGCGGGCAACGTACCGAGCGCTGAATCAAACCCCAGTATTGGCACCTTGGTGCTCACAGATTCCGTATCCGGTCTCAAGAGCAATGTAGAGGTTACTGTCAAAGCACAGACTGCCGAGTCAACGGTATATTCGACAGGCGATGAAATAGCCAAAGATGGCCGGGTGTTGCGCATTGCAATGGGCGACGTAGTCCTGCGCGTGGTGTCGGGGGCTTTGTGGAGTGTCCCTCCCAAGGGGGGTACCGAAGGGGATGCCAAACTGGAGCGTTTGAATGTCAATTTCAAAGGCCCTGGTTCGATAAGCTGGAGAGCGGTAGCCACTGGCGATAGCCAGGTGCGCATTGAGGCCACCGTCGCCTATCCGCAAACCTACGTAAGCCAATCAGTCGCGGCTCCTGCATACGGAAAATTGAGCGCTACCTACAGCGCAAATCGGCCCCTGCCAGACGCGTTCACCACCCAAATTCGAGGTTTGTCTAACCTAGGCAACTTCGTCTCCGCCGAATTCAAGCTGCGTTAGGGTGGAGTAAGCCCTCAAGGCCGCTCGATACCCTGTTCGATGCCGCAGAAGGTTTGAGAAATGCTATATATAAAGTAGCTTTTCCCTCAGTATTTTATTGGGCTGCAGCGCTATTCGCGCGTTAAAAAGATTTGAACTCCTCAAACGGTATGGCGCGCTCAAACGCCAATTCAGCAGCAGTTCGGCGTGGTCGTGATGAAAAATCTGGAGCAAGGCGCGGTGACCACCTACAGAGCACTACCAAAGTGCTCGCGTGTTTGCGCAGGATTTTTGCAGCGCGACTTCCCGAGCTGCTGCCAGCCAACGCCCTTTGAGGCAAATCTTAAAACCCCACCTCAGCACGGGAGCCAAGAAGCTACAACCTCAAGCCTGTAGCCCTTGCAAAGGCCGACGCACAATCGCACCTTCCCGCACCGGCAAGTTAATCAAAGCCGCAAACACGCCCAGCGCGATGGCGATGTACCAGACGATGTCGTAGCTGCCGGTTTTGTCGTACAAATAGCCGCCCAGCCACACGCCCATGAAGCTGCCGATCTGGTGGCTAAAGAACACGAAACCGCCCAGCATCGACATGTGCTGGATGCCAAAAATCTGCGCCACCACCGCATTGGTCGGCGGCACGGTGGACAGCCACAGCAGGCCCATGGCGCTGGCAAAGATGTACACGCTGATGGGGCTGAGTGGGGCGATTAAAAATACGCTGATAACCACGGCGCGGGCCAGGTAGATGAAGGACAAAATATTCTTCTTCTGCATGCGCTGGCCCAGCGAGCCCGCAATGTAGGTGCCAAACACGTTGAACAAACCGATCAGCGCCAGCGCGTAGCTGGCCACTTGGGGCGACAGGCCTTTGTCTTTGAGGTAGCTGGGCATGTGCACGCCGATAAACACCACCTGAAAACCGCAGACAAAATAGCCCGCCATCAGGAGCTGAAAGCTGGGGTATTTGAACGCTTCGGTCAAGGCCTGCACAATGCTTTGCTCGCGTTTGACTTGTACGCTGCCCGCCGCAAAGCCCGGCTCGCGCAAAAACAGGGCCAGCGGCATAATGAGCATGGCCGCACCGGCCAAAATCAGCAGGGCCTCTTTCCAGCCAAAGGCGCTGATCAAAAACCCTTCGGTAGGCACCATGAGAAACTGCCCAAACGAGCCCGCTGCAGCGGCCACGCCCATGGCCCACGAGCGCTTGGCGGGGTCTACATTGCGGCCAATCACGCCGTAGATGATGGCGTAGGTAGTACCCGCCTGCGCCGCGCCGATCAGCACGCCGGTAGTCAGCGTGAACATCAGCACACTGGTGGACAGCGCCATGCCCACCAAGCCCAGCGCGTAGCATAGGGTGCCCGCCAAGATGACTTTGAATGCGCCGAATTTGTCAGCCACCATGCCCGCAAAAATGCCAAAAATACCCCAGGAGATGTTTTGTATGCCAATCGCAAAGGCAAAGTTTTGCCGCGTCCAGTCTTGCGCTTGGGTAATGGGCTGCAACCACAGCCCAAAGCCGTGGCGAATGCCCATGGAGAGGGTCACAATCAGTGCGCCGCAGAGCAGCACTTGTTGCATGGAGAGTTTGTTGGTAGCTTGGGTCGTCATGCTGCTATGGTAACCACTTGCATGGGGTGTGATGGTCGCGTGGGTGATGCTCGGGGCCCTGAGCCCTGAGCCCTGAGCCCTGAGCCCTGAGCCCTGAGCCCTGAGCCCTGAGCTCTGAGCCCTGAGCCCTGAGCTCTGAGCTCGCTCTGGCACTTGGCGTGCACAGCTGCGCGGCTGTCCCCCGGCCTTCGGCCTCCTCCTTGATGCCGCTGCGCTGTGCACGCCAAGCGCCAGAGCTGCGTACTGGAATGGTTAGTAGCCCGACGGTGGATCGCCACCTACTTCGCAAGAGCTGCGTACTGGTTTGGTTGCGGCACATTAGTTGACCGCCAACCGCTTGTGCAAGAGCAGGTCGGCGGTGTACTCAGCGCAGCGGCCTCAAGGAGGAGGCGGCGGCCCTAGGCCGCCCCGGGGGACAGCCGCGGAGCT
>JAYVGI010000049.1:0-6370 GCA_043772355.1 Polaromonas sp.
TTCTAAATCATTACTGTCGTTGTTGCGTCGCCTTGCCGTGCTACAGCACTGTCTGCGGCTCCGCGCCTAGACATTAATGATGTAGAAATGGAATTAGTACGCTAACAAGCGCTGCACAAACGCAGCACCGGTCTCGCGCGTGCCCAGCGCACCGCCTACATCGCGCGTCACTTCATGCGCTTGCACCGCCGCTGCGGTCACTTGCTCTATAGCCGCGCTGGCCTGCGCAAAAGCGCTCAAGCTCTTGCGCTGTCCGTGCCAGCCCAGCAACATGCCGGCGGACAAAATCAGCGACAACGGGTTGGCTATGTTTTGCCCCGCAATGTCGGGTGCCGATCCATGCGCCGCCTGGCCCATGGCATGCTGCGCGCCAGCGTTGAGCGAGCCACCAAGCCCCAAGCTGCCCGACAACTCTGCGGTCAGGTCCGACAAAATATCGCCAAACATATTGGTCGTCACAATCACATCAAAGCGCTGCGGCGCGCGCACCACATGCGCCATCATCGCGTCGACGATGAAGTCATCCACCGTTACTTGCGGGAACTCTTTGGCCACTTGGTGGCACAGGTCGATAAACATGCCGTCGCCCAGTTTGAGTACATTGGCCTTGTGCACGATAGTCACATGCTTGCTGCGTGTGATCGCCAGCTCAAAGGCGCTGCGGGCAATGCGCTCGCAGCAATGGCGGGTGATGCGGCGCAGCGAGATCACCACGTCTTCCGTAATCAGCATTTCGCTGTTGCCCGACTCGATATTGCGGTCGGCGTAAAAGCCCTCGGTGTTCTCGCGCACCACTACCAAATCAAAATCGCCAAAACGCCCGGGCATGCCGGGGTAGGTGCGGGCGGGGCGGATGTTGGCATGCAGGTCCAGGCTTTTGCGAAAGAACTTGGACGGGTTGATCTCGCCTTTGGTTTCGTCTTTAAAGTCATACGTAGCCATGGGGCCAAGCATCAGGCCGTCGGCGGCGCGCACCTTGGCCAGCAGCTCCGGCGTGACGGTTGAGCCGTGTTGTTTAAGACTGTCGTGGCCTGCGATGTCGTAATGCAGATCCAGCTTGAGATCGAATCGTTTGGACACGGCCTCCAGTACGGCGGTGGTGGCGGACATGGTCTCGGGGCCGATGCCGTCGCCGGGGATAACGATGATTTTCATGACTTGGAGGGTTCAGGTTGCAGGAGACAGGTTACAGGGGACAGGGGACAGGGGACAGGGAGAAAAAGAAAACGGTGAAAGGAGCGCGAAAGACGCGAAGGTTGCGCGAAAGACGCGAAAAAATCCTAGTTTTATTGCTGTATGACTTTATTGAAGTTTAAGGCCAGATGTTTTGATGACTCCGCGCCATAGTGACAGCTCGCTGGTGAGCACACGCTGAAAGTCTGCCGGGGTACCTTTGACTGCATCGGCCCCTTCGTTGACCAGTCTGCTGCGCACGGGGTCTTGGGCCGCCGTCTCGTTGATGGCCAGGTTGAGTTGATCGATGATGCGCTGCGGTGTTTTGGCTGGGGCTAGTACACCCCACCAGGTGGTGACGTTGAAGTTTGCCACACCCGCCTCGGCCATCGTCGGCGTATCGGGGAACAAGCTAGAGCGTTTGCTGCCTGTCACGGCTAGCACGTCCACCCGGCCTTCGCGCACATGCGGCAAGATGGTGGGCACCGTGGCAAAAAATAACTGCACCCGTCCCGCCAGCAAATCCATCGTTGCTGGGCCGCTGCCTTTGTAGGGCACATGCGTCAAATTAAGCTGCGCCTTTTGGCGAAACATCTCGCCCGCAAGATGGTTGATGCTGCCATTGCCTGCCGAGCAGTAATCAAGCCCTTGCGTGCGGGCTTGCGCCATGGCGCGTACTTGGGTGATGTTTTTGGCCCCGAGTTCTTTGCTGGACACCACCAACAGCGGCCCCCGGCCCAGCATCGCAATGGGCGCAAAGTCTTTCTCTACGCTGTAGGGCGACGCGGCCTCCATGGCCGCATTGGTGATGAAGGTGGAGGTGGCAAACAACAGGGTGTAGCCATCAGCCTGCGCCTTGGCCACGGCATTGGCACCAATACTGCCCCCGCCGCCGCCCTTGTTGTCCACGATAACGGGTTGGCCCAGTTTTTCAGACAGTGTTTTAGCCACATCGCGGGCAATGCTGTCAGTGCCGCCGCCTGCTGCAAAGGGGATGACCACGGTGATGGCTTTGCTGGGGTAGTTTTGCGCCAGCGCTAGCTTGGCAGCCAGGCTAGGAATAAGAGCCAGCACGGCAAGTGCCACGCGGCGGTCGGGGAGAATTCGAGGCATGGTTTTTTCAGGCAGACAAAGGATGCCGGGATCATAACGGGTAGGCCCCCTAGCGCTGCAGTGGGGTGGCAGCGCCTGCCACGCTGCGACTTACTTTACCAGCGCGCCATACACCAGGTTTTTATAAAGCATGCGCGTCTGCACCCGGTTGGATGGGCTTTGCGACATCAAAATGCCCACCAGCTTTTCTTTCGGGTCAATCCAAAAGCTGGTGCCCCAAGCCCCCGCCCACATGGCGTCGCCCTTGGAGCCGGGTGCCCAGCCCATGCCCTCGTCCAGACGCACACCGTAGCCCAGGCCAAAGCCGTAGCCTGGCCCGGTGGTGGCAAGCGGCGTGCCGCCCATGCCCACGATGTGGTTGGACAGCATCAGCTCCACCGTTTTGCGCGACAGATAGCGCTTGCCATCCAGCTCGCCACCGTTGACCATCATCTGCGCATAGCGCAGGTAGTCCGATGCGGTGCTGACCATGCCCGCACCGCCTTTGAAGTAGCTTTTACCCAAGGGGTTGTAGCTTTGGCGGTAGGACTTGAGCATGTCGGCCTTCAGCGGGTCGCTATTGAGCGCTTCGGCCATGCGGTAGGTTTGGTTAGGGGCTACCCACCAGCTGGTGTCTTTCATGCCCAGCGGGTCCAGCAATAGTTCTTTGACGATCGCATCCAAAGGCTTTTTCTCGACCCGCTCCAACACCAAGCCCAGCACGTCCACAGCAATGGAGTATTCCCAAAACGTACCTGGCTGGTGCACCAGCGGAATCTGCCCCAGGTTCTTCAGCATGTCTTCAGAAGTAATGTCTACCTCCCGCGACTCGATATTCAAATCTTCATACAACTTTTTGACACGTGGCGACCTGGTTGCGCCGCCGTAGACAAAGCCTGCGGTGTGGCGCATCACGTCTTGCACCCACAGTGGGCGCGTGAGCGGCACATCGCCGTTGGCCGTCTCCACCTTCAAGTCTTTCAGCTCGGGCAGCCACAACACCAACGGGTCATTCAGTTTGAGTTTGCCTTGCTCTACCAGCATCATGGCGGCGGTGGTGACAATCGGCTTGGTCATGGAGGCCAGGCGAAACAAGGTGTCCTTGGTCATCGGTTTGGTTTTGGCGGCATCTTGAAACCCATGCGATTCAAAATGCGTCACCCGCCCATTGCGCGCGATCATCGTGACGGCTCCAGGGAAAATGCCTTGGTCGATTTGACTTTGCATTGATCCGGAAATGCGACTCAGGCGTTGCTCTGAGAAGCCTTCGACGAGGACTTCGCTTTGGGCGAACGCGCTGTGTGCGCATGCGAGTGTGAGCCAGAAAATGGTGCTTCGTAAAGGGCGAAAAAACTGTGGCATGGCGTAGTCTCCAAAAGGATTGATTGTCTTGATGCTAATACCCCGCAAGTGAGCAGCCTGTCACTTTGGGGGCAAGCCGCAGCCCCTCTATTGGTGACACTAAGTGGTACAATTAAGCCATGCGTCGCGTCTTCAAAACCCGGTTTTTCACCCGCTGGATGCGTAAAACAGAGCTTTCCGATGCGGCGCTGTGCCGAGCCTTCGTAGAAATGGCGCAAGGCTTGATTGACGCTGATCTGGGCGGTGGCCTTGTGAAAAAACGCGTTGCACTGCCAGGGCGCGGCAAAAACCGGCGGAGCGCGCACCCTGGTGGCCACCAACAAAGGCAGTCGGTGGATTTTTGTTTTCGGCTTTGAGAAAAATGACCGCGCCAACATCACTGCCGAAGAGTTGCAAGCATTGAAAGACCTTGCGCAAGATATTCTGTCCAATACGGCCGTGCAGTTATCGCAGGCCTTGGAAGACGGCGCATTACAGGAGATTTGCCATGAGCCCTAAACCCAAGGCCAAGAGCGCTATTCTGGAAGCTGTGCACGACACAGCCGGTGACTGGCATCGGCTGGGCTTTATCAACAAACGCAAAATGCAGCAGTACGATGCCCTGTGCCTCGCGCCAGTGCCCGCCTACGACAGTAGCGAAATTCGCGCTCTGCGTGACAAGCTCAAACTCAGCCAAGCCGTGCTGGCCGCCGTGCTAAACACCAGCCTGTCCACTGTGCGCAAATGGGAGATTGGCGATAAACACCCCAGTGGGCCCTCGCTCAAACTTCTTAATTTGCTGGAGCGTAAAGGGCTAGAGGCGGTTTTATAGGGCTTGTGTGATCTGCACTGAGCAAGCGATGGTTCGGGTTGGTACCGCGGGCTCGCAAGAGGTTGGCACTCAGCCGCTGAGATAAGCAACTTTCAGCTCTACACATTTCGTAGTTGCTCCCGCAGCTATTTAAAGCGGAGCGTTATGGCACCCCCGCCCCGTCACGAAAAGCCATGACGTTTGTCGCACGCGCTACTCAAGCAAGGTCAAATATTCTGATCGTTTGCTCGCCATCACCTTAAAGCTGCGCAGCAAGTGGCGCAATTCTGCGTCGGTGATGCCGTACAGTTTGGCGACGAGTTTGTCGTTTTGCGCACGCAGCACGTCTTGCGCCTTGGCAGTTTGAGGCAGGTCTTTGGGCTGCACGTGAAACAGCGGCGCCAATTCTGCAAAGTCGTCCCAGCTTGCGGCGAGGCTTAGGAGTAACGCGTTTTTGGCCAGCTGGGCGTAGGCTGGGTTATTGCGAATCTCGTCGTCTGTCGGTTGCGGCATGGGCAGACGGTAGAGATAGGTTTTGTTGACATTGATTTGAATCATCTGCCGTGCCAGCCAATCCACTGGCACGCTGTTGAACCATGCCAAAGCAAATAGCAATCTTAGCGGGGATACCGTCTGCACGGTCACTTGTCCTTCCGAACCGAGCAAATAGTGTTTGGGGGTGTTACCAAACATTGAATTCCCGGATCCGCAATTTTTGGGAAAAAGCGAAAAAATCAAAGTGCGTTCGTCAGTATCGCGGGCAACTGTGCGAAAACCTAGACGCACAAAGTCACGGTCATAACGAATAGCTGGTTCATATTTTGCGATCTCTGACTTGGGTACACCCAAGTCTTGTGCCATGCGATGCAGCTCTTTGCTCTTCAATCGCTGATCGAATGCTTTTGATTCCAACCAGTACTGTGCCGTATCAAACTTATGGCTGTATTGCCAAATCATCTTGCCTTCGAACAATGGGATTAGGCCAGGTGTCTGTTTCTCAATGAATAGGTCTTTGTCATCGGTCATGTGCAACTCACGCCGAAAGTCTAGCCATTTTGGCGACAGCGCCTTGTAAGCGCCGTAGCACTTTTCCAAAAGGGCTAGGTCTTTGCGGTCGCGCAGCTCCATGAATGCCCAATGGTCGGGCGAGAGCGACTTCAAGGTGTCCAGTGGGTAGGGTATGCGGCGTTCGGCGCTGTCTAATTCGGCGGGGTCCAAAACGTAAAAAGCAGTATCAATAGTTCCTTCGATTGCCGTGACTGATGGACTGTTGACCACCTGCATCAAGGCAAATTTGTAGCTTCGATGCACATCTGAAAAAATACCTTTATTGTTCTCGAAGCTGTAAAAGAACGGCATCCTGCAGTTTGCGAAAATATGCTTGCGCAGGATCGTTGAGCCCTCTTCAAACATCAGCGCGCTGGGCAACACGTAATTGAGACTGCCCCCGGTGGTCAACAGACCCAGATTGCGTTCAACAAATAGGCGAAACAAATTGCCATCGCCAGCCCCTTTATTCAGCGGCGATGCCGCGGTGTAGTAGTCATCTGCGACTTCCATCTCGCGCTTGGCTATTTCGTAGGCGCCGGCAATGTGCGCGCTATCCAATAGTCGCTTTTGCACAGCCGCTTTTTCAGTATTTTTCAGACTGCGGTAGTTGCTGTGGAACTGCGGAAAAAAGTCGGTGTCAGCAAACTTGGTTTTGTCCCAGGGCGGATTGCCCACAATGATGTCAAAGCCTTTTTTGGTGCCAGCGAAGGCTTCGGGGAAGGCCACTTCGTAGTGAAAAAAATGATATTTTGAAGCGTAGGCTTCAATTTGCTTGAGTGCAGTGCTTTTGGTTTTCGCTTCGTCAAATAGTTGGGTGATCAAGTCAGGCGTTTTGTCCAGTGCCTCGCAGGCTGTGTATTCGCCTTCCGCAAGCATGGCGCGACGGGTGCAGACAAAACTCAA
>JAYVGI010000050.1:0-3358 GCA_043772355.1 Polaromonas sp.
TTCTAAATCATTACTGTCGTTGTTGCGTCGCCTTGCCGTGCTACAGCACTGTCTGCGGCTCCGCGCCTAGACATTAATGATGTAGAAATGGAATTAAGCCCATGAACCTTGGATTTCGATGCAGGTTCATGGGTAGGGAGTCGGAGAAGTACGCCGGCCAGCGCGCTCTCGGACTCAAGCGCACCAGCAGGTTGAAGTCGATCACACAGCTGGCGCTCCATCACCGCTTGCTGGCAGGTGTATTTTTGTCTCGTGCGGGCGTGGTGGTGGTGGTGGTGGTGGTGGTGGTGCGCTGCGGTGTTTTTCGCGCAAGGTTGGCGTGTTTTCTGCAAGTCGATATGCTTCAAAAACTGTAGCTGCTTGCGAGAGTGTTTAGAGGCCTGGAGTGCCAAACTGCTTTAAAAATTGAGCCCTCAGCGCGCAAAAGAGCGCTACCAAGCTCGTTCAGCGGTAGTTCGGCATGCTTGGGATGAAAAATCTGGAGAAAGGCGCGGTGACAACCTCCAGATGACTACCAAGGTGCCCGCGTGTTTTCGTAAGATTTTTGCAGCCCAAGTTCCCGAGCTGCCGCCAGCCAACCAAGCTTGCATGCACTCTTCAAACCAAGGTGCCACCAGCCAACTAGGAGTCGAGAGCACTCTTCAAACCGAGCTGCCGCCAGCCAACCCAGGTCGAGAGCACTCTTCAATACACACACCGTCAAGTTATTCAAACCCGCGCGGATACTTGCTCTGCCAGTGCCAGGCATCGCGGCACATGTCTTGCACCGTGCGTGTGGCCTGCCAGCCCAGCAGGGTGTTGGCCAGCGAGGCATCGGCGTAGCACTCGGCCACATCGCCCGGCCTGCGCGGGCCGACCTTGTGGGCTACTTTGATCTGGTTAACCTGCTCAAAAGTCGTTACCAGCTCTTTCACGCTGGTACCGCGCCCGGTGCCTAAATTGACCGTAAAGCTACCCGCCGTAGACAAGAGCTTGCGCAGCGCCGCCACATGCCCCTCGGCCAGGTCTTGCACATGGATGTAGTCGCGCACGCCGGTGCCGTCGGGGGTAGGGTAGTCGTCCCCGTGGATGGTGAGCAGCTCGCGTTGGCCTGCGGCGGTTTGGGTCACGTAGGGCATCAGGTTGTTGGGTGAGCCCTGGGGGTGCTCGCCAATCTCGCCGCTCTCGTGTGCGCCCACGGGGTTAAAGTAGCGCAAGATGCCAATGCGCCAGGCGTCAGGCTGCGTGGCCCCATTGCGCGCGCTCAAGGCAATCAATTCATCCAGCACCTGCTCGCCCATCAGTTTGGTCAGCCCGTAGGGCGACACGGCTTGCAGGCGCGCGGCTTCGGTCAAAGGCACAAACTCGGGGTTGCCATACACCGTGGCCGAGGAACTGAACACCAGGGCGCGAACATTCTTCGCCTGCAGCACGTTGAGCACAGCGAGCAAGCCCACCATGTTGTTGTGCAGGTATTGCAGCGGCATCTGGGTGGACTCGCCCACGGCTTTGAGCGCCGCAAAATGGATGCAAGCCTGCACCGGGTGGGCCTGCAGCAGCGCCCCCAGCGCCGCCTCGTCGCGCACGTCCACGACGTGATGGGTGAACTGGTCAGCCAAATTCGGCGCGATGGCGTTGGCCAACTTTTTGATCTGCCCATACACCTTGTCCGAGCTGTTGCAGTGGTTGTCCGCCCCCAGCACCCGGTAGCCCTGGGCCAGCAAGGCCAAAATAGTATGGGACCCGATATAGCCGGCGGAGCCGGTGATGAGGATGGTGTGTGGGGAGCTGTGCGGCATAGGGCGATGTGGGAATAACTCTGAATGGGGCTGGGCATGAGGCGATTGCTTGGCTGCGTTTGGAGCGCATCCACATTTTGCAAGCGTGCTGCTGAATTTTAACTTGCCTTCTGGCTTGGTCATACAGTCGTGACGCACTCCCAATCGGCGATTTTGACCTGTTTTCAGGTCACTACCCAGCTCGCTGGATGGGGAGCGCTTTTCTTACTCCCGCGCCCCTCTGGGGAGAGGGTTGGGGTGAGGCGCTGCGCACGCCGAGAGTGCCTCTTGCCAGCAACCTTCACCCCAGCCTTACCCATGAACCGCAATCGAAATCCAAGGTTTATGGGCTCAATTCGGGCGTACAGTGGGCGACTGGGGTCTCTCCCAAAGGCAGAGGGAGTCAAACCGGCTCAAACTAGCTGAGCAGTTACCAATTTTTAACAAAAACCTCTGTACCCCAATGTATTACATGGATGGAATGCTACTATTTAGTGAGTGACTGGGTTTCTGTGGCGACGGCCTCCCCAGAGCGGCTGATCCGCGCAAGCGTCACCTCCAGCGAACCTGAGAGCTATGTATTGCATAGCGTCATCGGTATATTTTCTATTGGCTAACAGCTCATTTCAAAAAAAAAGCCGCTAAAAATTTCGGTTTTGAAGCGTTTGGAAGCCGCTGGAGGCCCGGGAATCGCCTGAAAACCTCAAATCGACCGGTTTGAGAGCCGTTTTTAAGATGCCTATGGCGCTGTAGCCCTCTGAAATATTGTGGGGCCAGCTATGGAATACATAGTGATTGAAATTGTGAAAGTACCCAGTCGGGGGTCTGCCCGGCAGGTTTTAAGCGTCTATGTCAATGGTGTTAATGGGGTCAGACAGAATTAATGGGGTCAGATGTTAATGGGGTCAGATGTTAATGGGGTCAGATGAACATTAACTGGAAAATTAATGGGGTCAGATGAACATTAACTCAGATGTTAATGGTGAAATTAATGGGGTCAGATGAACATTAAAAATTAATGGGGTCAGATGAACATTAACTGAATTAATGGGGTCAGATAAAAAAATTAATGAGGTCAGATGAACATTAATTCACTGCAAATTCAATAGCTTCTACCGCAATATTTAATTGACCTGCAGCCACATTCGGCACTCAAAACAAGCAGTTCATTTGCGTAAATCCATGTCGCACCGCTACCCCTGCTGGCAGCAGGACGCTGGTGTCAAGTTGCCTGCGCATGCAGCGTCAGCCAAAAAGCGCTGACGACTTTCAAAATCGTCTCAAAGCTTGGGCTGCGCTCGCCAGAGAGTGCTTTGTACAAGCTCCCGCGCGACAGGCCAGCGTCGCGGGCTACTTGGGCCATGCCTTTGGCTCGGGCGATATTGCCCAGGGCTTGGGCTACAAAAGCTGCCTCGCCATCCGCCTGTGCCAAGCAAATTTCTAAACAAGCGGCCATCTCCTGCGGGGTGCGCAGATGCTCGGATACGTCAAATTAGGAAGTCATTCCATTTCTAAATCATTACTGTCGTTGTTGCGTCGCCTTGCCGTGCTACAGCACTGTCTGCGGCTCCGCGCCTAGACATTAATGATGTAGAAATGGA
>JAYVGI010000051.1:0-4122 GCA_043772355.1 Polaromonas sp.
ATTTCTAAATCATTACTGTCGTTGTTGCGTCGCCTTGCCGTGCTGCAGCACTGTCTGCGGCTCCGCGCCTAGACATTAATGATGTAGAAATGGAATAAGACCCAAAAAACAGCGCTCAAACAGGTGAATTTTCAGTTTCCAACCACTGTGCAGGCTCCCAAGGTCTCCCGAGTATCCCAAAACGGCGATTTTGAGCTGTTTTGGGTAGCTATCAGCCATTCGACGTGTGATGGTGCGATGTAGGTCAGCCCAAGCGTTTGAGCGCCTTGTGGTACCAAGACAGGTCCACATAGCGCTCTTGGCTGGCCGGCACGCCGCCCCATTGGCCTTCTATTTCGGCGCGCAAAGCCAGCACGTTGGCAAAGCCCTGGGTGTCAAAGCGGGCATCGGGCGTGAGGCCGTAGCGCTTGTCTACCAGCGCTGCGTAGATGCGCTGGGCCAGTGGCGCGGCGATATTCAGACGGGTTTGTAGCAACTGGAGGGTCTGCGCTTTGTTGGCGGGGTTTAGTGCCCAGCGCAGGCCTTCGATGTAGCCTGCCAAGTAGCGCTCGATGGCCGCGCCGTTGGCGCTGGCCCATGGGCGCATGGCGAACGCGCCGGTGGCTTGGTAGGGGCCCAGCAGGTCGGCTACATAGCCCAGGCTGCGCAGGCCAGAGTCGTGCGCTTGCAAGGAGAAGGGCAGGTTGAGCATGGCTACAGCGTTGCGTTTGTCGTCCTGCAGGGCTTTGAGCCGGAACGCTGTGGCGCCGACTTCTTTGATTTGGTAGTCGCTGGGGCCCAGGCCGTTGGTTTTGAAAATCTTTTTGGCTTGCAGGGCGTAGGCGGTGTTGGGCGCATCGACCACCAGGGTTTTGCCTTTGAGCTGGGCGACGGCAGTGGTTTCGCTCTGCACAAACAGCTCGTTCATGCTGTTGTCGCCGCCCGAGAGGATGACCACATCGTGCCCCGCCAGTTCACGCATGGCCACCGCGTTGTCTACGGCCGAGTGCGCCAGGTCGTGGCCGCCTTGGGCCAGGCCGTCGCGCAGCTGCACCGAGTTTTGCGTGAACTGCAAGTCCACCTCCAGCCCGTGTTTGGCAAAAAAGCCTTGCGACAGTGCGGCAAACTGCCCCAGGTTTTGCGCACCCGGGAATACTTTGACACGCAGCTTGGTGAGGCTTTGCGGCGCAGGTGCTGAGGTGGGTGCGCTTGGTGTGGATTGGCAGCCCACGAGCGGTGCCAATACAAGCGCTGCGCTGACGCTGCGGCGAGTAATCATGGGGTTTTCCTGAAAATGAACATCGTGGATAGCGCTTGAAAACATCGATGATGGGCTGTCTATGGGGTATCCCCAACGCTGTTCAGCCCAGTCAAAGCTTCTTCACCAGCACCTGGCTTTTGCGATCCCAGTTGTACTTGCGTTTGCGCGCCTCGGGCAGCCAGTCGGGGTCTACCTGCGCAAAGCCACGTTTGATAAACCAGTGCATGGTGCGGGTGGTCAGTACAAAAATGCTGTCCAGCCCGGCGGCCTTGGCGCGCTGCTCTACGCGCTTGAGTAGTTTCTCGCCATCGCCTTGGGATTGCGATTGGGGCGACACGGTGAGCGCCGCCATCTCTGCCGTACGCGATTCAGGGTAGGGGTACAGCGCGGCGCAGCCAAAGATCACACCGTCGTGTTCGATGATGCTGTAGTTGGTAATGTCGCGCTCAATCTCGGTGCGGTCGCGCTTGACCAAGGTGCCGTCACGTTCAAACGGCTCGATCAGTTGCAGCACGCCGCCCACATCGTCGGAGGTGGCTTCTCTCAATGACTCCAGTTTTTCATCGACGATCATCGTACCGATGCCGTCATGCACATAGACCTCCAGCAGCAGCGCGCCGTCGGTGGCAAAAGGCAAAATGTGGCTGCGCTCTACGCCGCTCTTGCAGGCTTTGACACAGTGCTGCAGATAAAACGCCGTGTCGGTGGGCAACTGCGCGCCGGGCAAGCTGGCCAGCAGCTTCTCGGCGGCGGCCAAGGGCAACTCGGTGTCAATCGGGTTGTCTTCGGTCATCGGCTGAGTCGGGTCTAGTGCAATGCCGGGAATTTCGGTCAGAAAAATCAGCTTGTCCGCCTGCAAGTCGGTGGCCACCGAGGTGGCGACTTCTTCCATCGTCAGGTTAAACGCCTCCCCCGTAGGCGAAAAACCAAACGGCGAGAGCAGCACCATCGCGCCCATGTCCAGCGTGCGCATAATGCCTGCCGTGTCTACCTTGCGCACTACGCCGCTGTGTTTAAAGTCAATACCGTCCACAATGCCCACAGGGCGTGCGGTAATAAAGTTGCCGCTCATCACCCGCACGGTCGCACCCGCCATGGGCGTGTTGGGCAGGCCCTGGCTGAACGCGGCCTCTATCTCGTAGCGCAGTTGCCCGGCGGCCTCTTGCGCGCAGTCCAGCGCCACGCTGTCGGTAATGCGAATGCCGTGCGAATACTTGGGGGCATGGCCTTTGGCGGCCAACTGCTCGTTGACCTGAGGCCGAAAGCCGTGCACCAGCACAATCTTCACGCCCATGCTCTGGATCAGCGCCAAGTCTTGCGCTATGGTGGTCAGCTTGCCCGCCGCAATCGCCTCGCCACACACCGCCACCACAAAAGTCTTGCCACGGTGCATGTGGATATAGGGCGCAACAGAGCGAAACCAGGGGACGAAGGTGAAGTTAAAGACAGTGGACATGGAGGATCAGCTATGCAAACGGGTTGATTACCGTGACTGTACCGTACCTCACGCCGTGGCCCATATCTTCGCTAAACAAGGTCTGGGCACCCGCACGGTGGGCGGCCTCCACCACCATGGCATCCCAGATAGAAAGCGGTTGCCCCAGCGTGCGCGCTACCGCGTTTTTTACCAGCGCCACGTCACTCTCTACGACCGGCCACAGGGCATAGTGGTCTAACACTTGTGCTGCCAGATTTTCAGGTATCTTCTGCTTGTTGATCAATACGTTGTACAGCTCAATCAGTACCTGGGTGCTGATAATGGCCTGACCCAGCATGCTGTGCTTTTCAACCAAGCTGCGGGCTTGGGCTTGTTTTTTCAGATCTTTTTTGTCGGTGCAATAAATCAGCACATTGGTGTCAAAAAATATGCTCATGCCTTGCGCGCCTGTGTGCGAAAGTCCCCTTCGTACAGCGCATCGCGCAGGCTACCATTTTTAGTTTTGACGGCGGTGGTTTGCTTGCTGGACGCGCTGGCTTTTTGAATGCTGTCCATCAAACGCGCAGTAGCTGCCTGCCTCAGTTGCGCCTCTTGGGTTGCAGTGCCTTCGACATACTGGCGCAAAAAATCCCGCACCTTCGCACTGAGCGATGTGCCCTCTTGAATCGCCCGTATGCGCGCACCCCGCACGATGGCTTCGTCCAAAGAAATGGTCAGATTCGTCATACTCATTCCGTTTAGTCAATGCACCAGTGTAGCACGTATTCACGTAAACATGTGTTGTTGTACCCGCATGTAAAGCTGGCGGCAATAGTGGTGTTCGTGTCAGCCAGCGGGGTGTTTTAGGCGTTTAGTTTGGTAAGACCATCGTTGGAGATGCGAATCTTGTTCGCCGCATCAGGAGGAAAGTATGAAATTGTGCAACACCCGTCAATTTGCCCTGGCCGCCGCCACCACTGCGGCGGCCGTGGCTGCTCTGGCCCTGAGCGGCTGTATCGTTGCGCCTGTGCAGCCACGGCCCGTGGTGTACAACACTTATCCGGTGTACGCGCAGGCAGCGCCGCCCCAAGAGGTGGTGTACGTGAACGTAGCGCCACCACCTGCGCAGGTAGAGGTAATTCCCCTGCTTCCCTTTGTGGGAGCGGTATGGGTACATGGCTTTTGGGGCTGGAACAGCGGGCGCCACCAGTGGCGACCCGGTCACTACGTTCGCCCCGTAGCGGGCCACCGGTTTGTGCCGCACCGCTGGGAAAATTCGGGCGGCAGGTGGGCGCAGCGTGGTGGCCACTGGGCCCGCTAGGCGCGCCAGGGGTAGCCAGGCACTGACTGTCTCGGCGCACCCAGACCCTTATTCCATTTCTACATCATTAATGTCTAGGCGCGGAGCCGCAGACAGTGCTGTAGCACGGCAAGGCGACGCAACAACGACAGTAATGATTTAGAA
>JAYVGI010000052.1:0-5755 GCA_043772355.1 Polaromonas sp.
AAGCGCAGAGAGAGCATCTTGCCTGTGCGACTGAGCGCCAGCTCTGCGTCATAAAGCCGGTCACTGCCGTGCGAATCAGAGTTGGTGAAGTGCTCCAGGCGGTCTTCGATGTATTTCACCGGATAGCCACACAGCTTGGACAGCGCCGCAGTCAGGATGATGATTTTGTGGGTGAAAACCTTGGAGCCAAAACTGCCCCCGGTAGTCACCGGACTCATATGCAACTGGGTAGGCGATATGCGCAGAGAGCCTGCAATCACAAACGGTATGAAGTTGGAGAAATTGGTGTTGCACAAAATCTTGTAGCCACCTGTCACGCTGTCAGCTTGCGCGATGCGGCCGGTAGTTTCTATGGCCTGCGCGCTCGACCTGCCCCAGCGCAAACGGCGTTTGACGATGTGGTCAGCCTTGGCAAAGTCTTCATCCACCGGCCCCAACTTGAAGGACTCGTCCAGCGCGCTGTTGCTGGCGCGGTCTGCGGGGTGAATGATGGCGTCGCCCGTGGCGGCAAAGGATGCTTCAATGTCTACGTTGGCGGGCAGCACCTCGTACTGCACCTCCACCAGCTCGGCGGCATCTTCGGCAATGTAGCGGTTGGTGGCCACGATGGCGGCTACCACTTCGCCCACATGGCGCACTTTGTCGATGGCCATGGCGCGCTGGGTGACGGGTGGGCTGGCAAAGCTGGGGCATGGGTCTACCACCGTGGCCACATCTGCACCGGTATAGACGCCCAACACCCCCGGCAGCGCGCGGGCTTTGGACACGTCGATAGAGATGATCTTGGCATGTGCATGCGGGCTGCGCACCGTGGCCGCGTGCTGCATATGGGGCATGGACATATCGTCGATGTAGTTGCCTTTGCCCAGCAGCAGCCTGCGGTCTTCCACCCGCTTGATGCTTTTACCGATCCACTTGAGGTCTTGTCCGGGCCGCTCGCGCTGGCGACTGGGCGGTAGAACGTTGGTTGCGAGATGGGGGCTCATACACAGTACTCCTTGGATCTGAATGGGGGGATCTGAATTGGATATTTACGCGGCCAGTTTTTGCGCGGGGGCGGCGCGCATGTTGGCGGCTGCCGAGCGGACTGCGTTGATGATGTAGGTGTAGCCGGTACACCGGCACAGGTTGCCTGAGATAGCCTCGCGGATATCGTCGTCGCTGGGGTTCGCGTTGTTTGCCAGCAGCTCGGTGGCTTTTCAGGCGTGCAAAAACCCCGAGTTCAGTGCCGCATTGTTCCCACAGGGAAATTTATAGATTTATCCGCGTACCCCGCTGGCCTGCTTACACGAAGCGCTATGATTTAGTGAGTATTTAGGGGGAGAAAGGACGGCGAAAACCCCAAAGTGTTTAAGCCAGCAGCCGTGCCCGCAGCCCTTCGGTGGCCTGCCACTTGCCAGCCTTGTCTACCACCAGCACATCAACTTTCCACTGTTTTGCAAGCTCCAGGGACCGCGCTGGGCTGGCCATAAACATCACCTTGGTTAGCGCATCGGCCAACGCACAACTGTCGGCCATCACGGTCACAGAGGCAAGCTGGCCAGGGGAATAGCCCGTTTGGGGATTGAAAATATGGTGATGCTTATCGTCGGCACCAAAGCGGTAATGCACATCACTGGATGTAGCCACCGCACCGCCAGCCATGGCCAGTTTGGCAATCAGCGCACTGGGGTGGCGCGGATTGGCTATGCCTAAGGTCCATGCGCTTTGCTGGGGGCTGCTGCCCAATGCGGACCATTCACCGGTGTCGATTAAAGCGTGCCCGATGCCAAAGGAGGCAAGCGCCGCGCGGGCCAAGTCGCTCGCGAAGCCTTGCGCAATGCCGTTGAGCGTAGCGGCCATCTGGGGCTGGGCGAAACGGATGCGCTGCGGCGTGACCTGCAAGTGCTGCCAACCTACGCGTGCCACGGCGCTTTGAACCTCCTGAGCGCTGGGTAGGTGCCCCGCCTGCTTGGCTTTTTGCCATACGTCCCACAGGGGTTGCACCGTCACGTCAAACGCGCCTTGGCTTTTTTGGGACACTTGCCGCGCCAGCGTGAGCACCTGCACCAGATCGGGATGGGGCTGGTGCAGCACACCATCGCGGTTTAAGCGGCACAGGGCGCTGTCCGGAATGAACAGACTCATTTGCCGCTCGACATGGCGAATGGCGGCCACGGCGGCATCCAAAGCGGCATCGGCCCTGCCGCCATCGGTATGCCCAGCTCTCAGTGACAGCGTAGTGCCCAGCCCCACCATCACCCGCTCGCGCCATGGCAGTGCTGGCGTTTTGGCGCTGGCACCGGGCAGCACCAGGGCTGCGCCCAAACCCATGGACATGCGCAGGCAGTCCCGGCGGGTGGGGGTACTCGGGCCAAGCGCAAAATCAGACATGCAAGCTCACGGGTTGAATCGCAATGATTTTAGGCGGCGCTTTGCTGGAGGCCTTGCGCTCGCGGATCAGTGGCAGGCAGCGCTTGTCGTCCTGGTAATCGGCCACGCAGTCGAGGCACTGGAAGCACTCGTCGTAGTCCACCTTGCCCACCACGGTGATGGCCTGGTAGCCGCAACCATGGCGGCAGGTTTGGCAGGGTGTGCCGCACTCGGCGCGCCTGGGTATCCATTGAAGGAGCCGCAGCTTGCCCATCAGCGCCAAAGCCGCGCCCAGCGGGCAAATATAGCGGCAGTAGCCACGAAACACCAGCACGCTCAAGGCCAGGCAGGCCACGGCCCAGGCCACATAAGGCCAGTCGCGTTGAAAGCCCATGCTGATCGACGTTTTAAACGGCTCGATCTCTACGATGGTGTCTGCCCACGGGCCACCCATCACCACGGCCACTGCAATCACCGCCAGCACGATGTATTTGACGTTCTTCAGCGCAGCATCTACCTTGCGATGGAACTGCTGGGGCTTGATGCGCAGGGCCTTGGCCAGCATACTGAGCAGCTCCTGAAACGCACCAAACGGGCACAACCAGCCGCAAAAGGTACCGCGCCCCCATACCAACAGGCTGATGCCCACAAAGGCCCATAGCACTATCGCCATCGGGTCAGACAGCAAAAATTCGCCGCTGCGCCCTTCCAGCAAGGCACTGGCCAGCGAGGTGATGTTGACAATGGTGAGCTGGCCCTGCGCGGCCCAGCCGATAAACACCAGCGTAAAGACCAGGTAGATGGTGCGGTAGGTGGTCAGCCGTTTTTGCGTAGCCGAGAGCCATTTTTGGTACACCAAAGCAGCCGTCAACACCAGCAGCCCCAACACCAGTATGGCTAAATCCACCTTGCGTTGCTCCCAAACGCGCAGCCAAGCGGGCGTTTCGCGCACGGGCTGCCAGCTGGCAATATTCGGGATGGCTATGTGGTGCTGCCACTGCACCTCGGCTTGCGGTTGGTCCGCTTCACCGGGGCCACGGGTGAGGTTCAAGTCCAGCGTGACCGGCTTGGACAAATCCAGCCCGGCCTGGGGCTCGGTGGCAAACATGCGCAGCACGGCACTGCTGCCTACCCCGGAGTGTTGGCCGCTCATGCGCACGCCGTGGGCGTAGGGTAACTCTTTCAAATTAAATCGTTGCCCGCCTTGCTGCGCCACCAGGCGGGTAGCGCGGCCAGTGGCTGCGCTCAGGCTGCCAGTGGCCGGATAGCGACTGCTGTCCATCACCGCCAGCACCTGCACGCCACTCTCGCGCAATGCCCGCACCTCGCGCCAGCCAGCGGCGTCCAGCAGGTTGCGGCCTACCTGGGGCAACCCCACCAGGCTGACCCACATGTCCACCGCCACCCCGGTCGGGCGAATCATGCCCTCGGCATCTTTGCCCCCCATCGGGGTGCTGGCAAAGCGCTGCTCGACTTGTTTGTTGGTCCAGGAGAGTGGTTGCACCAGCTTGGCGGCCACCAGTTGGGCCCAGCCCATGCGCTCAAATTTATCGTCGGGGCCACGCGTCTGGGTGGCATCGCGTTTGGCCTTGGGGTCATCCAGTTTGGCATAGGCCACTTGGGACGCGGCCTCCATGATGGCGCGGTCCATCGCCGTGACAGACACCGTGCCAGCGGACACCCCATGCAAGGTGGCTTTTTGGTCGTCAAACACCCGCTGCGCTTTGTAGCCCAGCACCTGGATGTTGTGGTGCATCGTCAAGTCCACATACTGTTCGGCAAATCCCGCCAGCAAGGCGTTGGCCGCTGGGGCCTGGAAGATGGGCTCGTTGTGGGACAGCAGGCGCACGTCCATAAACTTGCCTGCCGGGGTCATCACTACCAAGATATTGATGGGCTTGCCGCCGTAGCCAGCCACGGGTTCGATGTCGATGGTCTCAAACATATAGGCATACAGCTTCATGCTGCCCGGTGCCGTCATGTTGCGGTGAAATACCGGCCACACAGGCAGGGCCGTGAGCTGCTCACCCACCGTCAACGAATCGCCCATGCGCTGCTGCAGTTGTTCGCGCGTCAGCGAACCGGCTTGAACCAGCGATGGTTGCAGCGCAAAAAAACTGGCAATAACAAGCCCAAGCGCAAGCGCAAGCCCGATCCGTAACCTCGACATGAACATAGACAGTAGTCGCATAGCAAAGAAGATTGTGTCATACAGGCTTTGCAAGAGCCACGGAGCAAGTGTGCCGTACTGAGAATTTGTGACCTGACGGCACTGGGGTAAATACCCATGAGCTCTGCGGTGAAAGTAATGGGGTTTGATTCACGCGATGGCAGTAGCCCAACGGCAAATCGTTGGGTTCATACCTGATCTGGCTGGGGCGAGGGAAATAGCCAACGGGAAAGCAAATGGGGTCAGATCAAAATTCAGGAAGACTATGAGAGTTTTCAGGTTACCGAGCCGCTGCCGGCAGAAAATCTGACCCGCAGACCACCCACCGACCCTCTTGGGAAAAACAGTAACTCCTTATTCCATAGCAGCTCCCGCATGTTTTTTGCTGGCTATAGCCCCATAAGATCTAAAAACAGCGTTCAAAAAGGTCAATTTTCAGTGTCCAGCCGATCCTCAGGCTCCCAGGGCTCCTCCAGAGCGCTCGAAAACAGTAATTTTGAGCTGTTTTTGGTATCTATCAGCTATTAGCCAGCAAAAAATATACCTGTGCAGCTACGCAATACATAGCGGACAGGTTCTCGCAGGGAGCGGGTAGTCGTGGTGCTGGCGGCTAAAACGCCGTTCAGCGCCACAGACACTGTAAACCAGTCAAAGTTATCAAAGTCTTATCCAATTCAGGTTTGATCCTGTGTACCCCACTGCCCTGCTTAGGCAGAGTGCTACGCTTTAGTGAGTAGTAGTTCCATTTCTACATCATTACTGTCGTTGTTGCGTCGCCTTGCCGTGCTACAGCACTCTCGTAGGCTCCGCGCCTGGCCTCTTATCGATCTGGAAATGGAATAAGGTTTTCAAACGACCAATCAAACCAGCTTGACAGTAACCTGGATACCCCCCAAGGTTTAATCCGCCACCCTGTCAGCGCGCTCTACAGCCTCCAGTGCACTACCAAGTTCTCCCCAGTCACACGGCTGGCGCGTAACGCAAGAGACCCAGCCAGCAAGCGGTGATGTACGGGTTTGCGATGAAAAATCTGGAGAAAGGCGCGGGGACAAGCTCCAGATGACTGCTAAATAACCCGCGTGTTTTCGTAACATTTTTCGCGAAAGCAAATTCTTATGCCACGGGCCGCCCGCCCCCTTATTCCATTTCTACATCATTAATGTCTAGGCGCGGAGCCGCAGACAGTGCTGTAGCACGGCAAGGCGACGCAACAACGACAGTAATGATTTAGAA
>JAYVGI010000053.1:0-18562 GCA_043772355.1 Polaromonas sp.
ATTTCTACATCATTAATGTCTAGGCGCGGAGCCTACGAGAGTGCTGTAGCACGGCAAGGCGACGCAACAACGACCGTAATGATTTAGAAATGGAATAAGCCGCCGCGCTGTGATTTGCCGCAGACCCTCAGCTTCATCTACCGCTCGGTTGGTGGCTGCATTTTCAGCTCCCATTTCAGCTCCATTTGCAGCTCTCTCAAAGCCAGGCGCTGCATTTGCGTGCGCAGGCGCGACAGGCCCAGGTCGTGCTCGTACAGGCGCTCACGTTGGTTGGCATCGCTCTCCATGGATTCGAGCATCACGCGGTCCTGCTCCAGCACTCTCCAGTGGCGTGCCTCCAGGCGGTTGCGGTACAAAAAGCGCCAGGCATCGCGCTGCCAGCCCTGGACTTTGCGGCAGCGCCAAAAGAACACGGCTGCCAAGTTCTCACCGCTGGGCGAGGTAATCGGCGTGTAACTGCCGATGATGGTGAAGCTGCCGCCCGGGCCACCGGTTTTGGGGTAGGGTATCTCCAGGCGCATCCAGTGGGTGCCGGTATCCTGCCACTCGGTCCAGTCAAAGTTTACGTCGCGCTGGCCGTCTTTTTCAAACACAAAACCTTGGGGCAGGTTGCGCAGCTTGAACTTGGCGTGGATATCGCCCTCGCTCATGCAGTGGCTCAGCTTGTGCAAAAAAGTGCCGTGCATCGGGTCCATCACGTTGTCGGCTACATAGCGGTAGTCGCCGCGCCATTCGGCGTAGCACAGGAAGTGGCTGTAGGTGTCGGTGTCGGTCAACTCCACCGGCAAGCTCAAAGGTGGCGGTGTGTCTACATAGCTGGCGCTGTTGTAGAGCCATACCGCGCCGTGCGCCTCCAAGGCATGGAATGACTTGGCCGAGCGCTCGCCTACCAGCGCGCACTCGGGGCTGGCGGGCACTTTGGTGACCGTGCCGTCGCAGCGCACCTCGATGCCGTGGTAGGGGCAGGCCAGGCGGTCGCCCAGGTTGGCGCCTTGGGACAGAGGTGCACCCCGGTGCGGGCAATGGTCTTCCAGCGCGTACACCTTGCCTGGGCCGCCATCGCGCATATCGCGCCAGACGGCCAGTTTGAGGCCCAGGCGGCGCAGGGAGACGGGCTGCCCGGCTACGAAGTGGCTGGGGCAAATGGGGTACCACAGGTTTTTCAAACCACGCGCGAGCACGGCGTGGATATCGGCTTTGCTGGGGCTGGCGAGCCGCGCAGGGCTTGCGTCAGCGGGGCTGGCGTCCACAGCGCGGGCGTTGTCGGGGATCGCTGTGGGCTTCATTGCCACACTCCTTGGCCAGACCCATAGCGTGGGCGGGGGTACGCGGGTTGTAAGACGACCATCATTGGCCTAGCACGGCCATCTCGGCCTGAAAGTTGTCCGCCGTCCAGGGCTGGCCGCCGGGTGCCGTGGGGCCGCTGTGGTTGAGCTGCGCGATCAACGCGTCCAGCTCCCAATGGCCCCCCGCAAAAGCGCGCTCCAGTGCGTCGCCCAGTTGGTCTTCATAGGCCGTCGGCGGGCGCGGACGGGCTTGGTGCGGGTTGAGGTAGCGCTGGCCTGCGGCCTGACCCGCAGCGTAGATGGGGATGGTGCTGTTCATGGTTTTTTCTCCGTGAGGAAAACGGCGCGCTCTGCGCTGGGGTTGGGCGGGCCTGGCGCCGCGCCGCCGCTGGGCTTGCCTGCAGGCCCGGTGCTTGCAGCGGCCTGCGGCTGGCGGCGCGTGTGGCCGTCGATGCCGCCATCAATCGCCCACTCGGCAAACACCGTGGGGCCGGGTGTAAATTCGCGCGCCTGCCAGGCTTCGGTGAGGTGGTCTTCATCGGCGTTGTACTCGATCAGGCCGCCGCAGGGGTTGTCAAAGTACCAGAAGTAGGCCGAGGAGATGGGATGGCGACCCGGGCCGAGCTGGGTTTTCCAGCCTGCGCGGCCCATGGCCAGGCCGCCGCCAAACACCTCGTGGATGTCGCGCACGGTGAAGGCTACGTGGTTCAGCCCTGTGGCTTTGCCGGGTACCTGCAGCAAGAACAAATCGTGGTGGCCGCCGGTGGGTGCGCAGCGCAAAAAAGCACCGCGCCCGGGGTAGCTGTCGCTCAGCACAAAACCCAATGTTTCGTAGAAGCTGACCGCCACACTTAGCTTGTCGGTGAACAGCACCACATGGCCAATTTCAATGGGCGTGGCGCGCTCGTACACCGGGCTGGGCGCGTTGATGCGCTGCGCATTGCCATACGGGTTGGTGGCCGCGCCCTGCACGGCGACACTGCGCTGGCGACTGCGCTGAAAGACGATGCGCAGGCCGTGTGGATCGATGGCGCTAACGCGGCGCTGGGCTTTGCTGTCAGCATTTGGCGGTGAGCTTGCCTGATTAGCTACATGCCTGCGAGCGCAATCCCCCTCACCCCAACCCTCTCCCCGAGGGAGAGGGAGTGAAGTCAGGATATTTCTGGCTCCCTCTCCCGCATTGCGGGAGAGGGTTGGGGTGAGGGCGTCTGAGGCAAGTACCGAACCCAGTGACTTAGCCAGTAGATCCAGGTCTGCATCACTGTCCACACCCCACACCACCTCCCGCAAAGTGGGGCCTGCTTCCATGGCGGGTGCCAGTGTGGCATCGCTTGGGCGGCGCACGATGACTTGCGCGCCACTCAGGGTTTCAAAACACTGCTCTGTGCTGGAAAACGCCAGCTCTTGCAAACCCCAGTCGTTTAAAAACTGGCGCGCTTCATCCCATTGATCCGTCGAGTAAGTGATGGCATCAATTCCCGTGATCATGGCAGGCCTTTCATGCGGTGCTCCATGGCAGCGGTAGCGGGTTGCTACCCCAGTAAAAACTTTGTTGCGTCATGTATTCTGCTATCGATGCCGCCCCCTTTTCGCGGCCGGTGCCACTCATTTTGAGGCCGCCAAAGGGCGTGCTGATGCTGAACATTTTGTAGGTGTTGACCCACACCGTGCCCGCCTGCACAGCACGGCCCAGGCGCAGCGCGGTGGGGTAGTCCCGGCTCCAGATGCCACACGCCAAACCATAGTCGTTGTCGTTGCACTGGGCTATCAAATCGGTCTCGTCGCTCCAAGGTAACAGCGCCAGCACGGGGCCAAAGATTTCTTCGCGGCACATGCGGGCGGTGTTGGGCAGGCCTTCAAAAATGGTGGGCGGATAGTAGCTGCCTGCGTCATAGTTCACCTTGCCCTGCACGCCTTGCAAACGGGTGCCTCCGCACAGCAGCTGGCCGCCGTCATCCAGTCCCATCTGCACATAGCGCTCCACGCCTGCGCGATGGCTGGCGCTGATGAGCGGGCCCATCTGGGTGCGCTCATCAGCCGGGTCGCCCACGCGCAAAGCCTGCGCACCCGCCACAACGCGGCGTTTAAATTCGTCGTACACACGGGCGTGTACAAAGGCGCGTGAGCCGGCAATGCAGCTCTCGCCACTGCTGCTGAAAATGCCGTACAGCACGCCTGCCACCGCGTGGTCCAGGTCTGCATCGGCGCAGACGATGGTGGGCGATTTGCCGCCCAGCTCCAGTGACACCGGCATGAGCTTGTCTGCCGCCAAGCGCGCAATGCCCAGCCCCACACTAGTGCCACCTGTGAAAGCAATGCGCTTGACCAATGGGTGGCGCACCAAGGCCTTCCCCACCACCGAGCCCTTGCCCGGCAGCACGCTGACAATGCCCGGCGGCACACCAGCTTGCAGCGCGATGCGCGCCAGCTCGATGGCCATGCGGGGGGTGATCTCGGCCGGCTTGATGACGATGGCGCGATTTTTTGCGCCTCGGAGGCAATCGGCGAGTTCCACGGCGTGATGGCCCCCACCACGCCCAGCGGCTGGTACAGGCTCATGCTTAAAAAGTCACCGCGCTGGGGGGTGACGGGGCTCTCAAAGGTCTCGCACACCGCCGCAAAATACTGGAAGGTGCCTGCCGCGCTGGCCACCAGGGCGCGCGTTTCATTAATGGGTTTGCCGTTGTCCAGGCGTTGCAGCTGGGCCAGCTCCTCGTGCCGCGCGCGGATGCCTGCGGCCATGCGGTGCAGGATGCTGGCGCGCTCTTGGGTTTTCAGGTTCGCCCAGTTGGCCTTGTGGCGCGCGGCCTGCGCGCAGCGCACGGCCTCGTCGACATCAGCGGCGGTGGCAGCGTGCAGCGTGGCTACCACGCTACCGTCTGCCGGATAGTGCGTGCGGTAGGCGTGGCCGCTGGCATCGCGCCATGCGCCAGCAAAGTAGGTTTTTACCGGTGCGATGGTGGCATGGTGGGCGGTATCGTGGGCGGTGGGGGCTTGGGTCATAGCGTCATACTCCCGACGCGGTTGTGCAAAAAGCGCAGCGCGCTGAGCACTGTGAGCATAGAAGTTTTAGGGTTCTCGGGCAAGGGCTTGCCGCGCATCTCGATCTTGATGCTGCCAAACGCACCGCTGGCTTCAATCTCGTGGATGTTCTCCGTGATGGTGGGATCGGCGATCAAGCGCACCTGGGTGGCATCCAGCCCCAAACCGGCCAGCGAGACGGTGGCGGCCACGTTGGCGTTTTTCGGGTACAGCGCGGCAGCTTGCCGTGCAGACGCTTCTAAAATAATAGCTGGCTGCGCAATATTATCAAGGTCTAGCACTTGTTCTGCTGGTGTACCGCGCCAACCGAGTGGCGGTTTGCGGCCCGTGTAGCGCACGCTGGCCAGGCCGGCAAGTTTGGCGGCGGCGATGGCATCGATACCGCCTACCGCGCCGCTGAGCAAGTGCACCTGGGTGCGGCCACGCTCTGCCGCGTCGCTCAGCCGCTCGGGCAAGCCGAGCTCTGACAATGCGCCTACCGAGAGCACCGCGCACTCCACACCGCGCGCCAGGGCGGGCAGTACATGGTCTGTCAAGGCGCTGTGGCCAGCACACTCCAGCACCAAAGTGGCATGAGGCGGTACGGCACTGACGGCGCTGGTGTGCGGTGCCAACAGCAACTGCACAGCGGCCACGCGTTCGGGGCGCACCACGACATGGGTGATGTGCAAGCGCGCATCGGGCGCCACGCGCTGGTAGACCGCGCGGCCAATGGCACCAAAACCGATGAGGCAAACTGGCATCGTCATGGCTGTCTCACAGCGTGCGCTGGGGGCCAGCCGCTTTGTGGGCAAACGGGCTCCAGGCTTTCATGTCCACTTCCAGCACCACCGGGGTGGTGTGGGCCAATGCCGCATGCAGCATGGCAGCGGTATCGTTGGGATCGCGCAGATACAGGTGGCGCGCGCCCATGCTGGCGCACAACATGGCAAAGTTCGGCGTGTGCAAATCCACATAACAATGGCGGCTGCCGTAATCGGCATCCTGGATGTTTTTAATCACGCCGTAGCCGCCGTCGTTCATCAAAATCACCAGCATATTGGCGCGCTCTTGCACCGCGCAGGCCAGCTCGCCGACGTTGAGCATAAAACCACCGTCGCCAGCGAGTACTATGGTTTTAAGAGCTGCTTGCGCAACGTTCATGCTGGCTAATGGCCTATTCTTTTTGTAAACCTCGACCGCTACTGCCGCGCCGATGCCCATGGCCAAACCCTGGCCTATGCCGCCGCCCATGGCATGCACACCCGCGCGCGGGTGCTGTAGCACCAGGCTGCGGTTACCCCACATGGTGTTGCTCAGCGTGATGTCGCGCACCCAGACGCAGTCGCCTTGCAACTGGGTTTGCACAGCGTAGTTGACTTCGTTTTTAAGCGCCAGGTAGGCACCCAAGCCTTCGTTGACCTGCTCTTGCGCTGCACTGCGGGCCGCCAGCACGGCACCCTGCCATGGGGCGTGGGCGCGGTAGTCTGCCAGCGCATCGGCCAAGGCGTGCAAGGTGGTGGAGGCATCGCCGTGGACAAACAGTTCGCTGCTGTAGCCGCGGCCTTCGGCCAGCGCGTTGGCATCGATACGAAAGCGCGTGCGGGGCAGGGCCAGGCTGTACTTCATGGTCTCGTTGCTGCGCAGGCGGCTGCCTACGATGAGCATGGCATCGCACTGCGCATACAGCGCGGCGCTGGCTTTTTGCAAGTTGAACGCGCCTAAATTGGCCGGGTGGTCCTCATGAAGCACGCCACGGCCTTGCACCGAGGTGACCACGCCAAAGCCCATGGCCACCAAACGCTGCACCGCGCCAGCGGCCCCACGCGCGCCACCGCCCAGCCAGAGCAGGGGCTTGCGTGCGGCGTTCAAACGTTGCGCTAGCTGCTGCACCTTGGCCGCATCCGGCCCTACAGGCGCTATTAAAAAAGGTGCTGCTTGCACAATATCGGCAAGCTCCAGCGCTTGTTTGGCATCTAGAAACGAGGCCTGCACATCGATAGGTATCTCGACGCTCACGGGCCCGCAGGGCGCGGTATGGGCCAGGCGATGCGCCTCTTGCAACGTAGTCAGCGCAGTGGCTGCACTGCGGATGCGAAAAGCCGCCTTGCCTACGGAGGCCAGCATGCCCAACTGGTTAGGGTGCTCGTGGATAAAGCCCCAGTCGCGGTCTATGTACTGGCTGTCGATTTGCCCGGTCAGGTGCAGCATCGGTGCGCCCGCCGTCAACGCCTCCACCAGCGCCCCGGCGGCGTTGCCCGCACCGGTGCCGGTGCTGGTAATGCACACCCCCAAGGTGCCTGTTACCCGCGCGCACGCGTCCGCCATATTGGTGGCCCCCGCTTCGCCGCGAGCGGGTACAAAGCGGATCTGGCCACGCCGGTGAATCGCGTCCAGCATGGGCATGTTGTGGATGGAGATCACACCAAAGGCGGCGCGTACACCGCAATGCTCTAAAAATTGAACGACCAGCTCCCCCACGGTGATGCAGGATACAGAGGCTATAGGGTGCGACATGCAATGGTCTGGGGTTAGCTGCGCCGCCGGGTCTGCGGGTTGCGGGGGTTTTGCTCAGGCAGGTGGCTCAGGCGCTGGCTCAGCGCACTGGCGGCATCGCGCACATGGGCCACCAAAAGGTCGCTTTGCGCCGGGTCTATGCGCGAGGCGGGCACGGTAATGCTGATGGCCGCACACACGTGGTGGTGCTCGTTAAACACCGGGGCGGCAATGGTGGAAATGCCGGTTTCAAACCCACCTTGGCTGATACCCCAGCCGCGCTTGGCATCCACCTGCACGGCGGCTTGCAGCGCGGCCAGGGTGGTGGGTGTGCTGGCGGTGTGGGCTTTGAGTGGATGCTGTGCATACAGCTGGGCCAGCTCATCGGCGCTCAGACTGCCCAACAAGATGCGGCCCAGCACGGTGGCATGCGCGGGCAGGCGCGCGCCGACCTGGATGGAGTGGAATAAGGCGTTGCGACCCGCCGCCTTGCACACAAATACCACCTCGCGCCCATCCCGAATCACCAAATGGGCGGAGTAACCTGCGCTGTCGCGCAAAGCCTCGATGATGGGGCGACCATGCTCGGTAAGCTCCAGCGAGGCCAGGTATTCAAAGCCCAAACGCAGTACCGCCACGCCCAGCTTGTACACCGGGCCCTCGCCACAGCGCTCGATAAAACCGGCTTGCTCCAGGGTTTGCAGCATGCGAAACACCGACGCGCGCGGCCAGCCCGTGCGGCGCGCCAGGTGCGCGCCGGTCAGCTCGCGCTCGTCCTGGCTGAAGTAGCCCAGTAGCTGTAGCCCGCGCGCTAAAGCGGGTACCGTGTAACGGTCTTCATCACTTGCCGTGGTGGGTAGTTCTGCAATGGCGTTCATACGTGCTCTCCGGCGATGTCCAACAATGCATTGACTTCGGTACTGGCTTGCACCGCACACAGGTGCCCCACCTGGCCCAAGGACACATAGGGCGCGCCCAGGGCTTGCGCCAGTGCGCGGCAGGCTTTGGCTGGTGTGATGGTGTCCAGCTCGCCGCAAGCCACTGTGACGGGTGCGCTGCTGGTGGCCGAAAAGGCTTGCAAGTCCGCCATGATGTTGGCGTGCGCCAGCATGTGGGTAGCCTGGGCATAGCCTGCTGCGTGCAGGCGCGACATCATGTAGGTGGCCAACTCCCGGTGCTCGGGGTGCGCGTCGGGGGTGAGCAAGGCTGGTGCGCGCGCTTGGGCCATTTTTTGCGCACCTAACTCAGCAAACATACCCAAGCGGTCGCTCACCATTTTGCTGCGCACCTCCTCGCTTGCCAACCCATAGCCTTGCGCTGGTGCCAGCAGAGTCAGCGCGGCGATGCGCCCTGGCTGCAAGCGTGCTGCGCTGGCGGCCATCAGGCAGCCTAGCGAATGGCCCACCAGGCGCACCTTGTGGATGCCCAGCGCGTCCAGCCAGGCCCACAGCGTTTGCGCATAGTCTTGCGCCAGCGGTGTGGAGGGCTCCAGGGGGGTGCTCTCGGCATAGCCGGGGGCATCCCAGGCCAGTACACGCGCCTCGTGGGTGGTGTCTGCAGTGTCCAGCTGGTAGACCCAACTGGCCGAGCCTGAGCCAATGCCGTGCAGCAGCACCAAGGGTGTGTTGGTGCCCCACTTGGATCCCGCCTCGCGATAGCACACCTCTCCCTGCTGGCTGGCAAGGGAAATGCGTGCCAGCGCAATGGGCAAGGCTTGAATATGTTCGACCAGGGTCATGTGCGGCTTTCAGCGTTTGAGTTGCGCCATAGGCGAATTGGGCGGGTAGGTGGGGCGTATGGGCGCAGGTGAGCCGAGCATCACGCACATCAGCGCGTCTTCATCGCCGATATTGATCTCCTCGCGGTACACCCCTGGCGGTACGCTGATGAGGTCGCGGTCTTTGAGCACGGTCTCCCACCGCTGGCCGTCCTTTTCGCACACCACCTTGAGGGTGCCGCGCAGCATGAAGAAGATTTCTTCCACATCGTAGTGGATGTGGCTGGGGCCCTCATGGCCTGCGGGAATGACCATGGTGGAGAACGTGAAGTGGCCCACGGGTACCGTGTTGTTATCGCTCACCACGCCGGTCGCCCCGGTGCCGACATAGCGCATTTGTGCGCGGCGGTATTTGGGGTCAAAGTCGGCCTGGAATTTGAGCGCATCCCAGTCGTAGCTGCGGGTGGCAAAGCGGGCCACGCGGCTGTCCAGCCACGCTGCAAAGCTTTGCCCGTCTTGGGGCAGCATGGTTTGCTGGATGGTGGCTTCGCTCGGTATATCTGCGTCCATCAAACCGCGTGCGTTGAACATCGGCTCGTTAGCGGCGCTGGTGTGGGAGGGAATAGTTTTTTCAGTCTTCATGGTTTAAACCTTTACTGCATCACAAAGCCGCCATTGACAGGCAGCACTTGGCCGGTAATAAAGCCTGCGCCCCGGCTCAATAAAAACAGCGCGGCGGCGTTTACGTCATCGGGCAGTTGCGGGCGCTGGATGGCGCGGCCTGCGTGGTAATAATCGTGGCGGGCTTGGGGCACGTATTCGGTGGCTTCTACCAGTGTCAGGCCCGGCGCGATGGCGTTGACGGTGATGCCATCTGCCCCCAGCTCGCGCGCCATGCTGTGTGTCATGCTGATGAGCGCGCCTTTGCTGGCCACGTAGGCCATCAGGCGCGGCGCGCCCCACAGGGCGGTGTCAGAGGCGATATTCAGCACCCGGCTTGTGCCAGAAGCTTTGAGCGCAGCGTGTGCGGCGCAGGTCACCAACCAAGGGCCTTTCACGTTCACGGCCAGCACGCGGTCAAAGGTCTCTTCGGTGATCTCGGCCATCGGTTTGCCGCCCGAATTGGTGATGGCGGCGTTGTTGATCAAACCATCCAAACCACCCAGCCATTGCACGGCTTGCGCTACGCCTGCGGTGACTGACGCGCGGTCGGCCACGTCCATCGGTACATAGTGCGCCATGCCGCCTAGCTTGGTTGCCGTAGCTTGGCCAAGTTCGTGCAACACATCAGTAATGACCACGCGCGCACCGGCCTGCACGGCTGCCTGCGCAAACGCCGCGCCCAAGCCGCGTGCGCCACCCGTGATCAAGATGCGGCGGCCTTTGAGGTTGATTTCTTGTAGCGTATTCATGCAGACCTCGCTTCACTGGAAGGCAGATAGTGCAGCACGCGCCTCTCCGCCCACACCACTGCGTAGTAGGCCGCAATGCCAATCACCGTGAGGGCGGCGATGATGACAAACACGCCGGCGGTATTGCCTTGCCCTTCAAAAAATACCAGCAAATAGCCCAAGCCCATATTGCCGCCCACCAGCTCGCCTACCACCACACCGATCACCGCCAAAGTACTGGCAATGCGCAGGCCAGAGAACAGCGCGGGCAGGGTAGTGGGGTATTGCACGGCAGCAAAAATCTGCCAGCGGGTGGCGGAAAAACTGCGCGCCAGATTGATCAAGTCCGGGTCCATGGTAGGCATGCTGGACAGCACGTTGATCAGCACGGGAAAAAACACAATCAAAATCGCCACCAAAATTTTGGGGTACACGGTGTAGCCCAACCACATCACAAACAAAGGCGCAAACGCCACCTTGGGCGCAATTTTCAGCGCCAGCAGGTAGGGCGACAAGACAGCCTCCACCTTGGGGCTCATGCCCAGCGCGTAGCCAATCATCGCGCCCAACAGCGAGCCCAATACAAAACCCACCACCACCTCCAGCGCCGTAATGCCCGCATGCCACAGCAAGCGCTCAGCCCCCCACATACGCTGCGCCTCGCCCCACGTCTTGCTGGCGTTAGGCAGCACAAACTCGGGTACGCCCAGTGCAGCAGGCAGCCACTGCCACAGCGCCAAAAACGCCGCCAGGAGCGCAAGGCTCCAAACGATGGTGTGCTGTTTATCGGTCATGGTGATATGGATGGTACGAAAAGCAAAAAAGGAATTTTTTGGTATTCCTTTTGCGCTCTCTGCGAATCCTTCGCGTCCTCTGGGTTCAAAAATTCTTCTCTTTTCCTTCAAAAACAAGACTTACTTGAGCCCCGCAAACTGGCTGGTATACAGCTCTTTCACGCCCACCTCTTTGGGCACAATGCCATTGCTCACATAAAACTTTTGCAGCTCGGCGAGGCGGCCTTCGTCCATCTGGCCCAGCACTTTTTGTTGGGCGTACACATACTTGTTGTACATCTCAAACACGCGCTGGATATAGTCTTCTTTGCCTTTGTGCGCGGGCACATGGGCTACATAGGCGATGGAAGCCGCTTTGGGGTCGCGCATGATATCGCGCATGCCTTTGAGCGTGGCGCGCACCAGTTTTTGCACCAGCTCGGGGTTTTTGGCAATCGTCTCGTCGCTGGCCACAATGGCTTGGGCCATGCTTTTGAAATACAGGTCCGCAGGCAATATGCTGACCTTCGCTCCCGCGTCCATCGCGCTCACCGTCCAGTCGGGCACCGCCGCCATGGCCACGGCCTTTTTGGCGGCAAACTGTTGCCACACCCCGGCGGGGCCAGCCGCTTGAATGTCCACGTCGGCCTTGGTCGTGCCGCTCTTGCTCAGCATGCCCAGCAAGGCGTAGTAGGTGGTGTCGGTGTAGGCAATGGCGGTGACGGTTTTGCCTTTGAGTTCGCGTGGGCTTTCAATTGTCGCGTCCTCGTGGCTGACCAGTTGCATCAGCGAGCCAGCGCCCAGCACCGCCACGGCTTTGACCGGTATGCCTTGGCCGCGCGCGATGATGGGAGTGTCGCCAATCGCGCCGCCAATCACTGCGTTGCCCGCGCCTACCTGCTTGGCCACGTCCACGCCGCCGCGCCCGGCAACAAAATTTACCTTCAGTCCTTCAGCGGCGTAGTAGCCTTTGGCCTGCGCCAGCATCCAAGGGCCGAAGGCGGGCAGCACGGCGGGCGCAGGTAAGAGGTAAGTCACCTCTTGGCCTTGCGCCTGGGCGCTCACAGGCAGGCCGAGGGGTGCGAGCAATGCCAAGGTGGTGGCAGCGACCATCAGGGTTTTGCGAATCACGGTGTGTCTCCGGTTAGTTGCTTTGCTTGGGGGGGGTGAAACGGGTCAATGCATGGGGGTGTGGGCATCGAGCTGCAGTAAATCCATCAAGCGGCCCACGTAGTGGCCCACTTCGGGGTGTTTGCGCCGTTGCATGGGGTTGTCGCGGTCTGGCAGGTCCACCCGAATGTCTTCTATGATGGTGCCCGGCCGCTCGCTCATGACCAAAATGCGGTCTGACAAGGCCACCGCCTCGACCAAATCATGGGTGATGAAGAGCACGGTTTTGCCTTCGGTCGCTATGGTGCGGGCCAGGTCGGCCTGCAAGATCATCTTGGTTTGCGCGTCCAGCGCGCTGAAGGGCTCGTCCATCAGCAGTACGTCGGGGTCTACCGCCAAGGTACGCGCAACGCCGCGCGCTGGCGGATGCCGCCTGAGAGCTGGTGTGGGTAGCTGGCCGCAAAACCCGTCAGGCGGCACTGTGCGATCAGTTTGTCAGAAATGGCATTGCGCTGCGCAGCCGGTGCGCCGCGCAACTCCAGGCCAAACTCGATGTTTTGCGCAATCGTGCGCCACGGCATCAGCAGGTCTTTTTGCAACATGAAGGCGACATGCTTGTTGGGCCCGGTGACTTTTTCGCCACCCACCAGTACCTCGCCTGATGTCGGCTTGGCCAGGCCCGAGCCGATGTTGAGCAAGGTGCTTTTACCGCAGCCAGAGGGCCCGATGATGGACACCACCTCGTGCGTGGCGATGCGCAAGGTGACGTCGCTGACGGCCAGCACACCGCTTTCTCCGGTTTCACCCGTTGGCCCAGCCGCGTTTTTGGGCACAGGCTTGCCCGCAAAACGCTTGGAGACGCGGTGGAATTCAATCGCTGCCGTCATGGGTTTAGTTCACATTGTGTTTCGGGTTTGAAACAGCTATTCGTTAGTGAACCATTGTGGCGGGCGTTCGTCCTTCTTTGCAATCAACGTTAACCCGGATGAATGGGTCGGTTTAGCCCGTCATGTAAGCCAAGCTGTAAAACACCGCCTTTTCGAAGGTCAGACTTCCTGATCCGCCAGGAGTTGGCGCGTCAGTCTTGACTTCACCACAGGTGTCAATACAATGTCACTACATAACTTTCTAGTACGGGATCACGATGGGACTTAACGCAACCGTTCAATTTAGAACCAGCTCGGCCGTCAAAGAGGGCGCTTTTGCCGTCTTTGAGGAAATGGGGATTAGCCCATCCGCAGCTATGCAACTGTTTTTGCAGCAAGTGCAAAAAACACATACTCTACCTTTTATCATCACGGCCAATCCGGCCCTGGAAGAGAAAGAGGAGGGATACGACGACTGGCTTCGCGCCAGGCTAGAGAGCTCCATCAAAAAGCTCGATACTGGAGAAATGAAGACCTGTTCGGTTGATGAGGTGCGAGCAAGGCTACAAGCCCAGCGGGTAGAACGAAGGGCCAAAAACGTAACTACCGCGTAATATGCCTATTCAACTCTCCGAACTTGCCGAAGAGAGTCTCTATGAAATAGTTGCTTACTACGTGGGAGCCGTAAGTGAAGATTTTTCAGAATCTATCGAGAAACGCATTCTTGACCAGATTGACGCAATCAACGGTTTTGAGAAATCAATCCCGGTCAGCGAGATCTTTCCTGGCACACGCAAACTCGTTATTTCAAAACTTCCTTACGTCGCATTTATTCGAGAGCGCTCTGCGGGATCATGGGAGGTCGTAGATATTGCGCGTACCTCACGCAAGCTGCCGAAACTCAAATAAAACGGGAATTTGGAAGGCGCGGTAGGCGGCTGCGGTTTATCCGCACCCGGGCGACATGCTGCGTCTGCGCCCCATGCGGCAGGGTGGTAAGCTCAAATCTGTTGTAACCCGTTTTGGAGACATATATGGACTTAGGTATTGCAGGCCGTTGGGCCTTGGTGGGTGGTGCGAGCAAGGGGCTGGGCTGGGGCTGCGCGCGGGCGCTGGCGCTGGACGGCGTGAACGTGGTGATGGTGTCGCGTGGGGCTGAGGTACTAGAGGCATCCGCTGCCAAGTTGCGCGCTGAATGTGCCGACGCTGCCAAGGCTGGCGGCGCAAAGGCGGCTGAAATCGTGACGATTGCAGCGGACATCACCACCGAAGCAGGCCGGGCGCAGATTTTTGCCGCCCGCAAAGACTTTGACATCGTGGTCACCAATGCGGGTGGCCCGCCCACAGGCGACTTTCGCACCTGGGACCGCGCAGCCTGGCTGGCCGCGATTGATGCGAACATGCTCACGCCTATCGAGCTGATCAAAGCCACGGTAGACGGCATGGCCGCACGCGGCTTTGGCCGCATTGTCAACATCACCTCCAGCGCGGTCAAATCCCCCATCGACATCCTGGGCCTGTCCAACGGCGCGCGCAGCGGTTTGACGGGCTTTGTGGCGGGCGTGGCGCGCTCCAGCATCGCGGCCAAGGGCGTGACCATTAATAACCTGCTGCCGGGTATTTTTGACACCGACCGTTTGATCGGCAATTTTGCCGCTGCGGCTAAAACTACTGGCAAAACCCCCGAAGAGATCCGCGCGGCGCGTATTGCCCAGTTGCCCGGAAAGCGCCTGGGTGTGCCGCAAGAGTTTGGTGCCTACTGCGCGTTTATTTGCAGCGTGCACGGCGGCTATATCAACGGGCAGAACCTGTTGATTGACGGCGGCAGCTATCCGGGCACGTATTGAGTCTGTTCTAGCTCTTTTACGGTGCGACTGGGGCTTTTCAAAATGTCTGTCTGACCTTCATCACCGCTTGCTGATCTGGTCGCTTTTGTCTCGCGCCAGCTGCGTGATGGGCTCGAACTTGGTTGCTCGCTTGAGTCTGGGAGTGCGCTGGCCGGAGCACATTTCCGGCTCCCTCTCCCGCACTGCGGGAGTGGGCTGGGGTGAGGGTGTCCCCCAGCGCTCATCTCATCAGGCGCTACCGTGGTTTGCACTGCGGGAACCTTCTCACTCTCTTTACCGTAGCACTCCATCTAAGCAGACCAGTGGGGTACACAGGATGAGAACCATAATTAATATCTTTGAACGGGTTACAGCTTCAGCGGCGCGCCACGGCGTTTTAGCCGCCAGCGCCACGACTACCAGCGCACTACGAGAACCTGCCCGCTATGTATTGCGTAGCTGCTAAGCTATATTTTTTGCTGGCTAATGGCTGATAGATACCGAAAACAGTTCAAAATCGCCGTTGTGGAGCGCTCGGGGCGGCCCTTGGAGCCTGATGGTCGGCTGAAAACGGCAACTTTGCCTGTTCGAGCGCTGTTTTTAGATCTTATGGCGCTATAGCCAGCAAGAAACATGCGGGAGCCGCTATGGAATAGAGAGTGTCTGTTTTGCCGAAGAGGGTCGGTGGACGGTCTGCGCGGCAGGTTTTCGATGCGCGGCGGCGCTATACGGAAAAAACTCCAATTTTTAATCTGTACCCATGTACCCCACTGCCCTGCTTAGACGGAGTGCTACGGTAAAAAGAGTGAGTGCATTGCCAGAGTGCAAACCAGAGTAGCGCCTGCTGAGTTGGGTGCAGGGGGACACCCTCACCCCAGCCCTCTCCCGCAGTGCGGGAGAGGGAGTCGGAAATGTACTGCGGCCAGCGCGGTCTATTGACCCAAGCGCACCACCAAACTCGATCTCCGTCACGCAGCAGGATTGGAGCACGCCGCTTATTTTCCAATGCAAAAGCGAGAAAAAATCTCGCCTAGCAAATCGTCCGCGCTGAACTCGCCGGTGATGCTGCCCAGGGCGTTTTGCGCCAGGCGCAGCTCTTCGGCCAGCAGGTCCAGACTTTGGGCTTTGGCGGCTAAGTGCTGCGCTGCTAGCTCCAGGTGGGCCTGCACCGCCTTGAGGGCTTGCACATGGCGCTCGCGGGCGATGAAGACGCCCTCGGGGGCTGACTGCCAACCAGCGATGTCCAAGAGCTTTTTGCGCAGCTGCTCGATGCCTTGGCCGGTTTTGGCGCTGATGGCGATGCTGTCGCTGGTGGGCGCTTGAGCGGTTGTTGTCGTTTGATCGAGGGCTGGCTTGTCTGGTATGCCGCTCTGGGTTAGCGCCAACCCGGCTATGGAGTCAGGCAAGGCAGCATTGGCCGCAATAGCATCCAGCTTGTTCCAAATTTGCACTACCGGGATGTTTCTGGAAACCTTCAACCCAATCGTCTGCGCCAACTGTGCGTCAGCCGCGATGGTTTGCCCAGCAGTCTCTGGATGCGTGGTGGCAGCCAAATCGTGCAGATGAATCACCGCATCAGCACCTTGAATTTCATCCCACGTGCGCGCAATGCCGATGCGCTCTACCTCATCCAGGCTATCGCGCAGCCCGGCGGTGTCGATGATGTGCAGCGGCACGCCGTCGATCTGGATGGTTTGCTGCACCTTGTCGCGGGTGGTGCCTGCAATGGGCGTAACGATGGCCAGCTCAGCCCCCGCCAGGGCGTTGAGCAGTGAGCTTTTACCAGCGTTGGGTTGCCCGGCTATCACCACCTTGATGCCTTCGCGCAAGAGCGCGCCTTGCTGGGTTTTGTTCAGCAGCTGGGCGGCGGTGTGCTCTAAATGTAATAGCTGGCCGCGCGCATTGCCGCGTGTCAGATGGTCTATTTCTTCTTCAGGAAAGTCCAGCGTGGCCTCGACCAGCATGCGCAGGTGGATGAGCGCATCACGCAAGCTGTGCACCTCGCGCGAGAACACGCCTGCCAGCGAGCGGCTGGCGCTGCGGGCAGCGGCCTCGGTGCTGGCGTCGATCAGGTCGGCGATCGCCTCGGCCTGCGCCAGGTCGATTTTGTCGTTCAGAAAAGCCCGTTCGGTGAACTCACCAGGGGCGGCGACGCGCAAACGAATTTCTTTACCAGCCTCCAGGCAGCGCGCCAGCAAGAGCTGCAGCACCACCGGCCCGCCGTGGGCTTGCAGCTCCAGCACGTCTTCACCGGTGTAGCTGTGCGGCCCAGGGAAGTGGATGGCCAGGCCTTGGTCTATCGCGCAACCGTCGGCTGATTTAAAAGGCAAGTATGTGGCCTCCCGGGGCTTGAGCGCCTTGCCGCACAGCGCGTCGATGATGGACTGCACCGACGCGCCCGACACCCGCACGATGCCCACCGCGCCACGCCCCGGGGCGGTGGCGATGGCGGCGATGGGGTCAGCATGGCGAGAGAGCATGTGCTGATCTTAAGCTGCTGGGGTTGCGTCGTGGTTCATGTGATGGAATATGTTGGCGGTTCAATTGAGGCCGCCACGAAAATAGGCTCGCGAAGCGAGCCTTTTTTTTGGCAAGTAGCTAATGAGGAAATTTAGCTCTTCGCCGCATCAGCCGGCTTCTTTTTCAAAAAGTCCGGCAGGTTGAACTGCGGCGGCACGCCCATGCGGGTGTTGATCAGCCATTGCTGGGCAATCGACAGCACGTTGTTGGTGATCCAGTACAGCACCAAACCGGCGGGGAAGAAGAAGAACATCACCGAGAACGCCAGCGGCATGAACCACATCAGCTTGGCCTGCATCGGGTCGGGTGGTGCGGGGTTCAGCGCGGTTTGCAGCATGGTGGTAAGCGTCATGATGATCGGCAGCAAGAAGAACGGGTCGGGCAAAGACAGGTCGGTAATCCAGCCCATCCATGGCGCACCACGGAATTCGACCGAAGACAGCAGCACCCAGTACAGCGAAATAAACACGGGGATCTGCACCATGATGGGGAAGCAGCCGCCCATGGGGTTGACTTTTTCTTCCTTGTAGATCTTCATCATTTGCTGCTGCATCTCTTGCGGTTTGTCTTTGAGGCGCTCGCGCATTTCCATGATCTTGGGGTTCACAGCTTTCATCTTGGCCATGCTGGAGTAGGCCTTGGCGTTGAGCCAATAGAAAGCGGCTTTGATCAGCAACACCAGCGCGATGATGGTCCAGCCCCAGTTGCCAATAAAGCCGTGCAGCTTTTCCATCACCCAGTACATCGGCTTGGCCAAAATGGTCAGCACACCGTAGTCTTTGATCAGCTCCAGGCCTGGGTACAGGGCTTCCAGATTGTTCTCTACCTGGGGGCCAATGAATAGCTTGGTGTCGGTGGCTTGCGTAGTGCCGGGGGCAATGGCAAGCATCGGGGCTTTCATGCCCACCGAGTACAAATTGTCTTTGACCTTTTGCATGTACAGCTCGCGCTGGATGCCGTCGGGCAGCAGCCAGACGCTGGCAAAGTAGTGCTGGGCCATGGCCACGTAGCCGCTGGTCGAGGTTTTTTGGAAGTCGGTCTTGTTTTTCTCAATGTCGGTGAACTCGGCTTTTTGGTATTTTTTCTCGGCCGTGTACACCACCGGGCCAGTGAAGGTGCTGTAGAAGGCTGACTCGCCTGGTGGTTTGTTGCCGTCCCGTACCAGCTGCATATAGAGCTGGGCCGAGACGGGCGTGCTCCCTGCGTTGATGGCTTCGTGCTTGACGGCAATGTCGTAGGCGCCGCGCTTGAGGGTGTAGGTCTTGACGTATTTGATGCCGCCCTGCTCGGGTGACTCAAAGCGCACCACCAGTTCGTTCTGGCCGTCTTTCAGGGCTCGCTCGCCGGTAAACTGCATGACGGTTTTGTGGTTGGGCAAAGTGGCTTGGCCGGCCATGCCTACGAAGCCCGATTGCGACTCGTAGGCGCGGGCGCTGCTGTTGTCCAGCAAGATGACGATTTTCTTGTCTTTTTGATCGCCTTCGACGTGCTTGAGCAGCTCTGCGCGCGCAATGCTGCCGCCTTCGGCGCTGAAGTTCAACTTGAGTACATCGCTG
>JAYVGI010000054.1:0-12030 GCA_043772355.1 Polaromonas sp.
GCCTGCCAAAGACATGGAGATGGTGGCATCTTTGAAGTGCTTGCCTGCGGCGCAGTTTTTGGACAGCACGGGCGATGCGTTGTCGTACTTCTTGGTGAACTGCACGTCTTGGGGCTTGCCCTTGCCTACAGCCAGGCCGCCGCCGCTGCTGTTACTGCTATTGGCTACGCCCCAGCTCCAGCTTTGCAGTGCGATCTCGTCTTTGTGTTTAGCGTGGGTGGACTCACCTTTTACGCCGTCTAGTTTCAAGTGGCAGTCGATACTCATGTCAGTTCTCCATTCAGGTTAAAAATGCGGCTTGCCGCGTGGGGTGGTCAGTCACTCGCTTGGAGACTTGCCGGTTTAGTGGTAAATCCTGCCGCGTACCCATAGAACGAGATAAAGAAGCTTTTTCAAACTCCATTTTTCTCAAGCTACAAAATTTGACACATAAAAAAAGGAGCTACAGCAATGTAGCCCCTTGTACTCGGAAACTCCAATGTGTGTGGACTATCCGCCTGCCTTACCCGATGGCAGTTTAGACACCAAACGCAGCGACACCGTAAGGCCTTCCAACTGGTAGTGCGGACGCAGGAAGAACTTGCTGCTGTAGTAGCCTGGGTTGCCTTCAATCTCCTCCACAATCACCTCTGCGGCGGCCAGCGGCTTTTGTGCCTTGGTGGTTTCTGAAGAGTTGACTGGGTCGCCGTCTACATAGTTCATGATCCAGGCGTTCAGCCAGCGCTGCATTTCGTCTTTTTCTTTGAAGCTACCGATCTTGTCGCGCACGATGCACTTGAGGTAGTGGGCAAAGCGGTTGCAGGCAAACAGGTAGGGCAGGCGTGCTGCGAGGTTGGCGTTGGCCGTGGCATCGGGGTCGTCATACTCCGCAGGCTTGTTGAGCGACTGGGCGCCAATGAAGGCGGCAAAGTCGGAGTTTTTGCGGTGGATAAGGGACAGCAAACCGGCCTTGGACAGCTCGGCCTCGCGGCGGTCGCTGATGGCGATTTCGGTGGGGCATTTTTGGTCTACACCGCCGTCGTCGGTAGGGAAGGTATGCAGAGGCAGGTTTTCTACCGCGCCGCCCGACTCGATGCCGCGAATGCGTGAGCCCCAGCCGTATTGTTTGTACGAGCGGTTGATGTTGGTGGCCATGGCATACGCTGCGTTGGCCCAAGTGTATTTGCCATGGTCGGCACCCGCAGTGTCTTCTTCAAAGTCAAACTCTTCTACCGGGTTGGTATTGGCACCATAAGGTGTGCGGGCCAAGAAGCGGGGCATGCACATGCCCAGGTATTTGGAGTCATCTGACTCGCGCAGGCTGCGCCAGCCTGCGTACTCTGGGGTGGAAAATATTTTGGTCAAGTCGCGTGGGTTGGCCAGCTCTTGCCAAGATTCCATTTGCATGAGCGACGGGCCTGCGCCGGTGATGAAAGGGGCGTGCGCCGAGGCAGCAATTTTGGCCATCTCGCCCAGCAGTTCTACGTCGGGTGGGCTTTGGTCGAAGTGGTAGTCGCCTACGATGGCACCAAAAGGCTCGCCACCAAACTGGCCGTACTCTTCCTCATACACTTTCTTGAACAGCGGGCTTTGGTCCCAGGCTGCGCCTTTGAAGCGCTTGAGGGTTTTGCCCAGCTCTTGCTTGGAGATGTCCATCACCCGGATTTTCAAATGCTCGTCTGACTCGGTGTTGTTCACCATATAGTGCAAGCCGCGCCATGCGCCTTCGAGCTTTTGAAACTCGGCGTTGTGCAAAATCACGTTGATCTGAGCGGAGAGCTTTTCGTCTATCGCGGCGATCATGGCGTTGATGGACTGGGTCACATCTTTGCCAATCAGCTTGGTTTGGCTCAGCGCTTGCTGGGCCAGGGTTTGCACGGCAGCTTCGACGGCGCTTTTGGCTTCGTTGCTGCGGGGTTTAAATTCTTTCTGCAGTAGGGAGGCGAAGTCGCCACCTTCGTAGGTTACGCCTTGGATTGCACTGTCTTGGGCAAGTTGTTCAGCCATATTGATTCTCCTGGTGTGGTTGCTTAAACGGGTGGTGTGGCTTTAGGCGGCTGGTGGCGCAGCGTCTTCGGCTTTTTTGCTGGCGGCCAGGCTTTGCAACAGGGCCGGGTCTTCCATCACTTTGGCCAGCAGCTCTTCTGCGCCGCCTTTACCGTCCATGTAGGTGACCAGGTTGGACAGCTGGGTACGGGCTTCTAACAGTTTGTTAAGCGAGTCCACCTTGCGGGCCACGTTGGCGGGGGAGAAGTCATCCATGCTTTCAAAGGTAATGTCTACCTTCATATCGCCCTCGCCTGTCAGGGCGTTGGGAACCGAGAAAGCGGCACGGGGCTTCATGGCCTTCATGCGGGTGTCGAAGTTGTCGGTATCAAACTCTAAAAACTTACGGTCACCGATTGGGGCCAGTGGATCGGCCGGTTTGCCAGACAGATCGGCCAGCACGCCCATGATGAAGGGGAGCTGCACCTTTTTTTGCGCGCCATAGAGTTCGACATCGTATTCAATTTGAACTCGGGGAGCGCGGTTGCGGGCGACGAATTTTTGACTGCTAGTGGCCATGGTGGTTTCCTTAGGTTAGTGAACGGTATGAAACTGAGAGAATTGAGTGGGAGAAGCTCTGTGGGATACAAAATGGGGATTACGGCGGTCGGCCCGTGATGTTTTGAATGCTTCCCAGCGCGTCGGGCGCCAGGTCGTTCATGATGTCCATAAAGCTCACACCCACCAGCCGTTTAGCGCGCTGGATCAGCAGCGGGGCGGGGTTGCCGGGCTCGGTTCTTTCCAAAAACGCAATCACTTTGTCGAGCATGAGCAGCGCGTCTTGGCGGCTGCTGATCTCGCCGCGAATAGCGCCGCCAGCGCTTGCAACGCCCACTGCAGCGCCAGCGCCTGCCTGCTCACCTGCTGCATCGCCCTGTGCACTAGTAGCTGTGCCCGTCGCGGTCTGGCAGGCCTGGCGCAGCACATGGGTAATGCCGCGCAGAGGCTTGAGGTCGATGTCAGCCGCTCTACCGGTTTTTTCCTCGATGAGGGTTTCCAGTTTTTGCACCAAAGCAGCTACGCCAATGGCGGTCTCGATCACCTCGGGCTGGGCGGCGTAGATGTCTTGCAGCGCACCCTCTACCTGCGCCATGGTGTAGCCAGGGTCGCTGCCCGAAGGGGCTAGTTTGCTATGGGCAATGGCCAAGTCGCGCACCCGAATGGCACCCACCGTGCGGGAGGTGCCTATGGCGCAGTCGTACAGGTCGCGCAGCACAATGCAGCCGTTGTTGCTGTCGCCCAGCGGAGCCAGAGCGTTGAGCCGCATGGTGGGGTCGTTGTCGTCATCGGCATCAAGCTGGGGGTGAATGGTGTCCCAAAACCGCTCTAGCAGCTCCAGCAGCAGGGTAAGGCCCAATGAAAACCCGGCTATGCCCTGAGTGCGGGTAGCGGCGCGCAGGGCCAGCACGGCAACGCGAACGTCTTTGGAGCGCCCCAGCAGCTCGGTGGCGCTGCCGATGAGCACCCGCCATTCGGGTTCGACGGCGGGTATGACGGTGTCGCCAAACTGCTGCTCGTCTTTGGGCCGTGCGTCGGCCTCCAGCGCGGTAAACGCTGGATCGTACTCAAGATCATCCCCGCTGGGCTTGGCCTCGCTGATGGGGCTGAGCAGGGATTCGACGGATGCAGTACTGAGCATATTGCCTCTTTAAAAATGCCTCGGAATCCCCTTATCTTTGGGGCTTAATCAACAAAACGAATGGCCACGCCAGAATTTCAAGTAGGGAAAATGGGTGCCAATTTTGCTCGGATGTGATACGCTTACCCAGGCCTTTGACAGCCTAAACCGTAGAAGGAATCCCTATGTTGCATGCCTCGTCAGTGGCCGTTTTGCGCTTCGTTTTACTCCTTACCCACCTGCTACAACGTGCTGATGGTGCGCGGCACCGCCTGAGCCGGTTGGCCTTGACTTTGGGCATTTTGGCTGTCGCTGCATGCGCCAAGCCCCCGGCTCCCCCGGCTCCCCCGCCTCCACCGCCGCCACCTGTGATCTCTGAGATACAACTACAAGTGTTGGCTGGAGCGGATGTGAATCCCGATGCGCGAAAGCGCGCCTCGCCCGTCACGGTGCGTATTTATGCGTTGAAGTCGGCGGCCCCCTTCGAGGCGGCCGATTTTTTCTCGCTGTTTGACAAGGACACCGCCACTTTAGGTAGCGAGCTGGTACAACGCGAAGAGTTTTTAATGCGCCCGGGTGACCAAAAGGCCTTGCCCATGAAGTTTGGGCCCGAGGTGAAAGCGATTGGCGTGATGGTGGCCTACCGAGACCTGGAGCGCGCCCGCTGGCGCGATGTGCACACTATCGATATTGGCAAAGTGGTGGATTTGAAGGTGCGGCTCAATGGCAGCCAGATTGCTTTTGAGAGCCGATTGCTGCCTGCGCCACCACCGCCACCGCCGGCGAAAAAATAAGCAAGCCAAAGCTTGGCGCAGAGGGTGGGATTCGAACCCACGGTACCTTGCGGTAGGCCTGATTTAAACTGGCTCTTTTCCCCATGGGTTAACGATACTAGCGCCTGAATTCTTGAAGTCTTTCACGTTGCGAGTAACCACCGTAAAACCATGCTCCAGTGCAGTTGCCGCAATAATGGCATCACGATCGGCTTGTTTATTAGGCACATGAAGCGGCGCGCAGATCAGGGCTGTGTTTTCGGAAAAAGGCAAAATTCGACCTGAAAACTCTTTACGAACTCCATCCAGCCACCTGCGTAGCGTTTGGCCTTGTGGTGGTGTGCGACGTTCAAACAAACGCACCCCAATTTCCAGTTCGAGAATTGTGATTGCAGATAGGTACAGCTTGTTGCTTCGTTGGGTTGCTGCCCAGTTACGCACCAACTGGGATTGCTTTGGTTTGCCACTGCGCAGTTCAGAAATTACGTTGGTATCGAGTAGGTACACAGTGCTAGGCTCAATCGAAATCAGCGGCTTTGAACTGCATATCCAGCTTTGCTGGCTCGAACTCTATGGCGCCCCCGCAGGAGATGCTATCCATGACATCGAGCAGCGATGTTTCTTTTGTCCCCGTAATGCGGTAGTAGTCTTCTATGCTGAGGAGCGCAAAAGCTGGATATCCACGATCAGTAATAAATACCGGCCCCTCAGCGGCTGCGCGCTTGGCCGCTGACACATCGCGCGTGAAATCTCGACTGGAAAATGTGAGTACAGGCATGATAAGTCCTCCGATGCGGTAATGTTTGTATGTTACGACAAATTGAATGGTTTGTCTATGAATACTTCAAACGACCGCATGCGGATTGGGCCACCCCGTTGCCAGCTTTGTCGTCCTGGCCACGAACGACATTTCGAGTTTGCAAAAAATCCTTGGGCATGCAGACCTGAAGCTGACTATGCGTTATGCGCACCTGGCAGAAGGCCATTTGGACAAAGTGATTGCGAACAACCCTTTAGCTGCATTAACACTTGGTTGACAATTGCGCCAATAAAAAAGGTTTACGCTACATTTAATATAGCGTAAACCTGTTGCTGTATCTGGCGGAGAGGGTGGGATTCGAACCCACGGTAACTTGCGCTACGCCTGATTTCGAGTCAGGTACATTCGGCCACTCTGCCACCTCTCCGCGATGCTTCGTTTTGTCCGAAGGGCGTATTTTAGCAGGCTTGCGGACTGCTTTTATGCGCTTATCGTGGTCGCACCGCCCATGTAGGCCTTAAGCGCTTCTGGCACGGTGACGCTGCCATCGGCGTTTTGGTAGTTCTCCAGCACAGCCACCAAGGTGCGGCCTACGGCCAGGCCGGAGCCGTTCAGGGTGTGCACCAGCTCGTTTTTGCCTTGGGCGTTTTTAAAGCGCGCTTGCATGCGGCGGGCCTGGAAAGCCTCGCAATTGCTCACCGAGCTGATTTCGCGGTAGGTGTTTTGCGCAGGCAGCCACACTTCCAGATCGTAGGTTTTGGCGGCTGTAAAGCCCATGTCGCCGGTGCACAGGGCCATCACGCGGTAGGGTAAGGCCAGTTTTTGCAAAATAGCTTCGGCATGGCCGGTCATTTGCTCCAGGGCTTCGTAGCTTTTGTCGGGATGGACGATTTGCACCATCTCTACTTTGTCAAACTGGTGCTGACGGATCAAGCCACGCACATCGCGTCCGTAGCTGCCTGCCTCGGAGCGAAAGCACGGGCTGTGGGCGGTGAGCTTGATGGGTAAATCGCTCTCTGCCAGGAGGGTACCCGCTACAGTGTTGGTCAGCGTCACTTCGCTGGTGGGAATGAGGTACAGGGCTTCGCTCTCGCCTTCCTGGCCGCCTTTTTTGACGGCAAACAAGTCGTCTGCAAATTTGGGCAACTGGCCGGTGCCGCGCAAGGTGTCAGCGTTCACCACATAGGGGGTGTAGCACTCGGTGTAGCCGTGCTCGGCGGTTTGCACGTCCAGCATGAACTGGGCCAGCGCGCGGTGCAGCCGGGCAATCTGGCCGCGCATGAGGGTAAAGCGTGCACCAGAGAGCTTGGCACCGGTGTCAAAGTCCAGGCCCAGCGGCGTGCCTACGTCTACATGGTCTTTGACTTGAAAATCAAACTTGCGGATGGCGCCCCATGTGCGCACCTCTACATTGCCTGATTCGTCTGCGCCTACGGCCACGCTCTCGTGCGGCAGGTTGGGCAACGTCATCATCATGGCGTTGAGGTCGGCCGCGATGGCAGCGGTGCGGATTTCGCCCGCTTCCAGCTCGGTTTTGTAGGTGGCGACCTCGGCCATCACCGCATCGGTGCTCTCACCTTTGGCTTTGAGCATGCCGATGGATTTGGACAGGCTGTTGCGCTTGGCTTGCAGCTCTTCGGTTCGCACCTGGATGGTTTTGCGCTCAGCGTCTAGCTGGGTGAACTTGTCCACGTCCAGGAACAGCTGCGGATTTTTGCGCTTTTGCAGCGCGGCAACGACCCCGGCGAGGTCTTTGCGAAGGAGTGTGGTGTCTAGCATGGTGTGATTGTAGTTTCACGGCGTATAAAAAACTCGGGGCACGTTGCGGCGCTTTGACTTGGCGGACAGTTTGGAAACCTTGTTACTCACTAAACCGTAGCACTTCGTGTAAGCAGGGCAGTGGGGTACACGGGTTTTAAGAAAAATTTGATCAAATGATGCCGGATGAAGCGCTCAGCCACCATTTTTGCCGCCAGAGCCGACAGCAAGACCCCCTTCGAGAAACTATCCGCTATATATTACGTAGCGGCTACCGCATATTCTTCCATGGCTAACAGGTGATTGATACCTAAAAACGGGAAAATTTGCCGTTTTGGCAGGCTCTGGGAGCCTGCAAATCGGCTGAAAATCCGGAGTTCACTGGTTTCAAGCCGTTTTCAGCTACTTATCGGGCATTAGCCATGAGGAAATATAGGGTAGCCGCTATGGATTAAGGAGTTCCTGCGGTGTCAACCTGGGTCTGGCAGGGGTCTGCTCTCGGCTCAGGGGCATCAGGTGTTGTTACCCTCTCTTGCGGCGGCAATTTACCCGTTCAGGCTCGCTGGGTCGATATTTGCACCGCACAGCACCAGGCACACGGTCTCGTCGGCGCGCGGCTGGTACACGCCGGTTTGCAGGGCTGCCAAGCCCAGCGCTGCGGCGGGTTCTACCGCAAGTTTGAGCTCGCGCCACAGCCACAGCTGGGCAGCGCGAATGGCATCGTCTTCCAGCAGCAGCGCGTCGTGCACGGCAGTGTGCTGCACCTGCCAGGCTATAGCGCCAATGCGCTTGGCCCCCAGTGAATCGGCTGCCACACCGCTGACGGCTACGTCTACCGGCTGGCCGGCCTTGCGCGCTTCATACAAGGTGGGCGCCAAGCGCGGCTCTAGCGCAATCACCTTGCTGCGACCCTGGCAGTGCGCCGCAATGCCCGCTATCAGCCCGCCGCCGCCCACGCTAACCAGCATCGTGTCGGGCAGCGCGCGTTGCTGGGCCTCGGTCTCGGCGGCTACTGTGCCTGCGCCGGCTACCACTTCGATCTGGTCGTAGGCGTGGTTTTGCAATGCACCTGTGATTTTTTGGCGCTCTACGCTGGCGGCGTAGGCTTGGGCGTAGGCTACGCCAGTCACGGTGACCGTAGCGCCGATAGCGCGCAGGCGGGCACGCTTGGCCTCGGTCGAGACTTCTGGCAGAAACACTTCGCAGGGCACACCACGTTCGCGCGCTGCGAGCGCAGAGGCAATGCCCGCGTTGCCGCCCGAGGCGATCACCACGCCACTGGCGGGCACGGCGTTGGACAACAGCCGGTGAAGTGCGCCACGCACTTTAAAGCTGCCGCCAGTTTGTAGATGCTCCAGCTTGAGCCACACTTGCGCGCAATTTACCCCCAGCGCCCTGCCGGGCATGACCCACAGTGGGGTTTGATGGATAAAGTGCCTATAGCCACCGTCTATATTGCGCAAGCAGCTATTAATTTCAGAGCGTAGTAGGTCTATCACAGCGCTACTTTCCACTGGCGTGCAGTATAGAGTCGGCAATATGCTCGCTGGCCGCGAGCTTGAGGCCTTTGGGCAGCGGGAATTTGATGGTCTCTTCAATGCCGTCCATTTTGCGTATCGCCACCGCGCCCAGCGCTTTGATGCGCTCGATCACTTCTTTCACCAACACCTCGGGCGCAGAGGCACCGGCGGTCAGGCCTACGCGGGCAACACCTTCAAACCACTGCGGCTGAAGTTCCGCAGCGCTATCTATCATGTAGCTCCTCACGCCCAGTTTGCGGGCCAGCTCGGCCAACCGGTTGCTGTTGGAACTGGTGGGGCTGCCCACCACGATCACCAGCTCTACCTGCGGCGACATGACCTTGATAGCGTCTTGGCGGTTTTGGGTGGCGTAGCAAATGTCTTGCTGCTTGGGCTCGCGCACCTGGGGAAAACGCGCGCGAATGGCGGCATGGATCTCGGCGGTGTCGTCTACGCTCAGGGTGGTTTGGGTTACCACCGCCAGTTTTGCGGTTTGCAGCGGCTGCACATGGGCCACACCCTCCAGATCTTCCACCAAGTGGATGCCGTAGTCCAGCTGCCCCATCGTGCCTTCCACCTCGGGGTGGCCTTTGTGGCCGATCATGATGAACTCGTAACCTTCTTTGTGCAACTTGGCTACCTCCACGTGCACTTTGGTGACCAAGGGGCAGGTGGCGTCAAAGATTTGAAAGCCCCTTCTTACAGCTTCTTGCTCGACTGATTTAGGCACGCCATGCGCGCTGAACACGAGGGTAGCGCCTTCAGGCACATCTTCCAATGCTTCAATAAATATAGCGCCTTTGGCTTTCAGGTCGTTCACCACATAGGTGTTGTGCACAATTTCGTGGCGCACGTAGATGGGACTGCCAAACTTTTGCAGCGCACGCTCCACGATTTCAATCGCGCGGTCTACGCCCGCGCAAAAGCCGCGCGGTTCAGCTAAAAGGATTTCGTTCACCATCACAACACTCCAATCACATGCACTTCAAACGTCACCGGCTGGCCAGCCAGCGGGTGGTTAAAGTCAAACAACACGCGGCCTTCATCGGCCTGCACCACTGCGCCTGCGTACTGGCCCAGGCCATCGGGCGTAGGAAACTGAACCACATCGCCAGCGGCATATTTTTCCAGCGGGTCGCCCAGCTGGGTGAGCAGCTTTTTGGCCACCCATTGCAGCATGTCGGGGTTGCGCGGGCCAAAGGCCTCGCCAGCGGGCAGGGCAAAGGTGCTGCGCGCGCCCTCCTGTAGCCCCAGCAGGCGCTGCTCGACAGCGGGTGAGAGCTCGCCTGCGCCCAGCGACAAGGTGGCGGGTTTACCGTCAAAGGTATTGATGATGTCGCCTGCCGGGCCGCTTAAGCGGTAATGTAGGGTGAGAAAAGAGCTGGCTTCGATGTGGGGCATGGGCGGGGAACGTAGTGGTGAACGTAAGTGGGAGGGGCATGAAAATGTGCGTAAACTGCGGTGCGCAATGCCCTATTGTAGAAACCATCCCTAACCCCCCGCTTTTTAGCCAGAATCATGCTGCTTAAATCCCTGCCCCCTGATGCCCGCCCCCGCGAGAAGCTGCTGGCACGCGGCCCGCAAGCCTTGGGCGATGCCGAGCTGCTGGCCCTGCTGCTGCGCACTGGCATACAGGGCAAAAACGTGCTGGTGATGGCCCAGGAGCTGCTGGACAGCTTTGGCGGCATGGCGGGGCTGCTCAGTGCCTCGGCTGAGGATTTAAAACGCATCAAAGGTCTGGGGCCCGCCAAGCGCGCCGAGGTAGTGGCTGTGCTGGAGCTGGCCCGCCGCGCGCTGGCCGAACAACTGCAAGCCAAACCCAGCATCGAAACACCGCAGCAACTGCGCGACTATGTGCGCCTGCACCTGGGCAGCAAGCCGTATGAGGTGTTTGCGGTGCTGTTTTTTAACGTGCAGCAAGAGCTGCTGGGCATCGAAGAGCTGTTTCGCGGCACCCTCACCCACACCAGCGTGTACCCGCGCGAAGTGGTGCTGCGCGCCCTGCACCACCGCGCCAGCAACGTGGTGCTGGCGCACAACCACCCCAGTGGCCAGCCCACCCCCAGCCCGGCAGACGTTGCCATGACCAGCAAGCTCAGCGCGGCCCTGGGCTTGATTGACATTGGCGTGCTGGACCACATCATCGTCAGCGCCAGTGCGGCGGTCTCGATGGTGGAGCTGGGTCTGATACCCGGCGCAGGGGGCCGCGCATGAAAGCCACCAAACTGGTCAGCCTGGCCGACTTGAAAAGCGTTAAAAAAGAAATCGACCGCCAAGCCGCCGAGCGGGTGGCACTAGAGGCGACGCGCATCGCACAAGCTAAAAAGCTGCGTGAAGAAAAAGAAATTTTTGCCAGCTTTGTGGGCAAAGTCAAACCCCTGCCCCGCAAAGACCATGCCCTGCTGGCACCAGAGCAACCCGCCCCCATCCCGGCGCAGCAGCAGCTAGACGAGCAAAAAGTACTGCGCGAGACCATGAGTGACGCGTGGGACACCAGCAGCCTGCTGGATGCCGACGAAACCTTGAGCTTTCGCCGCCCCGGCATTGGTATCGACGTGACGCGCAAGCTGCGCAAGGGCGACTGGAGCATCCAGGCCCAGGTAGACCTGCACAGCCTGCGTACCGATGAGGCGCGCGAGGCGCTAGGCAGCTTTATCCGCGAGAGCTACAAGCACGGCCTGCGCTGCGTGCGGGTGGTGCACGGCAAGGGCTTGGGGTCACCCGGCAAGGTACCGGTACTGAAAAATAAAGTGCACAGTTGGTTGATTCAGAAAAACCAGGTGCTGGCTTTTGTGCAAGCCACGCCAGCGCAGGGGGGTGCGGGGGCGCTGGTGGTGTTGCTGCAGGCGCATGGGGTGCGGTAGCTTGGGTCGCGTTGCTTCTTGGGTTTGAAGATGTCTGCCTAGCTTGGTGACGTTGTGGCTCAGGCGTGAAGATGTCTGCCCTACCTTGGGCACACTATTGCGCGAGTTTGAAGAGTACTGATCCGCCTTGGTCGCGTTGCGGCGACGGAGGAATTTGTGCTGCAAAAATCTTGCGAAAACACGCGACTGGTTTGGTAGTCATCTTCAGTTTGTCCCCGCGCCTTTCTCCAGATTTTTCATCACAAACACGCTCCATCACCGCTTGCTGACTGGTGTACTTTTGTCTCGTGCGGGCGTGGTGTGCGGTAGGCTCGGTGGTCGCGAGTTGAGGTTTTTCCCGTGCGGCGGTGGTGCGTTTTTTGCGAGCGTGATCACTACCAAAAGAGTAGCTGCTTGCGCTATTGATTAGATGGCTAGAGCGCAATGTAGCATCAAAACGCGATCGCTCCGCGCGCAAAAGAACTCGACCACACCAGTCAAGCAGCAGTTCGGCGTGGTTTTGATGAAAAATCTGGAGAAAGGCGCGGCGACCAACTCAAGAAAATTACTTCACTGATCGCGTGTTTTCGTAGGATTTTTGCAGCAAAACTTCCCGAGCTGATGCCAGCCAACCAGCTTATTCCATTTCTACATCATTAATGTCTAGGCGCGGAGCCGCAGACAGTGCTGTAGCACGGCAAGGCGACGCAACAACGACAGTAATGATTTAGAA
>JAYVGI010000055.1:0-7379 GCA_043772355.1 Polaromonas sp.
TTCTAAATCATTACTGTCGTTGTTGCGTCGCCTTGCCGTGCTACAGCACTGTCTGCGGCTCCGCGCCTAGACATTAATGATGTAGAAATGGAATAAGCTCGCAGCGGTATACGTGACGATCACCACCCTGGACGCCAAGCTGGCCCGCCTTTTGGAGCCGCGCGCCGCAGCGCCGCATCGCCGGTTGCGCACCATCGAGGCGTTGGCCCGCGCAGGCATCCCCGTGGGCGTGAGCGTGGCACCGCAAATTCCGTTTATCAACGAAGACATGGAGCAGGTGCCGGAGGCCGCGTGGGCTGCGGGCGCACGCAGCGCGTTTTACACCGTGCTGCGTTTGCCATGGGAGCTCAACCCGCTGTTCCAGGAGTGGCTACAGCAGCACTACCCGCAGCGCGCCGAGCGGGTGATGGCCCGCGTGCGAGAGATGCGGGGAGGACGCGACTACGACAGCGACTTTGCCAGCCGCATGAAGGGCCATGGCGTGTGGTCGCAGCTGATCGCCACGCGTTTTGAAAAAGCGACTCAGCGGCTGGGATTTAGCCGCGCGCGTGTGGAGCTGGATGTGCAGGCGTTTGTGCCACCTGGGGCTGTTCAAGAATCGCTTTTTTAGACGATATGACGGCTTATTCCATTTCTAAATCATTACTGTCGTTGTTGCGTCGCCTTGCCGTGCGACAGCACTGTCTGCGGCTCCGCGCCTAGACATTAATGATGTAGAAATGGAATTAGCCATGAAGAATAAAGCGGTAACAGCTACGAAATGCGTAGCGCACAGCGGGGCGCTGAGAGCGTGCAGTGGTGTGGCTATAGGGTCTGCACGTCGACCAATTGCCGCCAACTCCAAGCGATGCCGTGACTATGCTTGGGCGGGTATACCCCACTAATCCCCCATCACCACACCCTCGCGCCGAGGGTCTGCGCCGCCAAAAAAACCGCTGGGTGTGCGCCCGATGGCTTGCAGGCCGCTGGTCATGTTTTGTTCGCGCACTTCATGGCCACGCGCTTTGAGGGCTTGTACGGTGGCTGCAGGGAAGCGTTTTTCTTCCAGCAGCACGGGTGCACCTAGCGCGGGGCTGGTGAGGCCAAAGTTGGGCAGGTTAATGGCTTGCTGGGTGTTCAGACCCCAGTTGAGTACGCCGTAGAGGGTTTTGGCGGTGTAGTGGATGATGACCGCGCCCCCGGGGCTGCCGCCACTCATCACTACTTGGCCGGTGGCTTTGTCAAACACCAGAGTGGGGCTCATCGAGCTGCGGGGGCGTTTGCCGGGTTGCACGCGGTTGGCGGTGGCTTGGCCTTCGGCGTCGTTCGGCGCAAAATTAAAGTCGCTCAGCTCGTTGTTGAGCAAAAATCCGCCTGCGCTGGTGCTGGAGCTGGGGTTGACCATTTGCCGTGCGCCAAAAGCGTCTTCAATCGTGGTGGTCATCGACAGGGCGTTGCCGTAGCCGTCGATGATGCTGATGTGGCTGGTGCCGTATTCCGGCTGCTCGGCGGGCATGCCAAAGGCGATGGGTGCGCCGCCGGGGTTGCCGGGCTTGCCAGCTTTCATACTGTGCTCACTGATGAGTTGGGCGCGCTCTGCGATGTAGGCTGGCGCGAGCATGGTGTTCCAGTTGCCGCCGGGGGCGGGAACGAAGTCGGGGTCTCCCACGTACTGCGCGCGGTCTGCAAAGGCCAGGCGCGAGGCTTCAAAGTAGTAGTGCAGCCAGTCTGCTGGTGGGCCCACCTGTGCACCTGCGTTGCGATCAGGGCAGGGCGCTTGGATGCAGTAGATCACCGGCTCGGTCAGCAGGCGCTCGGGCTGCATGGTGTGTGCGGGTGTTCTGCTCAATATTCCCAATAGTTGCCCCACCGCAATAGCACCAGAGCTGGGCGGTGGAAAACCGCAGAGGCGATAGTCTTTGCCGGTGGCCGCTCGGTAGTCAGTGCAAATGGGCGCGCGCTTTTTCGGCTGGTAGAGCGCCATATCGGCCATGCTCAGCTTGCCGGGGTTGCCTGGGTGCTTTTGCACTTTGTCGACAATGGCCTGGGCAATAGTGCCTTCGTGCAGGGCCTTGCTACCTTCGGCTGCGATGCGTTTGAGCACGTCGGCAAAGGCTTGGTTGCGCAGGTTAAAGCCGATGTCACGCGCATCGCCATTGGGTTTGTAAAAGTAGGCGTTGGCGACTGCGTCGTCTTTCAGATACTTTTCGGCTTTGACCAGGGTGTGCAGGCGCGGGCTAACTTTAAAGCCACCCTCGGCCAGGGCGATGGCGGGCTCAAACAGTGTGGCCCAGGCTAGCTTGCCATGCTGCTGGTGCGCCAGCTCCAGCATGCGTACCGTGCCCGGCACGCCCACACTGCGGCCACCCACCACGCCCTCGTAAAAGGCGAGTGGTTTACCGTCTTTCATAAACAGGTTTTCGTCTACGCCTGCGGGCGCGGTCTCGCGGCCATCAAAAGCTTCGGTATTTTTACCATCATGGTGCAGCAAAAACGCGCCACCGCCTATGCCACTGCTTTGCGGCTCTACCAGGCTGAGCACCATTTGCACCGCAATGGCCGCGTCCACCGCGCTGCCGCCGGCTTTGAGCACTTGGTAGCCCGCATTGGTGGCCAAAGGGTTGGCGGCGGCTACGGCAAACTTCTTTGTCGCCCAGCCGGGCTTGTCGGTGATGCCAGATGCGCCTTCGGGTTGCTGAAAAGGGGTGTAGGCAAAATGGCTGGGGGTGCTGGGGGCAGTGGCACAGGCGGATAGTAGCGCTGCAATGGCTAGTGTGCTGAGGTGGTGAAGCTGGTAGACCATTGAAACTCTTAAATTAGCTGCGTTTGCCTGCGGTTTCGCAAAGCTTCGACAAGCTCAGCCCGAACGGAAGTGGTTATTGCGAGCAGTTTAGCGCGCCGTGGCGCATGGCGCTACACACAGGCCAGGTTGTCTTCGTTGTGGCGGCGCACTTCGTCGCTTACCTGCAATTGCTCGCGGCGCACGATGTGGCCGCCTTCTATCCACAGCAGTTGGCCAGCGCCCAGCTGCTGCCAATTTTCATTGCGGGTGAGGGGCTGGGTGGCGATGATGCACAGGCGGTCGTTGGAGGCATTGGTTTGCGCAAAGTCCATGCTCAGGTCGGCATCGACCAACTGGGCGTTGGAAAACGGCCATTGGCGCACCAGGTACCACAGGCGCGTGGAGCAGTGGGCAAACATGGCCTGGCCGTTGGAGAGCAGATAGTTAAATACGCCGTGCTCGGCGGTGCGCTGGGTGGCCTCACACAAGGCGTCAAACACGCGGTCCAGCGAGCAGGGCTGCACGCTGGTGGCACCGTCTTTGCACATGGGTGGGCTCACTGCACGCAGGGTTTGCATGATGTCGCAAAACGCCAGCTCGCTGTCGGTGCTGCCCACCGGCAGGTAGTCGCCCGTTAACTTGGGTTTAAAGCCTTTGAGGTCCCCGTTATGGGCAAACAACCAGTGGCGGCCCCACAGCTCGCGGGTGAAGGGGTGGCAGTTTTCCAGGCGCAGGGCATCGCCCTGGGTGGCCTTGCGAATATGGGCCACCACGTTGCGCGACTTGATGGGGTAGTGTTTGATGAGGTCAGCCACCGGCGAGTTTGACGCGGGCTGGTTGTCCATGAACAGGCGGCAGGCTTTGTCTTCAAAAAAGCCGACACCAAAACCGTCCCCGTGGTGGTCAGTCAGCCCGCCACGGGCTGCAAAGCCAGTGAAAGAGAAGCGCACATCCGCTGGATTGGCGGAGTTCATACCAAGCAATTGACACATAGCACGATTGTAGATTCAATGCGCTACAAATTTTGTAGTAACTTACAAAAAACAGGGGGAATTACCCCAAAATTGCACATTTTTTTGGTCTGCGTGTGCTGCATTTAACGCAGCAAGCCAGCCGCGCCAACGGGTTGTACGAGGGCTTATGCCCACGTTCGTGGTTTGGACATGGCTTGTTCGCCCAGGCGCGCGGTTTGGACGTCGCTTGTACGCCCAAGCGCTTGGTGTGTACGGCTACGCGGCTGTCCCCCGTGCCGGCCTATGGCCGGCCACTCCTCCTTTATGCCGCTACGCCGTACACACCAAGCGCCTGGGCAGCGAGTGTTATGGGTATGCGAAGATGCAAGACACGCTGCGCTGAAGAGGTAGTGGCGGCATTGACGGTAGAACACCCGCCACACTGGAAGCATGGTGTCTGCACTGACGGGGGAACACCCACCAAGCTCGCAAGATCAGGTCGGCGGTGCACTTAGCGCAGCGGCATCAAGGGGGAGTAGGCTGCCCTAGGCAGCCACGGAGGACAGCCGCGGAGCTAAGTGCACCGTCGGCCTGATCCCGTGCAAAAGCAAGTGCACCGCCCGCCTGATCAAGTACAAAAGCAAGTACAAGCTGTACCGATCAATGCCCCAATATCTTGGACAAAAAGTCTTTACTGCGGTCGGTCTTGGGATGGTTAAAGAACTCTTCGGGCGTGTTTTGCTCGACGATCTGGCCCTGGTCCATGAAGATCACGCGGTCGGCCACGGCCTTGGCAAAGCCCATCTCGTGCGTCACGCACAGCATGGTCATGCCGCCATCGGCAAGAGCAATCATCACGTCCAGCACTTCTTTGATCATCTCCGGATCCAGCGCCGAGGTGGGCTCGTCAAACAGCATGATCTTGGGTGTGAGGCACAAAGCGCGGGCAATGGCCACGCGCTGCTGCTGGCCACCCGAGAGTTGCAGCGGGTATTTTTGTGCCTGCTCTGCAATGCGCACCCGCTCTAGCTGGGCCATGGCACGCTCAATGGCTTCTTTCTTGGGCATGCCCGCCACCCAGGTGGGTGAGAGGGTGAGGTTTTCAAGCACGGTCAAATGCGGGAACAGGTTGAACTGCTGGAACACCATGCCCACCTGGCGGCGCACAGCATCTATTGCTTTCACATCGTCGCCCAGCACCGAACCGGCCACGGTGAGCGTGCCTTCTTGGTACTCTTCCAGCGCGTTGATGCAGCGGATCAGCGTGGACTTGCCTGAGCCGGAGGGCCCGCAGATCACCAAGCGTTCACCCGGCGCGATTTGCAGGTCAATATCACGCAGCACATGGAAGTTGTTGCCGTACCATTTGTTGACTTTGTTGAAATGGATGATGGGTTCAGTCATGTGGATGTCTTTCTTATTTAGCGGGCCAGAGCACAGTGGGCAACGAGCGATCAGCGGGCCTTGCCCACAGCCAGGCGCTTCTCAATCCACAGGCTGTAGCGCGACATGGCAAAGCAGCAGCCGAAGTAAATCGCTGCAATAAACAGGTAAGCCTCAATTTTGAAAGGCCGCCAGTTGGGATCGGACCCCACCGCCAAACCCAGCGCGCCGGTGAGCTCGTACAAGGACACGATGGTGACCAGTGAGGTGTCTTTGAACAGCGAGATAAAGTTGTTCATGATGCTGGGCACCACGGCGCCCAGCGCTTGAGGCAGCACAATTTTGATTTGCGTTTGCCAGTAGCCCAGGCCCAGACTGGCCGCCGCCTCGGTTTGCCCCTTGGGCAGCGACTGCAAGCCCCCGCGAATAATCTCAGCCATGTAGGCCGCAGCAAACAAGGTGATGCCGACGATGACGCGGATCAGCACGTCGGGCGACTTGCCCGCAGGCATGAACAACGGCAGCATGAACGAGGCCATGAACAGCACCGAGATGAGTGGCACACCACGGACCAGTTCGACATAAATCACGCACAGGCTTTTGATGGCCGGCATGTCTGAGCGCCGCCCCAGCGCCACCGCCACCGCAATGGGGAAGGCCAGGGTCATGGAGAGCACGGTGAGCATGATGGTCAGTGGCAGGCCACCCCATTGGTCCGTGGGCACCTTGGACAGGCCCAGTACACCACCGCCCATCAGGGTGAAAAATAGGGCCAAAACCACTGCCCACAGCGCAGGCAGCCAAGCCTTCCAGAAACGCGGGCTGCAGCTCGCTACCACCAAGCCTAGCAGCGCCAGCGTAGCGATGACGGGCCGCCAATGCTCGGGCTGCGGATAGCGGCCCAGCACAATAAAACGCGCTTTTTCATTGACGATGCCCCAGCAGGCACCGAGTCCACGCGCAGCCTGGCACATATCGGCATTGGCGGTCGCCACGGCGTTGAGCACGCCCCAGCGCAAAGCCCCAAACACCACCCACAGCAGCAGGCCGATGAGCGCTGCTGAGAGAATGGCATTGGGCACGCTGGCAAACAGGTTGCTGCGAATCCACGGCACCAGCCCTTCGGTTTTGATGGGGGCTGCGCGTGCAGGCAAGGAGACAAATACTTGCGTCATGATCGGCCTACCTTTCCTTGATAGCCGCGCGGGCGTTAAACCAGTTCATAAAGCCCGAGGTGAGCAAGGACGTGGTCAGGTAAACGGCCATGATGATGGCAATACATTCCACGGCCCGCCCGGTTTGGTTGAGCGAGGTGTTGGCAATCGACACCAAGTCGGGGTAGCCCACGGCCACTGCCAAAGAAGAGTTTTTGGTCAGGTTTAAAAACTGGTTCGTCATCGGCGGGATGATGACCCGCAGCGCTTGCGGCAGCACCACCAGGCGCATGGAGTGCCAGCGCGACAGGCCCAGCGAGGCACTGGCCTCATGTTGGCCCAACGACACCGAAGCAATGCCGCCGCGCACCACTTCGGCCACAAAGGCAGAGGTGTAGAGCACCAGGCCCATCAGCACGGTCATGTACTCGGGGGTGAATGCGCCGCCGCCTTCCACCTGCACTTCATTCATTGTAGGGATATTCCACTGCGATGGTGCACCACCGATCAGCCAGCCAAGCAGCGCACCGCCAGCGACCATGGCCATACATTGCCACAGCACCTTTTGCGTATGCCCGGTGTGTTCAAAGCGTTTGCGTGCCCGCGCTGCAACCAGATAAGCTGCTACCGCGCCTGCCAGCAAGCCCAGCACCGCCAAGGTATGCCCCAAGGCCCATACGGGGGTGGGGAACGAGATGCCGTTTTTGCTTAAAAAGAGCAGGTCGCCCACATTCCAGGCTTGCGATATTTGCGGCAGGTATTCGGTAAACAGCAAATACCACATCAGCAACTGCAGCAGCACGGGGATGTTGCGAAACATCTCCACATAGCCATAGCACAGGCCACGCACCAGCGCGTTGCGTGAGAAGCGGCCAATGCCCAGCAAGGTACCCAGAATAGTGGTGAGCACAATACCGATGATGGCCACCCGCAGGGTGTTGACCAAGCCGACCAAAAAGGCTTTCCAGTAGCGGTCATTCGATTCGTAGCCGATCCAGTCTTCGCCAATATCAAAGCCTGCAGGTTGCAACAAAAAATCAAAGCCGCTTTGGATGCCGCGTACCCGCATGTTCTCCATGGTGTTGCTCACTAGCAGCCATACCAGCAAGGCGATGAAGGACAGGGCCG